>DATCVI010000042.1:0-35271 GCA_036566925.1 Stenotrophomonas sp.
GAGCATTGCATCGCCACCCATCCCAGCGACATGGCGGTGGCGATGCGCGCGCTGGATGCGCGGATCGAAACCGTGCGTGGCGATGGCAGCACGCGGCAGATCGCGATCGCGCAGTTCTATCGCGCGCCGGGCGATACCCCGCACCTGGAAACCGTGCTCGAGCGCGGCGAACTGATCACCGCGGTGCTGTTGCCGCCGCCGCTCGGCGGGCGCCAGCTTTATCACAAGGTTCGCGACCGAGCTTCATACGCGTTTGCCATCGTCTCGGTCGGCGTCGTGGTGCAGCCTGACGGCCACCTGCGCGTGGTCTTGGGCGGGGTGGCGCCGCAGCCCTGGCGGGTGGAGGCGGCCGAACAGCCGCGCGCCGATGCGCGGCGCATTGCCAGCCGCCTGCTCGATGGCGCGCGCACCACCGAACAGAACGCGTTCAAGCTGCCGCTGGTCGAGCGCACGCTGGCCGCGGTGCTGGAAGAAGCGAGGGCCTGAGATGAAATTCGACACCCCGGCCGGCACCAATCCGATCGACCGCCTCAAGGTAGTGGGGCGACCCACCGACCGCATCGACGGCCCGCTCAAGACCACCGGCACCGCGCCCTACGCCTACGAACAGCACCAGGCCGTGCCGGATGCGGTGTATGGCTACGTCGTCGGTGCCGGTATCGCCAAGGGCAGCATTCGCGCTATGGACCTGAGCGCGGCGCGACAATCGCCCGGCGTGCTCGGCATTGTGACCGCGCAGACCGCCGGCAAGCTCGGCAAGGGCAAGTTCAACACGGCGCATCTGCTTGGCGGGCCGAAGATCGAGCATTACCACCAGGCGATCGCGTTGGTGGTGGCCGAAACCTTCGAACAGGCGCGCGCGGCCGCCCAGCGCATCAAGGTCGATTACCAGCGTGAAAAAGGCCGCTACGACCTGCACGCGGCGCGCGATTCGGCGATCGTGCCGCCCGCCGACCAGGGTCCGCCGGACACCGCTACCGGCGACTTTGCCGGCGCCTTCGCCGCCGCGCCGGTCAAGCTCGACCAGACCTACAGCACGCCCGACCAGGGCCACGCGATGATGGAGCCGCATGCGTCCATCGCGCGCTGGGAGGGCGACCAGCTGACGTTGTGGACCTCCAACCAGATGATCGACTGGAGCACCGGCGATGTCGCCAAGACCCTGGGCATCCCCAAGGAAAAGGTGCGACTGGTGTCGCCGTACATCGGCGGCGGCTTCGGTGGCAAGCTGTTCGTGCGGGCCGATGCGATTCTTGCCGCGCTCGGCGCGCGCCAGGTCGGGCGCCCGGTCAAGGTGACCCTGCAGCGCCCGCTGATGTTCAACAACACCACCCACCGGCCGGCGACCCTGCAGCGCATTCGCATCGGCACCGACCGCGATGGCCGCATCAGCGCCATCGGCCACGAAAGCTGGTCGGGCGATCTGCCCGGCGGCGGCCCGGAAACCGCGGTCAACCAGACCCGCCTGCTGTACGCCGGCGCCAACCGCATGACCGCCACCCGCCTGGCGGTGCTGGACCTGCCCGAGGGCAACGCGATGCGCGCGCCGGGCGAGGCGCCGGGCATGATGGCGTTGGAGATCGCCGTCGATGAAATGGCCGCGCAGCTGGGCATGGATCCGGTCGAATTCCGCGTCCGCAACGACACCCAGGTCGACCCCGAGCATCCCGAGCGCCCGTTCTCGCAGCGGCAATTCGTGCAGTGCCTGCAGCAGGGCGCGCAGCGCTTCGGCTGGGGCAAGCGCAATCCGAAGCCGGCCAGCACCCGCGAAGGTCGATGGTGGATCGGCCAGGGCGTGGCATCGGCCTTCCGCAACAACCTGGTGATGACCTCGGCCGCGCGCGTCGCGCTGGAAACCGACGGCACGATCAGTGTCGAAACCGACATGACCGACATCGGCACCGGCTCCTACACGATCATCGCGCAGACCGCCGCCGAGATGATGGGCGTGCCGTTGAACAAGGTGCACGTGCGCCTGGGCGACTCGCGCTTCCCGGTGTCGGCCGGCTCCGGCGGGCAGTGGGGCGGCAACAGTTCCACCGCCGGTGTCTACGCCGCCTGCGTGAAGCTGCGCCAGGCGCTGGCCGAACGCGCGGGCGTCGCCGCCGAGACCGCCGACTTCAGCGATGGCAAGGTGCATGGCGGCGGCCGTTCGAAGTCCTTGACCGAGCTGGCACGCGCTGGCCGCGTCGTGGCCGAGGACCGTATCGAATACGGCGACCTGGCCAAGCGCTACCAGCAGTCCACCTTCGGCGCACATTTCGTCGAAGTCGCGGTGGACGCGGCGACCGCGGAAATTCGGGTGCGGCGGATGCTCGCGGTGTGCGCGGCCGGCCGCATTCTCAACCCGAAAGCGGCCCGCAGCCAGGTGATCGGCGCGATGACCATGGGCGTGGGCGCGGCGTTGATGGAAGAACTCGTCGTCGATCGCCGCCTGGGTTTCTTCGTCAACCATGACTTGGCAGGCTATGAGGTGCCGGTGCATGCCGACATCCCGCACCAGGAAGTGGTGTTCCTGGACGAGACCGATCCGATTTCCTCGCCGATGAAGGCCAAGGGCGTGGGTGAACTGGGGATTTGCGGCGTCGGCGCGGCGGTGGCCAACGCCATCCACCACGCCACCGGCATCCGCGTGCGCGAGTACCCGATCACCTTGGACAAGCTGCTGCGGCAGATGCCGGCCTAAGCGGCTCAGGCCGCCACGGCCACCGTAGGCCGGGCCGTCGGGCGCAGGCCCGGCTCGGCGGCCAGCTTGAACTGGCTCACTGCCTCGTCGAGCCGGCCGGCCTGTTCCTCCATCGCGCGCGCCGCGGCAGTGGCTTCTTCCACCAACGCGGCGTTCTGCTGGGTCGCTTCGTCCATCTGCGCGACGGTCTGGTTGACCTGCTCGATACCCGCCGACTGTTCCTGCGAGGCTCCGGCAATCTCGCCCATGATCGCGGTCACGCGCTCGACTGAGGCGACGATCTCGCCCATGGTCGCGCCCGCTTGATGCACCAGCGCGGAGCCATCGCCGACCCTGGACACCGAGTCGTCGATCAAGCCCTTGATCTCCTTGGCGGCATTGGCCGAGCGTTGCGCCAACGTGCGCACCTCGCTGGCCACTACGGCGAAGCCACGGCCCTGCTCGCCGGCGCGCGCCGCCTCCACCGCGGCATTGAGCGCCAGGATGTTGGTCTGGAAGGCGATGCCGTCGATGACCGAGATGATCTCGGCGATCCGCTTCGACGACACCTCGATTTCGCGCATCCGCGTCACCACCTGGCTCACCACCGCGCCGCCTTGCGAAGCCACCGAGGCCGCGCCGAGCGCGAGCTGGTTGGCCTGGCGCGCATGCTCAGCGTTCTGTTTGACGGCGGCGGTGAGCTCTTCCATCGAGGCGGCGGTTTCTTCGAGATTGGCCGCCTGCTGTTCGGTGCGACGCGATAGGTCGCCGTTGCCCTGGGCGATCTCGCCGGCTGCCTGGTTGATCCGGGAAGAGGCGCCCTGGATGCGGCCGACGATTTCGGTGAGCTGGGCGACGCTGGCATTGGCATCGTCGCGCATCGAGGCAAACACGCCATGGAAATCGCCCTGCATGCGCTGGGTCAGGTCGCCCTCGGCGATAGCGCGCAACAAGCCGGACAGTGCCTGCAGGCTGGTCTCGGTGCTGGCCATCAGGCCGTTGAGGCCACTTACCATTTCGCGGAAATCGTGCTGGTAGCGGCCTGCATCGCCGCGACGGGAGAAGTCGCCCAGGCCGGCGGCATGCGCCACCTCGCGGATCTCACGGTTGATGTCGGCCAGGCTGGCCTTGACCGCGTCCATCGCGTGGGTGATGGCGGCCTTCTCACCGGGCAGGCGGTCCATCTCCACGCTGAGATCGCCGATGGCGTAGCGCTGGATCACTTCGACCACCCGCATCTTCACGCCGATGTGCTGGGCCACGCAGGCGTTGACCTCGCGCACCATCCGCGCGTACTCGCCGCTGAAGACGTGCTCGTCCATGCGGAAGCTGATCTCGCCGATGTCATGGCGCCGGCCCAGTTCGCGCTGCTCGGCGCCGAGTCGCTGCAAGGCCGTGGTCACGCGCCGGGTGGCATCGGCGAGGGCGCCGATCTCGTCGCGCCCCATGGCCCGCGGCGTGCGCGAGAAGTCGCCCTCGGCCAGGCCCTCGACCGCGGCGGTCACTTCTTTCAGCGGGCCGACGACGGCGCGACGCAGCCACCAGCCGAAACCACCAAAGAGCGCCAGCGCCATTGCGCTCATCAGGATCGCCGCGAACACGACCAGATGGCGAGCATGCTGCGCAAGCTCGGGCTGCAACCCCGAACCCAGGTTCGACCACGCCGATGCGAGCCCGCCCAGCCCGCAGGCGAGCACGATCGCCGAGGCACCGGCCCATGCGCCAAGCAGCTTGCGCTGTATTCCCCAGGGTGACGAAGACGAAAGGCGGACGGCAGGGCGCATGGCGTGCTCATGACGTTGGCAAGGTCACGAGCTATCGGCCCTGCCACCGCTGGCTTGAGATGGCCTTATGCCTGAATACGAACAGGCTGTGCGCGAACTGAGATTGCACACACAAAACCACCTCGAGTTTCGATATGCATTTTCGGCAAACTCGAAATCCAACGCCGATCGCTACACGCCGATCACTGCGGTGACGCCTCGCGACCGATGGCGGAGGAAACACGCCAGATATCGACCTTGCCGTCGCCCGCATGCTGGTCGATCTGCGCCAGTTCCTCGTCACTGAAGCCCAGGTTGGCGACGGCGGCCAGCGAATCGTCCAGCTGTGCCAGCGTGCGAGCGCCAATCAGGGCAGAGGTAACCCGCGCGTCGCGCAACACCCAGGCGATCGCCATCTGCGCCAGCGTCTGCCCGCGCTGCGTGGCGATTTCGTTCAACGCGCCGATTCGCCGCAGGTTGTCCTCGCTGAGCATGCGCTGCTTGAGCGAGCCTTCGCGGCGCGCGCGCGCGTCGGCCGGTACGCCGCCGAGGTACTTGTTGGTCAACATGCCCTGGGCCAGCGGCGAGAACGCGATGCAGCCCACGCCGAGCTCCTCCAGCGCCGGCAGCAGGCCGTGTTCGACATCGCGATTGAGCATCGAATAGTTCGGCTGGTGGATCAGCAACGGCACCCGCTCATCGCGCAGGATCGCCGCGGCCTGCCGGGTCAGCTCGGGCGAGTAGGACGAGATGCCCACGTACAGCGCCTTGCCCTGGCGGTGCAGCTGCGCCAGCGCGCCCATGGTTTCTTCCAGCGGGGTGTCGGCATCGACGCGGTGCGAATAGAAGATGTCCACATAGTCCAGGCCCATGCGCCGCAGGCTCTGTTCGCAACTGGCCAGCACGTGCTTGCGCGACCCGCTCGGACCGCCGTACGGGCCCGGCCACATGTCCCAGCCGGCCTTGGTCGAGATCACCAGTTCATCGCGATGCGCGGCGAAGTCCTGCGCGAACCAGCGTCCGAAGTTCTCTTCGGCCGAGCCATAGGGCGGGCCGTAGTTGTTGGCCAGGTCGAAATGGGTCACGCCCCGGTCGAAGGCGCGCCGCAGCAGCGCCCGGCCAGTTTCGAACACATCCACGCCGCCGAAGTTCTGCCACAGGCCGAGCGAGATCGCCGGCAGTACCAGGCCGCTGCGGCCGACGCGGCGGTAGGGCATGCGCCCGTCGTAGCGGGCGGGATCGGCAACGTAGGTCATGGCGGCTCCGGGGGAAAAGGCTGGGGTGCCGATTTTAGGGGCCTTCGCCGCTGTTGGGGGGAGGGCTGCCATGCCCTCATCCGCGACGGGCGAGCGGATGAGGGCAGGGCCGGGCCGCGTCAGCCGAGCAAATAGTCCAGCAGGTCGCGGTTGATCAGGTCTGCGTGGGTGGTGCACATACCGTGTGGCAAGCCTTTGTAGACCTGCAACGTGGCGTTGCGCAGCAAGCGCGAGGACAACAGGGCGGAGTTCTGGATCGGGACGATCTGGTCGTCGTCGCCATGCATGACCAGGGTCGGCACGTCGATCTTGCCGAGGTCGCCGCTGAAGTCGGTTTCCGAGAAAGCGGCAATGCACTCGTACTGCGCGTTGGCGGCGCCCATCATCGCTTGTCGCCACCAGTTCTGCCGCACCGGCTCGGACAATGTCGCGCCTTCGCGATTGAAGCCGTAGAACGCAAGGGGGAAGTCCCAGTAGTACCGCGCCCGGTTGGCGGCCAGCTGCCGGCGCGAATCGTCGAAGATCGATCGCGGTAGCCCGCCCGGGTTGCGCGCGGTCTTGAGCATCTGCGGCGGCACTGCGCCGATCAGCACCAGGCGTGCAACGCGGCCGGCGCCGTGGCGGGCGACGTAGCGCGCGGCTTCGCCGCCGCCGGTGGAATGGCCAATGTGGATCGCATCGCGCAGGTCCAGCGCCTGCACCAACGCGGCGACGTCGGCCGCATAAGTGTCCATGTCGTGACCCTTGGCGGTCTGGCTGGAGCGCCCGTGGCCGCGGCGATCATGGGCGATCACCCGATAGCCGTGTTCGAGGAAGAACAGCATCTGTGCGTCCCAGTCATCGCTGGACAGTGGCCAGCCATGGTGGAAGACGATCGGCTGGCCGCTACCCCAATCCTTGTAGAAGATCTGGCAGCCATCGGAGGTGGTGATGTACGGCATCTCAGGTTCCTTGGTTGGCCCGACGTTGGGCAGGCGCAGCTTCGGCGCGTGCATCGACCGTCGCTAGCGCCGTCGGCGTGCGCACCGCGTTGCCGCTTACGCACCGGTGGCTGGGACACCCGGCACGCAAGGGAACCTGCATTGGTGCGGCCCGGGCAACACCGCATCGACCTGGCCGCCAGTTCTTGCATCCCAGGCGCGAGCGCACGCTCGACACTCCACTCAGGAGCCACGCCATGTACCCCGAACCCCATCACGACACTGCTTCGTCCGCTGCCTCTACGCTCCCCACGCAACGACTGGCCGGCGTCGCCGTCGCCGACACCGCGGTTGTAGAGCGCGCCTTCTGTTTTGCCCAGGCGCAGTACGAACCCTGGCTGTTCAACCACGTCATGCGCTCTTGGTTGTTCGCTACCTTGTTGGGACAACGGGAGGGCCTGGCGTATGACGCCGAGGTGCTCGCGGTGATCACCTTGCTGCATGACCTCGGGTTGGCCGACGCTTTCTCCGGTCCTTTGCGCTTCGAAGTGGAGGGCGCCAATGCGGCGCGTGATTTTGCCCACGGCGCCGGCATGGACGCACACCGCTGCCAGCTGGTCTGGGATGGGGTGGCACTCAACTCGACACCTTCCATTGCCCGCTACAAGGAAGTCGAGGTGTCGTTGTCGCAGCGCGGGGTCGGCATCGACTGGGGCGGCTGGGAATACGAGGCCATTGCCGAGCCGCAACGGCAGGCCATCCTGGCCGCCTATCCGCGCCTGGACATGAAGCACCGCTTCAGCCACGCCGTGTGCGGCATCGCCCAATCGCGTCCTCAAACCACCTACGACAATTTCGCCCGCGACTTCGGCGAGCGTTTCGTGCCTGGCTACGCCGCGCCCTCCTCGGTCGATGCGCTGATGGACGCGCCGTTCGCCGAATGAGCGCTATCAGCGCAGCGCAGGCGCCCAGTGGTTGGCGATGCGCTGCAGCTTATGGGGATTGCGCTGCACCAGGATCTCGACGATCCGCTCGCCATCGGTCTCGAAGGCCATCGCCGCCTCCAGGACGTCGTCGAAATAGCGCAGCATTCCCAGCCGGCCGTTGATAACGATGGGCGCCAGGCGCAACTGCTCCCGGCGCCGCAACAACGGCGCATATAGCAGCTGTGCGATGCGCACGCCGCCGACCATCGGCTTGGGGAAACTGGTGACCAAGCCGCCGCCGTCGCCCACCAGCACGGCGGACTCGGCCATCAGCGTCTTCATCGTGGCGAAATCGCCGCTGGACAATGCCTCGACAAAACGCCGCAACAGGCGCTGATGGACCTTCTGCGGCACGTTGTAGCGCGGGCGCGCCGCCCGCAGCTGCAGGCGCGCGCGATGCACGATCTGGCGGCAGGCGGCTTCGGATTTGTCCAGGGTGCGCGCGACCTCGGCATAGTCCTGGTCGAACACGTCATGCAGCAGGAACGCCGCACGCGCGTCCGGTGCCAGGCGCTCGAGCACGTTGAGGAAAGCCACCGACAAATCGCTGGCGCCCTCCTGTAGGTATTCCGGCGTATCGGAATGCTCGCCGAGGACCGGCTCGGGCAACCACATGCCCACGTATTGCTCGCGGCTGTGGCGGGCCAGGCGCAGGCCGTCGATCGAGCGGCGCGTGGTCGTCGCCACCAGCCAGGCCTCGGCGTTCTCGATCAATGCCTGGTCTGCGCCATGCCAGCGCAGCCAGACGTCTTGCACCACATCTTCGGCTTCGGGCAGCGAACCGAGCATGCGGTAGGCCACGCCCAGCAGGCGTGGACGCAGGCGGGTGAACAAGGCGGTGGGATCTTCCATGCCATCCAGGACGGGCGACTTGGCCGCATTGTGACATCCGCCGTAGAGTCAGTGCACCGGCAACACCACCGGCTTGCCGGCATCCTTGAGCAGGAACACGACGAACTTCGCAGGTTCGGTCGTGCTGGCGTTGCGGCCGACGGTGTGCACGTCGGCGGGCCCCTCGTGGAAGGCTTCGCCAGGCCCCAGGGTGACCTCGCGGCCGCCGGCGACGGCCATCACCACGTGGCCTTCGAGCACATAGACAAAGCCGTGGGCGTCGTGGCGGTGCACCGGGTCGGCGCCGCCGGGAGGGTACTGGACCGTAAGGATGAGTGCTTCCTTGCCTGGGTAATCCGGCAGGGACTGGCTCATCACCTGGGTCACGACCGGCTCGGGCGCGGGCGCGGCGGCGGCGGCGCAAACAAGGCCGGGTATCAGGGCGAACAGTGGGACAGCAAGCGAAGGCAGGCGCATGAGCGTTCTCCAGCAGAAGGGAAGAGGCGGCCGGCGACGCGCAAGAGCGCGCCGCCGCCGGGTTGCTCAGCTGAGCTGTGCCTTGTCCAGGCCGAAGGCCTTGTCCCACGCGCCGGGCGTGGAGCGGAAGGCGACGTTGATCCGGTTCCAGGCATTGATGGCCATCACCGCATAGCTCAGTTCCACCAGCTCCTGTTCCGACAGCTGCGTGAGCACGCGCGCGTAGATATCGTCCGGAACGCCCTGCGGCGGCAGCTGCGTCAGCGCTTCGGTCCAGGCCAGTGCGGCGCGCTCGCGCGGGCTGAACAGCGTCGACTCGCGCCAGATCGCGATGTGGTGCAGGCGCAGCGGACGCTCGCCGTGGATCGTGGCCTCCTTGATGTGCATGTCCAGGCAGAAGCCGCAGCCATTGAGTTGCGAGGCCCGGATATTGACCAGGTCGTGGATCGGCTGTTCGATGCCGGCGGTCTTGATGGCCTGGCTGAAAGCAACGAATTTCTTGAACAGCTCGGGGGACTGCTGCTGGTAATCGAGGCGTGCGCTCATGGTCGGTACCTTGGTGGTGAGAGGTGGGAATAGGGCTGGCAGGGGGCTGGCCCGGCAAAACAGGCTAGGCACGGCCACTGGCCCCCGGTAGGCCGCGCGCCGGACGCACGGTGTTGCACCGAGCGCACCAATCGCCGCACGCGCGGATGTCACAGCGGACCGCGCTCGGCCGTCTGCTTGGCATGGATATCGAATCCCACGCCACGCACGATCCTCTCTCGGCCGGATTCTCGGCAAGCTACGCCGGGGTCCTGGCGTTCATCGCGGTCGCCAACGAAGGCAGCTTTGCGCGCGCGGCAGAGCGCCTGGGCATTGGCCGCTCGGCGGTAAGCCGAAGCGTGCAGAAACTCGAAGGCCAGCTCGGCGTGAGGCTGTTCCTGCGCACCACGCGCTCCACCGTATTGACCCTCGAAGGCGAACTTTTCCATGAGGGCTGTCGCCCGGGCGTGGAGCGCATCCTGCAGGCGCTGGACGAGATGCGCGAGCTGCGCGATGGCCCTCCGCGTGGGCAGCTGCGCATCAGCGCCACGCATGGCTTCGGCCGCAAGATCATTGCGCCGCTGCTGGGTCGCTTTCGCGCGGCCTTCCCCGAAGTGGCGGTGGAACTGCAGCTGGACGAGCGCATGCCGGACCTGGCCAACGACCGCATTGATGTTGCTTTCCGCGAAGGTGTGCTCGACGACAGCGAACTGATCGCCAAGCAACTGGTGCCAATGCAACTGCTGGTGTGTGCATCGCCAGCCTACGCACAGCGCCACCGCCTGCCGCAGACCCTGGATGAGTTGGCGGCTCACGCTTGCGTCGGGCTGCGCGGGCCGGCAGGGCGCCTGCAAGCGTGGGAGTTCCGTGTCGATGGCAAGCCCTGCAGCGTTCGCCCCGCCTCGGCCCTGGTCTTCAATGACGCCGACCTGGCGCTGCAGGCCGCGCTGGAAGGCCAGGGCCTGGTGCAGCTGCCGAACTACCAGGTGCGCGAGGCGCTTCGGGCCGGCCTTGCGATCACCTGCCTGGACCGCTACGCCCCGGACGACCGCGGCCACTACCTGTGCTACCTGAGCCGGCGGCAACTGCCCAAGCGCATTCGCGCCTTCATCGATTTCGCCACCGCCGAGATCCGCGCACTCGACCTGGACGTCGTCGCGCATTGGCAAGCCGCCCTAGCGCCGGGTCAGCAAGCCGCGGCCTGAGCCATTGGTGCATGGCGGGCAACAGCGCGCATCCGCCGAGGGCGCTACCGGTGCCAGCGCCGGATTCCTAGCATCGTCGCGTGAACTTTCCTTCCCCCTCCTGGAGATAGCCCATGAAGATCGTCGTCGTCGGTGGCACTGGCCGCATCGGCAGCAAGGTGGTCGAGCGCTTGCGCGCCGCCGCGCATGAGGTCGTCGTCGCCGCGCCCTCCACCGGTATCGACGTGCTCACCGGTGCCGGGCTGGCCGCGGCCATGGCCGGGACCGAGATCGTCATCGACCTCGCCAATTCGCCCTCGTTCGAAGACGCTGCCGTGCTCTCCTTCTTCGAGACGGCTGGTCGCAACCTGCTGGCGGCCGAAGCGGCGGCCGGCGTGGGCCACCACCTCGCGCTGTCGGTGGTAGGCACCGACAAGCTCGCGGCCAGTGGCTACTTTCGCGGCAAAATCGCCCAGGAGCAGCTGATTCGTGCCTCCGGCATCGCCTATACGATCATTCACTCGACCCAGTTCTTCGAGTTCCTGCCGAGCATCATCCAGTCCGGCAGCGACGGCGGCGTGGTGCGCTTGCCGGCGGCGCTGGTGCAGCCCATCTCGGCGGAGGACGTGGCCGAGGCAGTGGCGCGGCTGGCGTTGCAGCCGCCGGCCAACGGCGTAGTGGAGATTGCCGGGCCGGAACGTGCCTCGATGGCAGAACTCGCCCGTCGCTTCCTTGCAGCGAGCGGCGACGCGCGCGAAGTCATTGCCGACGCCGACACGCCGTACTTTGGTGCGCGCCTGCAGGAGGACACCTTGGTGCCCGCCGCGAACGCCTGGAAGGGGCGGGTGGATTTCGCGCAATGGTTGCAACAGGCCACCGCGACCGCGGCCCCGTCACACGGTGCGCCCTCGCCGCGATGAGCGAACCCACGCGACCACCGCCGAGCATGCTCGACAGGTACCACGGCGACGAAGTGCTGCCGTTGTATACCGGCCGCGTCCGCGTTGGCGGGGGCACCGCCGCGCATGGCCGTGCATCCGGAATTGTCACCTCGGATGACGGCGCGCTTGATGTCGCCCTGCGCCTGCCGCTCGAGTTGGGCGGCCCAGGCGGGGGCACCAATCCGGAGCAACTGTTGGCCGCCAGCTACGCCGCCTGCTTCCACGGCGCGATGGCGTTGCTCGCCGCGCGCGCCGGGCTGCAGTTGGTGGACGCGCAGGTCGAAGCGGCGGTGACTTTTGCGCGCGACCCCTTCGATGGCTTCTATCTGCTCTCGGCGGATGTGCGGGTGCACTTGCCCGCGCTCGACCCCATCGTCGCCGCCGAACTCGTGCGCAACACCGAGCGGGTATGCCCCTACGCAAAGATGTTCCAGCGCGGCATCACCCATCGCGTGTACGCCGCCGAGCTCCCGACTTCGCCGCCAGACCTGCACGCATAGCGCGACCACAACAGACTCGCCCAGGAGAAATCGCCATGTACGCCGCCCGCTCTTATCGCTTCACCGAATTCTTGCTATGGACGCGGCGTTCGCTGTACGCGCTGATCGTTCTCAATGTCAGCCTCGTCGCCCTGTATCAGCTCGCTGGCTGGCATTGGTTGGCGGTGCCCTGGGGCGTGATCTTCATGCTGGGTACCACGGTGGCATTGATGGCCGGCTTCAAGAACACACAGGCGTATAGCCGGCTCTCGGAGGCCCAGCAAGTGTGGGCATCGATCACTGGCATGAGCCGCCTGTGGGCCACGTTGAGTCGCGACTACACCGGCAGCGACAACGATGCCCGCCAGCTGGCGTATCGCCACCTGGCCTGGTTGACCGCATTGCGCTACGAGATGCGCCAGAGCAAGGCCTGGGAAACCCTCAAGCAGGCGCCCAATGCCGAGTACCGCAAGCACTATGCCGTGCCCGAGCGCGAGCAGGCGCTGGAGATCGAACTGATCAAGTACGTCACGCCCGAAGAAAAGAGCCGGATCCTGATGGCGCCCGGCACAGCCACCGAAGTGCTCGGCCTGCAGAGCGCGGCGTTGAAAAGCCTGCTCGATGCCGGGCGCCTGTCGCCGAGCTATTTCCTCGACCTGCAAAAGCTGCTGCGCGAGTTCCAGGACCAGCAAGCGCGCAGCGAGCGGCTGAAGAACTATCCGTATCCCCGCCAGTACGCGATCATCAACACGATCTTCGTGCGCATCCTGTGCCTGCTGCTGCCCTTGGGCGTGATCGATTTACTCGTCTCGGCCAACGTGGCGGACGGCGGCTGGCTGGCCGGGCAGGTAGCCTGGTTGGCGGTGCCCATTGGCGTGCTGATGTCGTGGATGTATACCGCGCTCGACCAGGTCGGCGAAAGCAGCGTCAACCCGTTCGAAGGCGGTGCCAACGATATCCCCATCTCGCAGATCTGCATCGGCATAGAGGCCGACCTGCGCCAGGCGCTGGGCGAACGCGACATTCCCGCCGCAGTCGCGCCGGCCAGCCCCATCGTCCTGTGAGCACACGCGCCATGAGCATGAAGATCGTGGTGTTGGGAGGTAGCGGCCTGGTCGGATCCAAGCTGGTCGATCGGCTGGCATTGCGCGGCTTGGAGGCGGTGGCGGCCTCGCGCCGGACCGGCGTGGATGCGCTCACCGGGAAGGGATTGGCCGCGGCCTTCGAGGGTGCGCATGCGGTGGTGGATGCCACCAACGCGCCGGTCTTCGAGGATCCCGAAGTGGCCGCCTTCTTTCGGCAGGCCAGCGAACGCTTGCTGCAGATGGCCGGCCAGGCTGGCATCGAGCATTACCTGGCGCTATCGGTAGTGGGGACCGAACGTCTGCAGGGCAGCGCTTACTTTCGCGCCAAGGCCACGCAGGAACGGCTGGTGAGTCAATCTCCGGTGCCGTACACCTTGGTGCGGGCGACGCAGTTCTACGAGTTCATGGCCAATATCGTGCCGCCGGGCGTTGGCCACGGGCCAGTGCGGCTCTCGCCGGCGCAGGTGCAGCCGGTGGCGGCCAACGATGTCGCCGATCTGCTGGCCGAGCGGGTCGGCGCTTCACCCGTCAATGGGATAGTGGAGATTGCCGGCCCGGAGCGCTATCGCTTGAACGAGTTGGCCGAGTGGGTCATGTATAGCTACCAGGACGATCGCCCCGTGGTCGCCGATGCTGACGTTCTCTATTACGGCGCGCGGTTGGACGATGACACCCTGACGCCGGCTGGCGAAGCATTGCGCGGCGAGACATCGTTCGGCGACTGGCTCGATGGCTACTTGACCGGCGCGGTGCGGATTCCGGTGGTGCATCACCCCGATCCGCTGGCGGTGCCGCGTTAGATCAGTGGAATCGCGAGGCGTTGAAGACGGGAAAGGCCGCGTTCGCACGCAGCCTTATCCCGATACCTCATGGCTTTAGCGGGACTGGTTCGGGTCGCGCTGTCCGCCCTGCTGGTTCTGCTGCGAACCTTTGTCCTTCATGTCGTCGCGCTGGGTCTGCTGCTGCTGGCCCTGCTGATCCTGACGGTTCTGCTGGCCTTGCTGGTTCTTCTGATCCTGCTGGTTCTGCTGGTTCTGCTGGTTCTGCTGGCCCTGGCCAGGATTGTTCTGTTGGTTAGCCATTTGTTTAGCTCCGAAGCGGCAGAAGCACCGCATGCCAACCCTGCTCCGAACACGGTGATGCACGGGTGTTCTTTGCCGATAGGGGATGAATGCTTCACGCTCTTCACTACGTCACGCGTTGTTCTTCACTCCAGCTTTCGCCACACCGACAGCGGAACGCTGCCATCCGGTCGCGCCGGAACGCGATAGGTGAGCACGTCGCCCTCCAACGTGTATTGACGCATCTGCACCGTGCCTTCCCAGTTCGGGAACGACGAGTGTTCAATTCTGAAAGTAAGCTGGCCTTGCTTGCTGTCGACTTCGAGCACGCCATAGTGCGTGCTCGCGCCAAGCATTGCCGAGGCGTACTCATCCGGGCTGCCGCGAGCCTTGTCACCCGAAGCGAAAGACCTGCGCTCGGATTTGAATATCTGCAAGGTGTAGCGGCCGTCGCCGTCGATCATCAAGCGACCTGCTGGCGAGCTGCCGTAATCGGGCGCCCGTTCGCCCCCGGGCAAAAGCTTGTCCGCTGCTACCAGCACCCAGGTGCCCTGCAATGGCGAGGCAGCGGAAACGTCTGCCGTGTCGCGGGTGGCCAACCCGGTGAGGATGGCGAGCGTCATGCCGAGAAGCGATTTCATCCGAACTGCCTGTGTGGGGAAAGTGTGGCCAACACTAGCCCGCGCCATCTATTGGTAAAATAGATCAAGACGGATATCTGTCATTTCATAATGGAATGATCGCCCATGAAGGTCCTCGACATCGCAGCCGTGCAAGCCTTCGTGCTGGTAGCGGACCTGCAGAGCTTCACCCGCGCCGCTGAAGTGCTCGGCACCACGCAGTCCAGCATCAGCATCAAGCTGGGAAAACTGGAGAAGCAGCTGGGCCGACGGCTGCTGGAGCGCTCGCCGCGGCACGTCCGGCTATCTGCCGAAGGCCAGGAATTTCTCACTGCCGCGCGCGAGCTTGTCGCCGCCCATGACCGCGCTGCGGCCGCCTTCAATGCCGAGCAGCGCAGGCTGGCAGTCGGCATCAGCCATGAACTGGTCGGCGGCGAACTGCCCGCCTTGCTGGGTCGGATAAATGCCCAGGACCCCAGCCTGCGCCTGGAACTGCGCGTAGGGTCCAGCCGCGACCTGATGCCGCTGTATGAACAGGGCGAGCTCGATGCCGCCTGGCTGTTGCGGCCTGAGGATCGGCGCAAGCAAGGCAAGCGCATGTATGCCGAAACGTTCGCCTGGTTCGGGCCCGCGCGTGAGAGAAACCTGCAACGAGTTCCCCTGCCGTTGGCGACCCAGGGCAAAAACTGCCGCGTGCGCAATGCGGCGGTCGCTGCGCTCGACGGCGCCGGCATTGCCTGGGAAGAAGTCTTCGTCGGCAAGGGCGCCGCGATCATCGGCGCGGCGGCCGCAGCCGGTTTGGCGATCGCCGTACTGGCCAGGCGCACCGCCCCGGCCGGCACCCTCGATGTTGGCCAGCGCTTGTCGCTGCCTGCGATCCCCACGCAGGACGTGATGCTCTACAGCAGCGTTACCGACCGCCGCTCGCGCGAGGCACTGCGGGTGATGGCGTTGGCCTTCGCCCCGCCGCGATGAGAAAAGACGCGTGCTAAGGTCGGCCCGTGGATTCCCTTCTCTCCGCCGCCGGCCGCGCACTGACGCTCGGTGATCCGTTGCGGGCGCTGAAGCATGTCGCGCTGCGCGATGACCCGCCGGCCCTGGCCCTGCGCGCGATCGCGATGGCGCAGCTGTCCGACTACGGGCGTGCGCGCGAATTGCTGCGCAAGGCGGCACGTGGTTTCGGCGCGCACCAGGCAGTGGCGCGCGCACGGTGCATCGTCGCCGAAGCCGAGGTTGCGCTGGCGATGCGCGAACTGGCCCGGTCGCCGCGGGTCGTGCTCGATGCCGCCGATCTGCTGGACCGACACCATGACCACGCCAACGCCGCGCTTGCGCGCCTGATCGCGGCGCGGCAACAGTTGCTATTGGGGCGCCTGGCCGCGGCCCGCGAGTTAGTGGCCTCACGCGAAGACACTGCATTGCCTGACGCTTTGCAGGCCACCTCGGCGCTGGTCCAGGCGGAACTCGCATTGCGTCTGTTGGATACCACCGGCGCGTACGCACACCTCGCTGCGGCCGAGGCCGCGGCGCTTCGCTCGGGCATTGCTGGCCTGCAGGCGGAAGTGGATCGCGCGCGCTCCACCTTGCGGCTCACCGCTGCCCGCACCTTGCGCGCCGGCCACGAACAGCTGCTGCGGCTCGAGGAAGTAGAGGCGCTGCTCGCATCCGGGGCGGTCGTCGTCGATGCCTGCCGCCACGGCCTGCACGCGGGCGGCCACTGGCAGCCACTGGCGCGTCGGCCGGTGCTGTTCGCGCTGCTGCGGGCACTGGCCGAAAGTTGGCCGGGCGATGTCGATCGCAATGTGCTGATCGGCCGTGTGTTCCGCACCCGTCAGCCCGATGAGACCCATCGCGCGCGCCTGCGGGTCGAACTCAGTCGCCTGCGTGCGCTGTTGCCTGTCGGGGTAACCCTGGAAGCCACGGCCAGCGGTTTCGCGCTGTTGTCCGCGGAGCGCGCCATCGTCGTGCTGGCGCCGCCCCTGGACAGCGAGCAGGGGGCGATCCTGGCCCTGCTGGCCGACGGCATGGCGTGGTCAACCTCCTCGCTGGCGTTGGCCCTGGGTGCGAGCCAGCGGACAGTGCAGCGCGCCCTGGGTGAGCTCGAACTGGCGGGACAGGCACGTGCGGTCGGGCAGGCGCGGGCGCAGCGGTGGCTGGCCGCGCCGCTGATTGGATTCACGACGGCTTTGTTACTCCCGCCCGCGTGGACCGCGGCATAGATTGCGCTGGAAGGCGCCGTCGGCGTCGACATCAACCAGGAGTCGAGCCATGCAGGACACCATTCCCACCCTCCCCTTGGAACCCGTGGACATCGTCCGCGAATTCGGGCCGTTTGAAGGCTCGCCCAGTGTCGCGGGCGTGACCCACGACGGGCATGACGTCTGGGTAGCGCTGGGGCCGAAGGTCGTGGCCTTCGATCCCGCCGACGGCCACGTCACTCGCGAGCTGGCCGTGCCCGGCGATGCCGGCACCGCGTTCGACGGCACCCATCTCTACCAGATCGCCGAGGCCCGCATCGACAAGATCGACCCGCGCAGCGGCAACGTTGTGCACAGCATTCCGGCGCCGGGCGAAGGTCGCGACTCGGGCATGGCCTGGGCAGAGGGCAGCCTGTGGGTAGGCGAGTACCGCGAGCGCAAGATCCACCAGGTAGATCCACAGAGCGGCAAGATCCTGCGCACGATCGAGTCGGACCGCTTCGTCACCGGCGTCAGCTGGGTCGACCAGGAACTGTGGCACGGTACCTGGGAGGGCGAGCAGAGTGAGTTGCGGCGGATCGACCCCGACAGCGGCAAGGTGCTGCGGCGCCTCGGGCTGCCGGAGGGGGTCGGCGTGAGCGGCCTGGAAAGCGACGGCGGCGCGCTGTTCTATTGTGGCGGCGGCAATAGCGGCAAGGTCCGTGTCGTGCGCCGCCCCATGCGCGAGGAGGGTTGAGCCATGAATGCCGATTCTGTCGATATCGCCACGCAACCGCGTATCGTCGATCGCCCCGAGTGGCTTCGCGCACGCATGCAGCTTTTGGCGCGCGAGAAAGCGCTGACGCGACTGCAGGATGAAATCTCGCAAGCGCGCCGTGGCCTGCCGTGGGTTCGAGTCGATAAGCCGTATAGGTTCGACACGCTCGATGGCCCGCGCAGTCTCGCCGAGTTGTTTGGCGAACGCAGCCAGCTGATGGTGCAACACTTCATGTTCGCCCCGGGCTGGGAGCAAGGCTGCAAGAGCTGTTCGTTCATGGCCGACCACAACGACGGTGCGCTCGCACATCTGGCGCAGCGCGACCTCGCTTTGGTCGCCATCGCACGCGCGCCATTGGCAGCGCTCGAAGAGTTCCGCCAGCGCATGGGCTGGAAGTTCCCCTTCGCTTCTTCCAACGGCAACAGCTTCAACCACGATTTCGGTGTCGCCTTCACCCAGGACGAGATGTCCAGTGGTGGCGTGGACTACAACTACACCCGGCAACCTTTCCCGCACCAGGAAGCCCCGGGCATCAGCGTGTTCGCGCGCGACGCAGAGGGCCAGGTGTTCCACACCTACTCGCGCTTCGGCCGCGGGGTGGAGATCATGATGCATACCTACGCCTTGCTCGAACTGACCCCGAAGGGGCGGGACGAGGACCAGCTGACGTACCCGATGGCCTGGGTGCGGCATCACGACCGTTACGAGACCGCGTGACTGATGAATACCTGGTGGCCTTGGCTGCTGCTGGCCGGGATGGGCGCGCTGCACGGCGCCCATCCCGCCAATGGCTGGATGTGGGCAAGCGTGCGCGGCTTCGACCCAGGGGCGCCGCGCGACGCCTGGCGAGTGCTGTGGCCGGTCGCCTTGGGCCACGTGGTGGCAATAGCGGCGACGGTGTATGCGATCTCGCAAGGCGTATTGATGGGGGGACCGTGGCCCCAGCGCATCGCCGGAGGGCTGTTGTTGCTGATGGCGGCAGGCTACTTGCGGCGCGGTCACCGTGGTGCGCCGCAACCGGGATTGGCGCTATCCACCGCACTCACCTCGGCGATGATGGCCACCTCGCAAGGGGCAGGCCTGATGCTGGTGCCGGCCTTGCTGCCGCTCTGCATGTCGGGCTTGCCGGCACGCGAGATCACCGCCGGTGGATCTCTGTTGCTCGGCCTTGCGGCCGTGGTCGTCCACCTGCTGGCGATGCTGGTCACCGCTGCCGTCATCGCCTCGGTAGTGCGGGCGGGGGTGCGTTGTATTGGCAAGCGCAGCTGGCTGACCGCCCTGCCTTGGAACCCCATGGCGCTGGCGTTGGTGGGCATCGCGCTGGTGGTGACGGCGTAGCGAAGGGGCAGGCAAGCGCGGCCGCCGCGGCACCCTGCGGACTGATCCGCTATCACCGCAGTGCATACCTGTCGTCGATATCCGAATGGCGAGACGGATGCCGGCGCGGCGCGGGCCTCTATCATGTCGCTGACATGCCCGCGAAACGACGATCCATGCGCATTCCAATTTTTCTGGCCGCGGCCTTGCTCTTTCCAACCGCTGCAATCGCGGCCAAGCCGGCAGCAGAGGTCCGCGAGATCACCGTAGACGCCGCGCAGCCCGCCGGCCCGGTCGATCGCTTCTATGCGCTGTCAGTGGGCTCGGACTTCCCTGGCACCTTGATCCGCGACGACACCCAGGCGCAACTGGTGCCCACGGTGCGCGAGCTGGGCTTTCAGTACATTCGCTTCCATGACGTCTTCCACGACACGCTCGGTACGGTACGGCGCGTCGACGGCAAGATCGTCTATGACTGGACCAAGCTGGATCAGCTCTACGACAGCCTCCTGGCCAAGGGCATCCGGCCATTCGTGGAGCTGGGCTTTACCCCCGACGCGCTGAAGACCTCTGACCAGACGCTGTTCTACTGGAAGGGCAATACGTCGCACCCGAAGCCGGAGATGTGGTCGCACCTGGTGGACGCCTTCGTGCGGCACGTGCGCCAGCGCTATGGCGCCGAGGAAGTGCAGCGCTGGTTCTTCGAGGTCTGGAACGAACCCAACCTCAAGGGTTTCTGGGAGAACGCGGACCAGCAGGCCTACTTCGACCTGTATGCCAACAGCGCGCGCACGATCAAGGCGATCGACCCGAAGCTGCGCGTGGGTGGACCATCGACGGCCGGCGCCGACTGGGTGCCCCAGCTGCTGGCCTTCGCCGCGGCCAACAAGGTTCCGATCGATTTCGTCACCACCCATACCTATGGGGTCGCGGGCGGCTTCCTGGATGAGGAAGGCAAGCACGATACCAAGCTGCTGAGCACCCCGGATGCGATCGTGGCCGACGTGCGCCGTGTGCGCGAGCAGATCCAGGCCTCGGCATTCCCGGACTTGCCCCTGTATTTCACCGAATGGAGCAGCAGCTACACCCCGCGCGACTTCGTCCACGACAGCTACATCAACGCACCCTACATCCTGACCAAGCTCAAACAGGTCAAGGGGCTGGCGCAGGGGATGAGCTACTGGGCCTACACCGATCTGTTCGAAGAGCCTGGCCCGCCGCCGACCCCGTTCCACGGCGGCTTCGGGCTGATGAACCGCGAAGGCATCCGCAAGCCGGCGTGGTTCGCCTACAAGTACCTCAACCGGTTGACCGGTAGCGACATCGCCGTGGCCGACAGTGATGCGCTGGCGGCGATCGACGGCGACCAGATCGCCGTGCTGGCCTGGGATTGGCAGCAGCCCCACCAGGAGGTCAGCAACCGGCCGTTCTACACGCGCAAGTTGCCGGCGACGGCGGCACGACCGATCAGCCTGCGCTTTGCCAACGTGCCGCAAGGGAAATACCGACTTCAGATCCACCGGACCGGCTATCTCAAGAACGATCCGTTATCGCTGTACATCGATATGGGCATGCCGGAAGACCTGACCGCGTCACAGCTGAAGGCACTGCAGCGGATGACCGCCGACACGCCGCAGCGCGACGAGGTCATCGACGTGCGCTCAGGGCAGCCGGTCCGCGTGGAAGTGCCGATGCAGAGCAATGACGTGGTGTTGGCGACGCTGGTTCGCATCGGCGCTTGAGCGGTGGCCCATTTCGCATCCCACTAGTGCGACTTTCCGAGCCGCGCTGGCACACGCGGCTCGGATCCGCACATCGTTGTTGGGCGGGCATGTCCCTACCATTGCCAGCGCATACCCACCTTCCCGTTCCATGAAGTCTCTTCGCCGTCGAAGCTCCACGTGTAGTCGACGTCTGCAAAGACATAGCCCGTGGTGCTGACCTGCCAGGTACCGCCCACGCCGGCTTCACCCCAGGTGTCGCCAAGGTCGGCGGTGAATGGCACGTAGCCGCGCGCGCTTGAGAACTCCGTGGTTGGCGAGCCACTGAACTGGTGCCAGACGTTGGCGCGGAACCACCCGCTTGTGGCCCGCACGCCCGAGTTGGCTGTTCTCTGGCCGGTCCGGTTCAGGCGCAGTCCCAGCCTGCCCACAGTGGAGTCGCCGTCGCTGTAGCGTACCCGCGCGGCGGCATCGACGAGATCATCCAGCCCGATCTCCTGCCAGATGAGCTGCGCCTGCGGTTCGATGTGCCAGCCGGTCTGGCTGGCCTCGCCACTGCTGGCCTGGCCGATAAGCCACGGCCAGCCCGCTTCCAGCGATACTAGCGTGCCATCGCCGTTGGTGAAGGTGTCCGGCAGGCGGGTGGATATGGTGCGGAAGTCGAACCATGTGTACTGCGCCACGGCATCCACGTAAGCGCCACGCGGCGAGAACGCGGTCCAGTACGCGCCGATGGTGCGGGCATCGAACTCGTCCGTGCCAGCGTGGAACTCGTAGCCGGGGACGGTATGGCGTACCCGGCCCCGGGCCTTTCCGTAGGCCAGATAGCTGCCCGCATGCTGGTGGCCGCCGTCGTCGCTCAATGAGCCGTACAAGTCAACGCCCACCTGCAGCAGATCGAACGCGTAGTCGAAGCCGGGTCCGCGGTCTCCGTAAATGCCCTGGCGCCCGCCATCGCGCTCGCCGTCGTGGTGCAGCGCACGCACCCAGGCTCCGGCGAGGCCGGGTCCTGTTGAAGAAAGGTCTTGCCGCTGCTGCAGCAAGTGCTCCTCGCCCACGCGCTCATGCAGGGTGTCGACCACTGCGCGACTGTAGATGGCGGCCATTGTCGGCAACGCTGCAGCCAGCGAAACCTCCTGCCGGTAGGCCGGAGTAGGCGGCGGTGGCACGGGAGGATTCGGTGGCGGCAATGGGGGGTCCGGCGGCGGCGGCGGGGGTGCCGGCGGTGGGTCCGGCGGCGGCAATGGCGGATCCGGCGGAGGCGGCGGTGGAGGGGGCGGAGGCGGCGGGGGAGGTGGCGGTGGAGGAGGGGGTGGAGAGGGACAAGGCGGCGAGGGCGCACCAGGGCTGGCGCAATCGATCACCGACCGCAGGAACCAGCTGTTGGCCGTATTGGCGTCGCTGGCGTCAGCGACACCGCCTTGGTAAAGAAAGTACTCATAGGGGCCAGCCACCACGGGGCTGGCGAGGCGGAACGCGCCGGTCGATGTGGTCGCGTCGATCGCTTGAACCAGCAGGATTCCGTCCGATTCGGTCAGCGCTCCGCCCCCACCGGTGTTTCGCACTTGAATGCGGCTCTGCCCGGTGCCGGTGCCGCCTATGATCACCAGACGGTCCGATGCTGAATTATCAGCGGCCAACCACGTGTTCATGGCGAGCAATCCGTCGTAGCCCACATAGTCGGTGACGGTGAGGGCCATGTAGCTGGTCGGTAACGTTGGATCGCCAATGGGGGGCGCAAAATCGATCAAGCCCGCCTGGTGCGATAGCGACGTCAGCAGTGAAGAGCCGCTCATCAGCCACGTGCTGTCATTCAACACAACGGTCGATACGCTTCCGGCGCCGGTCTGTGCTGATCCGCTCAGGGTCGATTGGTTGGCTGTGACGTGGGCTTCGGCCGGATCACTGCCAAACTGCGCTCCGACGTAGAGCCATTGCCCGCTTCCGCCAACGCTCGTGTTGGTAAGCCGGACGGCCGGGTTGATGGTGCCATTCACGTAGATCGTTGGCCCATCCACGTTACTGAGTCGGCTGTCGGTAAAATCCGCCTGGGGAAAAAAGCCGCCTAGCCACAGCGCCGGTGCTCCCTGGCCGGATGCATGGACGTCCGAGTTGGAAGAACTTACCGCGCCGCCGTATGACGCCACCACGCCTGCTGCCTGAGCGCCTTCGACGGTGACGTCCACGTTGTCCAGGGAGACCCTCCCAGCCGCCGCGACCACGCCGTGGCTCGTAGTGCCGACCGTCTCGATGGTGCTGGAGGCCAATCGGACTTCGCCGCCGCTGCGCGCAACCGCACCCCAGGAGTTCTCAGCACCGAGCCCACTGATCGCCAATCCGGAACCTTCGAACAAGCCTGTCGCTTGGGCCGCCACTACGCCTTCGGTATCCTCGTTCGTGCTCACGAGTGTCCCGCCGCCAGACAAGGCCACGTGGCCGAGCGAATCACTCACCATAACCGCGGAACGCCCTGCACTCACATTGGCGGGGCCGGCCAGCAGCATCTCTGAGCCACTGGCGAAAATGCCGCCGCCGTCGGTGGAAGACACCGATAACGTGGCGCCGGCTTCTCCGCTGAACTGCGAACCGGTGCTGAGGTAGACGGCGAACTCCTCACTCTGGTCCTGAACGGTGAGGGCGCTGCCGCTGCGCAGGAGAAAGCTGGCCGCGTTGCTGCCGACCAGGCCTTGTTTGCTGCCCAGCACATTCAAGTTGCCGGGGTTGAAGAGCACGCGGCTGCTGTCGCTGTCGATGCCAATAGATCCGGTCCCCGCTGCGAGAATCGTGGCCTGGCCTGCCAACGTGAGCTCCGCGCCGCCGTCCAACGCTGCGCCGTAGCTGTTGCCGCCAGTTCGAACCTGGGTGTCGGTCAACGAGGCAACGCTGCCCGTAGTCATATACAGACCCCAGCTCTGCTCCCCGACCGTGAACTGTCCGCCCGTGTCGTTCAATCTTGCCGGTGCCACCGTACCGGTGCCCCACCAACCCACGCTGCGGTTTCCCAGGGTGAGCAGGGTATCGGTCAAGTTGGTGCGAGAACCCAGTACGGGCGAGATGTAAGTGGCGCTGAAAACGTTGTAGATGCCGATGGAGTAGTCGCCCAGCTCGAACGTTCCATTAGTGACGTTGAGCTCCGCCTCGCCACCCACGAAGCCACCGAATGTGCGCCTGTTACCGTCTATCCCGCTGCCGATCCGCACGATGGTATTGGTCGCGTTGACTTGCGCCAAGGTCCCGTTCTGCCCCGGTAGACCGCCGCCGGGATCGGTGTTCATTGCTTGCAAGCCATAGGCGAGCGTGGTGGGTATGTCGATCAGCGAATTTTCGACATTGATCACGCCGCCGCCGAACGCTGCCACTACCGCCAGCGTCTGCGTTGGCGCGTAGCTCGTGCCCGGGTTCAGGCGGAGGGTCGTGTTGCGCAGTGTCAATATGCCCTGCGTGGTGGCGGCAACATTGGCGAGTTGTTCTGGCGCCATGTACACGGTCGAGTCAATGAAGGTGGCGTTCGCAGGTGCATACGCTGCGGCTGGGCCACTGAATACGGTGATAGGACTGAAGTAGCTGCCTACGGCGCGCTCGGCAACTGCTTGGTATCCGTTGAAGGTGGCGGTTGTCCCATAGCCCACACGCACTACGTCCCAGACGGTCTCCGGAATTGCTCCGTCGGGCAGGCTGTAGGTGCCGCCATCGCAAAGAAACAGCCCGCGCGGATTGGCGGTGATGCCGAAGCAACCCTGCGGTGCACCCGGCGGCGAAGTCAGGAGCGTGCCGCTACCGATCGGCTCGGAGGAATCTTGTAATGGTGAATCAGGGGGCGCCGCTGCTTGGGCACGTTGGGAGAGCAGACCGACGAGCGCGATCGCGATGGATGCTGCAAGGCGCCGCACATTGGGTAATCGGGCAGGCTTACGCGTTCCGTTGGACGGAATCATGGCACTACTCCTGGTCGCGGAGGTTTAGCAAAGTCAGGGTTCCTAACGCCGAACATCAGCCCGTAGCGGGACGCAAGCTGGTAATCGTGGTGATCAGGCGTGGGAAGTTGATGCTGGTGCAGCGCATCGAGTGCTCCTCGGCGGCAACTACAGCGTCACGAGCCGGGGTGGGTATTAATACGCACCGGGATGGCTATGCCCGGGGAGCCCCTGGAGCGAACAAGGGGGTTGTCTGGCAACGACCTTTGCTGCGAAGACAAAATAGCGTGAAACTACTGCATGCTCCGGGCGGGCGACTCTGAAGTTCTACGCAGGTGATTTCAGTAAAAGTACTGATCGCTTCTTTCTGCGTTACGTCTTCACCCAGCACTAGCATTGGGCCGCGTCCAATGATGCGGCCGCAGGCGGGACGGTTGCACCTGTCGCGACCGCGCGGCGTCCTTTGTCGAGCGACCATCGCTGCGCCACTGCAGTATTTGTCCGTGAAATAGCACTCGGTCACCTCAGTTCAAGCAGAGTCATCTGCGGCCCAGTCGTGCGGACACGGGGTAATCGGTTCAATGGATGGACACCATGGCCCGGATTTCACTCACGCTGCTTCGAAGTGCTGTTCTGAGCGTCTTGGCTGCCGAGAGCGGACATGTCGCCGCGCAGTCCCTCTATGGGCCAGGTACGCTCACCAGCGGGATCGTCGTCAACGCGAACACAGACGATCGAGTCGTGAGCGGGACGACGATCGCGCCGCTCACGGGTGCCGATGGCGCCAATGTCACCAACGGACGCCTCACGATCGGTGACAGCAGTGGGACGGTAACGATCAACACGCTTCTTGGCTGGCTGGGAGTTCGCGCAAACGGCAGCGGCGCGACAGTCAACGCCGTTGGTACGAATGCAACGGCGAATGCGCCCAACGTGGTTCGTTCGTCGAACGCGGCGGTCGTGAGCCTGACTGGCGGGTCGCTGGTGAATACGCGTGTGGCGACTTCCAGTAACCCCTCGTTCTCCGTGTACGCGGAGAGCGGTGGCAGCATCAGGCTGGACGATGTCGCTGTGAGGACCACGGGCGCCTACAGCCACGGGCTGGTGGTCACGGGGAGCACCCTGACCATGAGCGGTGGCAGCATCGAGACCCAGAGTGGCGGCGCGTACGGACTCTATTCCGCGGGCGCCGCCTCGGCGAGCTCGGTCTTCAATATCACCGGAACATCGATAAACAGCCTGTCGGCCGGCGTCTATCTCGAGTATGGGCAGTTCACCCGCGCGAGCAGCCTGGTGGCGAACCTTCGTGACGTTTCCATCACCGCCGGAAACGGATTCGCCACGACGGGAGCCACGCGACAGATCAACGCCGGTCGCATCTCCATCCTGAGCACCAGCAGGGCGGTAACGGCGATCGATCAGTCGAAGGTATTTCTGGAAAGTGACTTCGACCCTGCGGTGACCCCTACCTCCGCACAGGGCTCCACCATCGTCACCACGGCCGATAGCGGCATTGGCCTGTACGGCAGCGATAGAGCGCTGGTGGATACGTCTACGCCACTGGTGAGCACGGTCAGCACGGCGGGCGCCTACGCATACGGCGTGATGGCCGTGACCAACGCCAGCATCCTGATGAACAAAGATAGCGTCACCACGGCGGGCGCGAATTCCCACGGCGCATACGCGCTGTCGGGCGGCTTGGTCTCGGCCACCGATACTGCGTTCGCCACCGCAGCGACCGCTTCGAACGGTGCGCATGCAAGGTCCGGCTCGCGAATAGATCTCACACGCGGCTCGATCACCACGCAGGGAGAGCAGTCGCGCGCATTGGTGTCATCCGACACCGGCACGTCGGTGACCGCCACCGATGTGGCGGTCAGTACCCGTGGCGCCGCCGCGTTCGGCGCGCATGCGCTCGCCGGTGGATCGCTGGTCATGCGTGGCGGCGGGATCGCGACCTCCGGTGATGGCGCCTACGGCGCCGCCTCCAGTGGCATGGCCGGCACCACGCCGAGCCTGGTGGATATCGCAAGCTTGGGGGTGACCACTATCGGTGCCGGCGCACACGGGCTGGCGGTGATGGACGGTGCGGCGATCACGGCGGAAAACGTGACGGTGATGGCCAGCGGCACGGACGCATCCGGGCTGTTCCTCTCGGATGTCACAGGCAACTTGAACCGTGCTTCGTTCTCGGGCGGCTCGCTTACCAGTCATCCCGCAGCCACCATCGGCGTCGCCAGCGGCGAAGCAATGGTGGTCCTCAATAACACGCTTGTGACCGGCGATGCCTTGTGGCTACGCGCAGGACCCGCCGACTTGCTTCCCACTGCAGGTCGCTTCGACTTCGCAGTTGCGCCGCCGCATGAAGTTGGCCAACTAACCGGGCCCGGCGTCGAGCTTGCCGCACTGCCGCCTCATCCGGCCGATGTCCTCCAGCTGCGCGATTCGCCGGAGATCGCCAACGTGACGGTTACCGCAACGAACAGCGTATTGACCGGCGCAGCGTTGACGCACGCGGACAGCACGACCACGTTGTCGCTCCTCGGAAACTCGGTGTGGAACGTCACGGGCGATTCGAATGTCACCGTGCTCTACAACGATCCCAGCCTGATCGCCTTCGCAGCGCCAGTGAATGGGATATTCAAGACGTTGCAGGTAGTGAACTACACCGGCGCCGGCGGTGCCATCGCCTTCAACACGCAATTGGGCGTGGACGACTCGCCCACCGACCGGCTGATCATCAACGGTGGCAGTGCGACAGGGAGCACGGCGATCCGCGTCACTAACGCCGGCGGTGTCGGCGGCGTCACGGTTGCCGACGGCATCCGCTTGGTCGATGCGATCAACGATGCGACGACAGTATCTGGGGCGTTCACGTTGGACGGCCGGGTTGTGGCCGGTCCATACGAGTATCTCCTGTTCCAGGGCGGAGTCGCTGCGACCGGTGGCAATCCACAGGACCAAGACTGGTATTTGAGATCGAGCGCCCCCCCTGCGCCGGAACCGCCTACGCCACCACCACCGCCACCACCACCACCACCGGTGCCACCACCGGTGCCGCCGGTGCCACCTCCGCCGGTGCCGCCGCCACCGCCTCCCGAGCCTATTCCTAACCCGATCCCGGACCCGGGGCCACTTCCAGTGCCGCCTGACCCAGACCCGGAGCCCGCGCCGCCGGCACCACTGCCGCCGCCAGCTCCTCGACCCGTCCCCGCGGCCATTTACCGGCCAGAAGTGGCTGCCTACCTAAGCAACGCCCGCGCGGCGATGAGTATGTTTGTGCACACACTGCACGAGCGCGTCGGCTCCCCACCCCTGGCCGGTGTCATGCGAGGCAGCGACTCGCCCACCGAGCAGACGTTCTGGTTGCGCATCGTGGGCCGCGACGCCGACGTCGACCACCATGCGGATTTCCCATTCGACGTCGATGCTCGACTGTGGGCGATCCAGGGCGGTGCCGAATTAGCCACCTTCGACCTCGGAGCCAGCAAGGGCGAACTGCATGTGGGCGCCATGCTGGGGTACGGCGATGCCGAGTCCAACGCGCGGGCGTTGGGCAACCCCTATCGCGCTCAAGGCGATCTCGAAGGCTACAACATCGGGCTCTACGGCACCTGGTACGCGGAGGCGGGCGGCCGGCGCGGGCTCTACATCGATAGCTGGGTCCAGCACGCGGACTTCGACAACACCATCAAATCCGACGGCCTACCCGACGTGAAGTACAACTCCCGGGCCAGCACGATTTCGCTTGAGCTCGGCTACGCAGGTTGGGGCGACAGGGACCGGCTCGTATTGGAGCCGCAGGCGCAGATTCTGTACACCGACTACGACCAAGACGCGCTCACGGAAGTCAATGGCACGGTAGTGCGTGGTGCGGCCGATGAGATCACCACTTCGCGGCTGGGTGTGCGCCTGTTTCGGACAATTGTGCGCCAGGAGAGTTGGGCAATCGAGCCTTACCTGGAGCTCAACTGGTGGCACGACTACCAGGGCGAACGGGTCTCGTTGAATACAATGTCGTTCGAACGCGGCGTACCGCGCGACCGTTACGAAGTGGGAGCCGGCTTCGCCACGTCGTTTGCCGCGGGTTGGATGGCATGGCTCAATGCAGAGATCCAGTTCGGCGCGCATGGATATCGCGGTCTTGAGGCGACAGCGGGGATGAGATACAGCTTTTGAGTTCGGCCCACCGCGGACGAACAGCGTATTGCCCGGTCCGCGCCCGAGTTGCATGCCGACCGCGTTTCGAGGCAGGTATTGCCGTTGACGGCGTTGACGGCGTAGACGGCCTCGGGCCCGAATGGATTCGATCCGCCACCGCGACACCCGCGTGCGCGAAGCGATCGAAGGCGGCGCGACCAGGCCGACGCGCAGCATGATAAAATTGATACTTATGGCCGGTGCCGTAAGCGTCACGATTTCGCCAAGAAATTCCAGCTGACGCGGGATTCGATGAAAGCGTCCGCCTTGGGTTGGCTGATACCTGAGCCTCGGTTGGCGCTGACATCACTCTCAGTTGCGCGGCTCGGCGGTACGTGCTCGCCGCCGGAAATCAGCTGCTGGAGGCCTTGAATGATAGAAACGGATCGCCTTATTTTGCGGGAGCCCAGTGCGGCTGACCGTGCAGCTTGGGAGGATTTTGTTTCTGATCCGGAAGCGATGCGTTTTATCGGTGGGCCGCAGGATCCCGCCGGGGCGTGGCGTAGTCTGTGCCTGTTCGCAGGCGCATGGCGCATTCAGGGGTATAGCAACTTCTCAGTAATCGAGAAAGCGACTGGACGCTGGGTAGGGCGCGCGGGTGCTTGGTCTCCGCCGGGCTGGCCGGGATTTGAAATTGGCTGGGCTTTCAGTCGCGACGTCTGGGGAAGGGGATACGCTACGGAGGCGGCGGTTCGCTGCCTGACGTGGGCATTTGAAGAACTTGGGTGGGCCGAGGTCGTCCACATCATTCACCCCGAGAACAATGCTTCCATCGCGGTTGCCCGCAGGATTGGGGCGACGCTCCGCGCGTCCGAATCGACAGAGCAACGCTTGATCTACGTCAGCACTAGGCAGACCTTTGCCAGCAGGCCTTCGTTGGGAAGCACGGTCAACGGCTGAAGATAACCCCGTCAGGCCGAAGGTGATGCATGGCATGCTCGAGCAGGAGTCCAGTCGAATCGCCTTCAACGCCGTTTTCTCTCAAGGCCAAAGCGCGCGTGAGTGCCGGCTGGAGCGGACATTACGACGGTGAGTTCCGTCGCCACGCGCCCGAAAGCAGATAGCGCGGAAACGTCACCCATTGTTCGAGGAAGATGCGCGATGCCGCGTTGCCCAGCCCGGTGAACGGCGCCGGCGCGCTCGGCTCAAGACGATGTCCCACTCCTTGCAAGGCCATGGCGGTGGCCATGGCAAGCACCCCGGCCACAGCCCACCATCCAGTCAAAGTGACGATGGCGTAGACGACTGCGAGCGTTCCGAGCAGGAATGCCGGCACGGTAATGACGTGGATGACGAGATTGGCGTGCGATGAGTGGGTGTGCCGATACCCTTGCCATTGCCAACGAAGCAATTGTCCGAGGCTCATGCATGCCCCGCTTCGCGCGCAGGGCCATCGACGTTGCTGGTCTTCGAGGCGGTTACCGCAGCTGCTATCAGAAAGATCATGGTCATCCCTGGCTATGTTGACGCCGTCAACTTAGGGCGCTATGTTTGCGCTGTCAACATCTGTCGGCGAGATCATGAGCGTCCAGCGGCCCAGCTATCACCACGGCAACTTGCGCGACGATCTGGTCCAAGCGGCACTGGAGCTGCTTCGTCGGGGTAGCCAGGACGACCTGACGCTCCGGGCTGTCGCGCGCATGGCAGGGGTCTCGCAAACGGCGCCCTACCGACACTTCAGCGACAAGGGCGCACTGCTTGCCGCGGTCGCCGAAACCGGGTTCTCGAAACTGCAATTGCGGTGCGTCACCGCCATGGCGAAATCCAAGGCGCCCCAACTGCGGCTTGATCGACTCGGAGCGAGCTATGTCATGTTCGCCCTGGAAGAGCCGGCTTTATACCGATTGATGTTCGGCGCCCAACTCGGTCCGTTCAAGAGCGAGTATCCGGTGCTCGCTGTAGGGGCCAAACAGGTTTATGACCTGCTGCGCAACGCGGTGGCGGCTTTGATGCCTGAGGCGGCGGGCTCAGCGAAACAGGTAGAGACCGGTTGTATTGCGGCATGGTCGCTGGTACATGGGCTGGCCTCGCTGCTGATTGACCGCAACGTCGAACAGCCACCCGCCCAGATAACGGCAATGGTTAGCCAGGTAACTTCCTTGTTTGCCAAAGGGCTGGCAAACAGTTGGGCCGCGGACCACGCGAGCGACAATCCGGTATGACGCAGGCCCAACAGTGGGTGTCGTGGCGACGCTAGAGCGCGCGCCTGGTGAATCTTTCGCTCATGGCGATAGCAGGCGGGGAGACCGGCCGGTCCATCTATCCGAGCAAATGTTGAACCGGCTCATCGCACCATAGTTGGACTTCTATGTATTTCTCGAAATCAGCCAGGTGGTAGTTCTGGTAGTCCTGGTCCACCCCGTCACGCGGAAGTCCATAGCGTGAAACGATCTCCGGCAGCTGCTCAAGCCGGAATACCTTTTCGTGGTAGGGCCTGGCCGGGGCTTCTGGCAGGCCGAACTCCGCGCCTATCCTCATCGATACAGCGCTGTCCGGATAGGTGAAGCTCATCTGATCCATTGGCAGCTGGTCCAGTGGAATCGTGACACTTCGGGCATCGGGATAGACGCCTTCAAACCACTTCGATGAGCCAAGTACGAAGTAGTGCGGTGCGAGGCGCGCAGGACGGCCGCCGCTGACCACATAAAGTGCCCTGAGCTTGGCTTCAACGCGCCGCCTATAGGCCATGTATATGGGGCCGTAGACCCGCTTGTGCCGAGGGTCGGCCCGGCCACGCCGGACCAGGCGCCTGATCACCTGGGTTGCCTCGTCATCGCTCAGGTCGCTCAGGTTCTGAAATGGCCGATCTTCAGCCGGGTGATAGTGGGTGACGTACGAGGGGATATCGATCAAGCGTCACCTCAGAGCATTGAGTAAACGGCGGGCGCCCTGACTTCGCTTGGAAGCGAACCACGGAGAGTGACGTCGTGCCGAAAAAGGGCGGGTGATACAGGTGCAGTGCGGCGAACATGGATGCCGAATCACTGGCTAGTTGCAAATAATCATTATGGAAGAAAAATCTTACCCTTACCGTCAGGGATTCGTCGATCGCGAGCATGCGGCTGCCCGGTTCTGCCCCCGTCGTCGCCCCGCAAATCAATGCCCAGCGCCACGGCTAACTGCTCGAAGAGCCTAGCTGCTGCAGCAGCAGATGACCTCTTTAAGTACTATCTTGCGACCAACCCCGAACTAGGGCGGGAGCGAGTGCCGCGATGAATGATTGTGGGTGTTCACAGTGAGGACGGTCTTGTCCGGCCTATTCGGCAATAGGGCGTCGCTGTCTCGTCTTGAGACGTTGATACTCGATGAAGTAAGGGCGCGCTTGGATGTCGATATTTTCGTGCCGTGGGATAGGCAGGTAGCATCGATCAACAAGGTGCAGCGCCTTCCGGATGGTGTGGAGGTGAACTTCTATCGAATGCAGGGTGGGAAGGTGCGCCTTGATCCGGCTATAGCGTTTCCAAATCAAGCAGAGGAGTTGTTAGTTGCGAAAGTGACACCGAACCTCGAGCCGCAGCGTTTGGTCGCGAAAGTTTGGGCGGTTAACGGCTATCTCTTCTCTATTGAGTATGTTGGAGGCAGCAAGTACTTTGAGGAAGCGCTGGGCATGAACCCGCTACCGGAGTTTGAGGCGCATTGCGAACTACTTGCTGACCTGTCGCGCTCCCCGTAACCAAGCACAGCCCGGGTAAGCGAAACGCAACCGGGATGAGGCCTTGGAACCCCGCCACGTATGGTTTCTCGTCTAGCCGCTTGCCGCCTGCTGCATCAGGACGCATCGATCATCTACATTACGAACCGCTGCTGTGGCATGGGCAGACAGGGTGATGCGTTCGAGCTGCTGCAGCTTCGGCGCCGACCCGCGCTTGCCGGGCCGGAAGCCGCGAGGGATGCCGGCCAGTCCCTTTACCGGGACATCTAGCAGTTCGGCGAGCTTGACCAGAGTGCTGCCAGTGGAGCGTAGCTCCCACACTTGCCTTGCACTTGGTGCGGGCATGATGCTGAAACCATTTGTTCAAACTCCAGCGAGCACACCATGAGCGAAGCGTTGAAGAAGGGAGTTGTCACGCTGATATTTCTAGTTGTCTTTATTGGCGGCGTTACGGCGACCTGGAACATTCCGGGCTTTAAGAACGGTCTCTCTCTGATCTTCGCGTTTGCGTGGTTCTTCGTTACCTCAAAGTTCGTTTCATGCTTGGCGGCAAGATTTGGCTGGACAAAAGCGAAGGAGTAGCACTTGCTGGCCCTCCCTCGCGCTGGGCGTAACTGAGGAGCCGGCAGTCGTCGTTCGCAGCCCCAGGGAGGTGGCATCTTGGTTTCCAACAGAGCTCAGGCCAGATGAGACATGGTCTGGCTTCGCGGACGAGACCTACGAGCCATATGCCGTCCCTGCGGGCGTCCAGCCGATGGCTTGCTGGTGGGACTAGGAGCTCTAACAGTTCATTCAAGCCGACGCCGCTCCGCGGCGCGGCTTAATTCAGGCGTTGGCGAATGGCCGCTATTGGCCGAAGGCAGCCACTCAGGCCTCGGTTTGCTCCGATATCTCAAGGGCGTCGTCGACTTCGATCCCTAGGTAGCGGACGGTGCTCTCTAGCTTGCTGTGTCCCAGGAGTAACTGGACCGCCCTGAGGTTCTTGGTTCGCCGATAGATCAGGGCCGCTTTGGTCCGCCGCATCGTGTGTGTCCCATAGCAGGAGCTGTCCAAGCCGATATCGCGAACCCATCTGTGAACGATTCGGGCGTATTGGCGGGTCGACAGGTGAGGTGACCTTCCCGATCGGCTCGGGAAGACGAAATCGGAGCTTCGCAGCCCCGCTGCTCGGGTCCATGCCTGGAGAGCATCCCTGCTCAACTCGGTGATCTCGAACTGTACCGGTCGCCGCGTCTTCCGCTGCATCACCACCGCACGTGAGTTGACGTGGTTTTCGTGGGCAATGTCGCCGACTTGAACAGCCAAGAGGTCGCAGGCCCGGAGTCTCGAATCGATCGCCAGGTTAAACAGAGCGAGATCTCTGAGGTTGCTGCGAAGCTGCAGACGGACGCGGATCGCCCATATGTCCCGGAGCTTGAGCGGCGCCTTCTGGCCGACGAGCTTGTCCTTGTTCCAGGGCACTCGGTGGTGGCTAAGCGTGGTAGCCATGGCAAACTCCCGTCTTGAGGGAGTACCAGCGTGCTACTTCACCTTCGCGGCCGCTTTCGACCCAAGGCAGCCATTTGACGGAGCGTTCCGGCTCGATTCGCTCGGTCCGGTCGTACGTCCGCTTGTTAGCCGGACCCAGCTTGCATAAGCTCGAGCCAAATCAGGGGGTTGCATCCCATTTGCTGGGGTGTGGCGATGGATGTATAACCGGACCCACGGGTCCGTCTAATCAGTAGTTAGGCCGCGAGCTCAGGGGCGACATGGAATACCGCAAGCTGTACCCGTCGACGCCACTTTCATACGATTGTCCTGTCGAAAGACGAGCGGTGGCGCTGATCAGCCTCTGGTTCCTTGAAACTGAGCAGGGTGCCGATGGAAGGCTCAGTCCGATGTGTTCCAAAGTCATCTGCTCGTTCGCCGCACAATGTGGGTCGCTCGTTTTAGGTCGGTGCCCACTGACCGTTGGTCACGGGGAAGTCATGAACAAGATGTCAGTTCATGTCATGCAGGGTCAGCCGGAATACTGGCTCACCGAGGTCAAGGGCGAGATTGCTGCTTCAGGTGAGGCTCGGCCCGAAGGCCTCTGCATCTGGTACGGGCGCACCTACGTTCTTGAATCGGCAATCGGTGCACAGGCCTAACTATCCATTCAAGCCGACGCCTTCGGCGCGGCTTAACTCAAGGCGATAGGCCCCTATGCCAAATCTTTCAGCTGGTGACGTAATTGTCGACAATCACGGCCGCGAGTGCCTTGTCTATTCCAAAGACCGGCGTCCCAGCGCAAAGTGGATTTCCGAGCAAGAGGACGTCCGTGTCCAACAAGCAGCTGGGCCTCGGTGGAGAGCAGTGCCTCTAGATGGCGGCGCTGTCATAGTTCCAGACGATTTAGGGGTTTTCGCTCGCCGAGCAACTGTTGATGATCTAACCAGGCTGATGGAGTCCCAGCAAACCAAGCATGCCGGCACTACAATCCTTGTGGATCTATTTCAACGACTCCACTCCAGGCAGATCGGGGCCTAACAAATCATTCAAGCCGACGCTGCTTCGCAGCGCGGCTTAATTCAGGCGCTAGAGGGCGGTTGAGGCATGCAGGCATCTGTTGTTTCTGAGCTTCCGGCTTTCGATACCGGTCAGTACGAGGGCTGTGAGTTCACAATGTCAGGTGGCGGCGCGACGCTAACGCTCCACATAGCTGAGCTCCCACCACTTACCTTTCGTTTTGGCAAGGTCC
>DATCVI010000043.1:0-12094 GCA_036566925.1 Stenotrophomonas sp.
CGGTCAACCCTCAGCCTTCGGGCCGGTCCAAGAGCAATGCCACGACCTTCAAACCGCCCCGCCGATTTGAAGATGGCAGGTTCGGCTACCCACTCAGTCCGACCGCCCCGCCCCGATTACCGGAACCCTCGCCGAGCGCGCAGCAGCACGTGCCCAGCCCACAGCTACCACGCACCCTCACGCCACGCAGCGCGCCCGACACGCCGGCGGCAGGCGATACGAATTCCACACCTTCGCAAAGGGCGTTCGATCCGCCCCAGCACGTGGACGACGAACGTATCGGTTCCCCGTCGAGGCCATTGGCCCCACCGCGGCCATCGGAGGATCCAGTCGCATCATCCGAACCCGAAGGCGCCGCGGCGGCACGAGCCGGACATGCCGCTCCGGCCAGGGCCGACGCACCGGCCGGGCCATCTCGCGTACGTGCCAGACAACAGCAGGCCCCGCCATTTCGTCCCGAGTTCCGGCTGCAGACTTTGCGCGACCCCCAGACGGGCGCCATCCGGCTCAAGGAGTTCGCACGCGAAGAGACCTACACGCAGACCCCGGCCGCTGTTCCTCGCAGCATCGAGTTCAAGACCAACGTAATCACCGATGGGTACACGTCCAATTACCGCAACAAGGGCGACGATGCGATCGTGCTGCACGGTTCGGCGTCGCGCGTGGGGGGCGGCGCCCGCCTGATGTACCAGCGCGGACGCGACGTAGCCGTGCAAAGGCTTGGCGAAGAGGCACTCACCCAACATCAGACTTTCGACTTCCAGCGTGAGGTGACGCCCCGCGAGCTTCTTGCATATCTCAAACGCGATCAAGAGATCGACCTGGTGTCTCCGCGCGGCGGTGGAACCGGCTCCAGCGGCCCGCTCTATGTCCTGGTGTGCGGTGCAACGGCCGGAGGGTCGAGCTCTCTCGCACAACAATTTGCAGACGCTACGCAACGGGAAGTGCGGGCGCACAGCGACTACGTCATAAGAGTACCGGACCCCAACAATCTCGAGAGTTCGGATCGCGCGCCCAGAATGGGATCTGACCACCCCTTTTCTATGCTGATCAAGGCGCGCAACGCGATGCGGGAAACAAGCCGGCATCCCGAACAATTGATCCACAAGAAATTCCGGCCCCGATCCAGGCCTGTGGCATCCACGCCATTGCCGGCAGTCCCATCAAACCAGCCCCTTGTATTCCAACAGTACCCGCGAGCACAGCATTCGCCGTTCACTAGCACGCAACCGTCCTTGGCGACGTTCACTAGCACGCAACCGACCTCGGGATCGCTACCCTCGTTCAGCCAATCCGAGCCCTCTGCCTCGCATTACTCTTCCGTTCCAGCGAGCCGGCCCGGAGGCAGCAGGCCTGACCCGAGATCGGGCAGTGCGGCCTTCTTCGACCACCCGGCTCCGCCGAAGCCGCCTACTCAATTCACCACCACCCAGTCCAGCCAGCCTCTGCACGCCTCCAGCACCTCGTCGATCTATCCGCCGCAGAGCGAGGCACCCCACACAGGGAGCACCACGGACTTCTTCAATACGGACTTCTTCAATTCGTCATACAAGCCGCCGCTCCATCCACTGCAGGTGTCGCAGCGGTTGCCACAACACGCGATGGTGTCCAGCAGTACAGACTCGATCAGCGCCAAGGCCGCCGGCACGCCCAGCGAGGCAAGCGCCGCCGCGTCCTGGACCGACACTGGCGCAGCCGCGGGAACGAGCGCCGGCACGGTGCCCATACCGGTATCGACGAGCGAAAACGAAATCGAGACCTGGGTATGAACCTCGGCACCCGCTAGGCGCTCACCCGCCGGGCGTAAATCGCGCGACCAGGTCGTAGAACTCGCCCAGGAACACCTGCCTCACCCAGGTGACCGATTGATCGCCACGCCAGGTACGGCGCTCGATCACCAGGCAAGCGGTGCCATCGGCCACTTCGAGCAGGCGCGCCTGGGCGGGATCGGCATTGATCGCGCTGATGCGGTGTTCGGCGCGCGTCCACGGCACGTGGCGCAGTAGCCAGCTGCCGGGCGCCTGCGCGGCGAAATCCTGTTCGGCCACGGCCGGCACCGCGATCGGATCGATCAGCCGATGTTCCAGCGCGAAAGGTTGGCCGTCGGCAAGGTGGCGGCTGTCCAACGCCAAGACTTGCCCGCCCCCCCCCAGTGCCATTTCATCTGCGCGGCTGCTCAGGGGGCGGCGCAGGCGCCGCCGCAGCAGCTCGAATCGGTAGTCCAGGCCACGCGCAAGCACTTCGGCTTCGATGTCCGGAATCTGCAGGGCCACCTGTTCAAGGTGCGGGTGCGGGCGCGCGACAAAGGTTCCTGCGCGGCGGCGGCGCTCGATCAAGCCAACGCCGGCCAGTTGCGTCAGTGCCTTGTTGACCGTCATCCGCGAACAGGCGTATTCGGCCATCAACGCATGTTCGTTGGGAATACGATGCCCGGGCATCCATTCGCCGCTGAGGATGCGGCTCTGGATGTCGTCGAGGATGCGCTGGTGCAGCGTGCCCGCAGCGGCTGCCGAGTCGGTGACCCTGCTCATCCGAGCGTGCGCAGCAGGCGCGCCAATGCCTGTGCATAGCGCGCCGTGATGCGCTCGCGATCGACATGGCGTCCGTCGCGCACAAGCGCGCGTCCATCACGCCAGACCGAACGCACCGCGCCGGCGCGCGCGGCGAAGATCCAGCTGTCCAGCCAGGCATTGCCATCGCGCGCGATCAGGGCTGCGTGCCGTGTATCCAGTTCGACCAGGTCAGCCGGCGCGCCAACGGCAAGGCCGCTGCCCACGCCCAACGCTTGCGCGCCGCCCGCCAGCGCCTGGCCCAACAGCCACGCCCCGCTCGACATCTCTCCCTGCGCCAGCACATTGCGCCCGCGCCAGGCCAATCGCTGGCCGTACTCCAACAAACGCAGTTCTTCGGCGGCATCGATCAGTACATTGGAATCCGAACCGACGCCGATGCGCCCCCCGGCGGCGGCGAAATCCCGCATCGGGAACAGGCCGTCGCCGAGGTTGGCCTCGGTGATCGGGCACAGGCCGGCGACCGCGCCGCGCGCCACGATGCCTTGCCACTCGCTGTCGAGCACATGCGTCGCATGCACCAGGCACCAGCGCGCATCCACTGGCGCGTGCGCCAGCAGCCATTCGACCGGCCGTTGCCCGGACCACGCCAGGCAGGCCTCGACCTCGCGCACTTGCTCGGCGATGTGGATGTGCACCGGGCCGTTATTGAGCGGCAGCAGTGCGACGAGTTCTTCCGGCGTCACTGCCCGCAGGCTGTGTGGGGCGATGCCGAGGACTGCATCGGACAACGGCGCCAGCGCATTGCGGCAGCCTTCGAGCAAACGGGCGAAGCCGTCAACGTCGTGAATCAGGCGCCGCTGCGCGGGATTGGGCGGCGCGCCGCCGAAATCGGCATGGGCGTAGAACACCGGCAGCAGGGTCAGGCCAATGCCGCTGGCTTGCGCGGCGGCGGCGACGCGCGCGGACATCTCGGCCGGATCGGCATGCGCGCGGCCATCGGCGGCGTGGTGCAGGTAATGGAATTCGCCGACCCGGGTAAAGCCGGCTTCCAGCATCTCGATATAGGCCAGCTCGGCGATCGCCTGGAAGCTGTCCGGGTCCAGCCGCTCAAGAAAACGGTACATCAGCTCGCGCCAGCTCCAGAAGCTGTCGCCACTGCGCCCGCCCACTTCGGTGAGTCCGGCCATGCCGCGCTGGAACGCGTGGCTGTGCAGGTTGCCGAGACCTGGTACGACGACGCCGAGGCGCTCGTCATCGCGTTCGGCCGCCACGCCGGTCTCGACTGACTGCCAGCGGCCGTTGCTGGCGCGAAGGCGGACAGAAGTCGCCCAGCCATCGGGTAACCAGGCGTGCTCGGCCCACAGGCCACGCGTGGATTGCGCTGGCGCCATCTTCTGGGGGGAGATTTGCTGCGGGGAGATTTGCTGCATCGCCACTGGACACCCTCCTTTGCCGACTCTTATTGTATAGACATATCAGACCCGGCCACATCCCAGGGATTGCCACGACATGCACTGCGACACGCTCTGGCACAACGCCCACCTGGTCACCCTCGCCGGCGCGCAGAGCCTGGATGTCGTGCGCGACGGCGTGGTGGCCTGCCGCGATGGCCGCATCGTCTACGCCGGTGCCGCTTCGTCGGCGCCCATCCTGGACGCAGGCGAGCGCATCGATTGCGACGGCCGCTGGATCACCCCCGGCCTGATCGACTGCCACACCCACCTGGTGTACGCGGGCAACCGCGCCAACGAGTTCGAGCAACGCCTGCGGGGCGCCAGCTACGCCGATATCGCCCGCGCCGGCGGCGGCATCGTCGCCACCGTGCGCGCGACGCGTGCCGCCGATGAAGCCGCCCTGCTGGCCGCGTCGTTGCCGCGCCTGGACGCCATGCTGGCCGAAGGCATCACCACGATCGAAATCAAATCCGGCTACGGCCTCACCCTGGAAGACGAGAGCCGGCAGTTGCGCGTGGCTCGCACGCTGGGCGAACTGCGCGCCGTCGAAGTGGTGCCGACCTTCCTCGGCGCCCATGCGGTGCCCCCGGGCGCGCAGGCCCAGGCGTATATCGACGAAGTCTGCGACCGCATGATCCCCGCTATCTCCGCGCAAGGCTTGGCCGAGGCGGTGGACGTATTCTGCGAGGGCATTGGCTTTTCGCATGCACAGGCCGCACAAGTGTTCGCCGCCGCGCGCGCACACGGGCTGGCGGTCAAGATCCACGCCGAACAACTGAGCAACCAACACGGCGCCGAACTGGCCGCGCGCTTCGGCGCACTGTCGGCCGACCATATCGAACACCTCGACGCCGCCGGCGTGGCCGCCATGGCCGCCGCCGGCACTGTCGCGGTGTTGCTGCCGGGTGCGTTCTACTTCACCCGCGACACCCGGGTGCCGCCGATCGCGGCGCTGCGCGCGGCCGGCGTGCCGCTGGCGCTGGCCACCGACTGCAACCCCGGCACCTCGCCACTGACCAGCCCGCTGCTGGCGATGAACATGGCCGCCACGCTGTTCCGCATGACCGTGGACGAATGCATCGCCGGCTTCACCCGCGAAGCGGCGCGCGCGCTCGGCCGCGGCGAACGCCTGGGCCGGCTGCGCGAAGGCTTCGATTGCGACCTGGCGATCTGGGATATCGAAGCCCCGGCCGACCTGGTCTACCGCATGGGCTTCAACCCGCTGCACGCGCGCGTCTGGCGCGGCCGCACCTCGCACGACAAGTCACTCGATACACGGAGATCTACATGAGTTCCCCCCTGGTCTTGCGCCCCGGCGCCGTCAGCCTGGCGCAATGGCGCGACCTTTACCGCGGCGCCGAGGTGCGCCTGGATCCCGCGTCCATGCCGGCGGTCGAACTGAGCGCACAGGCGGTGGCGGCGATCGTCGCCCGCGGCGAGCCGGTGTACGGCATCAACACCGGCTTCGGCAAGCTCGCAAGCGTACGCATCGAGCGCGATGACCTGGAACAGCTGCAGCGCAATATCGTGTTGTCGCACGCCGCTGGCGTTGGCGAACCGATGCCGCGCGCGGTGGTGCGGCTGATGCTCGCATTGAAGCTCACCAGCCTGGCGCAAGGCGCCTCCGGCATCCAGCCGCGCACCCTCGCGCTGCTTGAAGCGCTGCTGGTGCATGACGTGATCCCGGTGATTCCCTGCCAGGGTTCGGTGGGCGCGTCGGGCGACCTGGCGCCGCTGTCGCACATGGCCGCGGTGATGATCGGCGTGGGCGAGGCGTTCTTTGGAGGGCAGCGCCTGCCGGCCGCCGATGCACTGGCACGCGCCGGGCTTGAACCGATCGTGCTGGGTGCGAAGGAAGGCCTGGCGCTGCTCAACGGCACCCAGTACTCCACCGCCTATGCGCTGGCCGGCCTGTTCGAGATCCAGACGGTTTTCGCCGCCGCGCTGGTCACCGGTGCACTGTCGGTCGAAGCGGCCAAGGGCTCGGACACACCGTTCGACCCGCGCATCCATGCCCTGCGCCGGCAACCGGGGCAGATTGCGACGGCGCAAGCCTTGCGCGGCCTGATGGCCGGCTCGGCGATCCGCGAATCGCATCGCCAGGGCGACGTGCGCGTACAGGACCCTTACTGCCTGCGTTGCCAGCCGCAAGTGATGGGCGCAGCGCTGGATGTCATGCGCCAGGCCGCCACCACGCTCGAAATCGAGGCCAATGGTGTCTCCGACAACCCGCTGGTGTTCGCCGACACCGGCGAGGCACTCAGCGGCGGCAACTTCCACGCCGAGCCGGTCGCCTTCGCCGCCGACATGCTGGCGCTGGCGGTATGCGAGATCGGTTCGATCAGTGAGCGCCGCACCGCGATGCTGGTCGATCCGGCGTTGTCCGGCCTGCCGGCGTTCCTGACGCCCAGGCCGGGCCTCAACTCCGGCTTCATGATCCCGCAGGTCACCGCTGCCGCGCTGGTATCGGAGAACAAGCAGCGCGCCTACCCGGCCAGCGTCGATTCGATCCCGACTTCGGCCAACCAGGAAGACCACGTCTCGATGGCCGCGCACGGCGCCCGTCGCCTGTTGGAGATGACCGCCAATGCCGCCCACGTGGTTGGCATCGAACTGCTGGCCGCCGCGCAAGGCTGCGACTTCCACGCCCCACTACGCTCAAGCGAGGCCTTGGAAGCGGCGCGTGCGCTGCTGCGCGCACGCGTGCCGATGCTGCAGGAGGATCGCCATTTCCATCCGGACATGTTGGCTGCCACCGAACTGGTGCGTTCGGGTGCATTGGCCGCGGCCGCCCGCGTACCCCTGCCCGATGTCTGCGCCGCATGAGGCGCCGTGAGGAAGCTGACATGCACGCCCTGCCCGACTGGCTGACCGTTCACCGCGGCGAAGCACCACTGATCGTCAGCTTCCCGCATACCGGCAGCGACTTCCCACCGCAACTGACCGATCGCTATGCCTCGCCGTGGCTGGCGCAGCGCGACACCGATTGGTGGGTGCACCACCTCTACGATTTCGCTGCCGAGGCGCTCGGTGCAACCACCGTGCGAACTTCGATTTCGCGCTCGGTGATCGACGTCAATCGCGACCCCAGCGGCGCCTCGCTGTACCCGGGCCAGAACACCACCGGCCTGTGCCCGCTGACCACGTTCGACAACGAGCCGCTGTATCGCCAGGGCCAGGCCCCGGAGGCCGAGGAGATCGCGCAGCGCCGCACGCAGTGGTTCGATCCCTATCACGCCGCCCTGCGCGCCGAGATCGAACGCCTGCGCCAGCAGCACGAGCGCGTGGTGGTGTACGACGCGCATTCGATCCGCTCGCGCATCCCGCATCTGTTCGACGGCGAACTGCCGCAGTTCAACCTGGGCAGCAACCAGGACCGCAGCTGCGATCCCGCGCTGGCCGATGCGATCGAGCGCATCTGCGCCGGTAGTGGCATGAGCCACGTGCGCAACGGTCGCTTCAAGGGCGGCTGGATCACCCGCCACTACGGCGCGCCGACCGATGGCGTGCACGCCATCCAGATGGAACTGGCCTGCCGCGGCTACATGCAGGAACCGGACAGCGTCAGCGCCGGCAACTGGCCTTCGCCGTGGCTGCCCGAGCGCGCGGCGGCCCTGCGCGCGGTGCTGTGCCAGGTGTTGCGCGCCTGCCTGGTCTTCGCCACCGATTCGACTTCGACTTCGCCTTCAAGGAATGCGCCATGACCACCCGCCGCGATCCCTCCCGCAGCATCAAGGCCCCGACCGGCACCGCCCTTAGCGCCAAGAGCTGGCTGACCGAAGCGGCGCTGCGCATGCTGCAGAACAACCTGCACCCGGACGTGGCCGAACGCCCCGAAGAGTTGGTGGTGTACGGCGGCATCGGGCGCGCCGCGCGCGATTGGGAGAGCTTCGATGCCATCGTGGCCACGCTCAAGCGCCTGGATGACGACCAGACCCTGCTGGTGCAGTCGGGCAAACCGGTCGGGGTGTTCCGCACTCATGCCGACGCGCCGCGCGTGCTGATCGCCAATTCCAATTTGGTGCCGCGTTGGGCCACCTGGGACCACTTCAACGAGCTCGACCGCAAGGGCCTGGCGATGTACGGCCAGATGACCGCCGGTAGCTGGATCTACATCGGTGCGCAGGGCATCGTCCAGGGCACCTACGAGACGTTCGTGGAGATGGGCCGCCAGCACTTCGACGGCGACCTCGGCGGGCGCTGGTTGTTTACCGGTGGGCTCGGCGGCATGGGCGGCGCGCAACCGCTGGCGGCAGTGATGGCGGGCGCCTCCTGCCTGGCGGTGGAATGTCGCAAGTCGAGCATCGAGATGCGCCTGCGCACCGGTTACCTCGACACCTGGACCGACTCGCTGGACGAGGCGCTGCGCTTGATCGAGGAGTCGTGCAAAGCGCGCAAGCCGTTGTCGGTAGGCCTGCTGGGCAATGTCGCCGACGTACTGCCGGAACTACTGCGCCGTGGCGTCAAGCCGGACCTGCTGACCGACCAGACCTCGGCGCACGATCCGATCAACGGCTATCTGCCGCTGGGCTGGAGCGTGGCGCAGTGGGATGAGAAGCGTGCCAGCGCGCCGAAGGAAGTCGAGGCGGCGGCGCGCAAGTCGATGGCGGTGCATGTGCAAGCCATGCTCGGCTTCCACGCGCTCGGTGTGCCGACGGTGGACTACGGCAACAACCTGCGGCAGATGGCGCTGGAAGAAGGTGTCAGCAACGCCTTCGATTTCCCCGGCTTCGTGCCCGCCTACATCCGGCCGCTGTTCTGCCGCGGCATCGGCCCGTTCCGTTGGGCCGCGCTGAGCGGCGATCCGGAAGACATCCGCAAGACCGACGCCAAGGTCAAGGAATTGATCCCGGACAACCCGCATCTGCATCGCTGGCTGGACATGGCCGCCGAGAAGATCAAGTTCCAGGGCTTGCCGGCGCGCATCTGCTGGGTCGGCCTGGGCGATCGTGATCGCCTGGGGCTGGCGTTCAACGAGATGGTGGCCAGCGGCGAATTGAAGGCGCCGGTAGTGATCGGCCGCGATCACCTGGACAGCGGCAGCGTGGCTTCGCCCAATCGGGAAACCGAGGCGATGCGCGATGGTTCCGATGCGGTGTCCGATTGGCCGCTGCTGAACGCACTCCTCAATACGGCCTCGGGCGCAACGTGGGTGTCGCTGCATCATGGCGGCGGTGTCGGCATGGGCTTCTCGCAGCATGCCGGCATGGTGATCGTGTGCGACGGCACCGAGGCGGCGGCGAAGCGGATCGCGCGGGTGCTGTGGAACGACCCGGCTACCGGCGTGATGCGGCATGCGGATGCGGGCTATGAGGTTGCGCTGGACTGCGCGCGCGAGAAGGGGTTGGATTTGCCGGGAATTCTGGGCTGAGGGTTGAGGCCCGGGCTGATGGGCTGCGTGCGGCGTCCGGGGCCGGGCGCCCGATAGCCCGGCGCGCGGTGTTGGGAGAGGAAGAGCAAGAGCCGTAGCAGTCGTCGAAATCACGCCAGCATTCCACCACTACCTGTTGGTTGGACGCCGGCGGTGCGTCGGGTGCACAACAGAGCGGTCACGACTCAGTCCTGGCGCACATGCAGCGACACCGCGGCATGCAGTGTTTGTGCAGCGTTGAAGATGGCGTCCGCATCATCTGCATGCAGCGCAACGTCGAGCATTCGCAAGTGCGTGTCCAGGCACCGGCAGGCCTGCACTGAAGACTCTGCATGCAAGCCGAACAGCATGTCGAAATCGCCCGCACGTGCGCACTTCGCCGCCAGGTGGAAGTGCGCGTTGCGGTGTCCATGCAACCAGACCAGCGCCAGCAGTTCCAACGGCGAGCCGGTGGCAGCCCAGGTATCGGCGGCGAATAGCAGCCGTGCGGTGCGGCCGTTGCCATCGCGGTAAGGATGCAACGTCAGCAGGATCAGGTAGCTGGCGATGCGCGCGGCGCCATGGGGCGCGTGCAGTCCGGCCTGTCGCAAGTTGAACAACGCTTGCGCTGCCGGCGCCAGGCGTTCGGCCGGGACTGGCAGGAAGTCGCGGGTGAACCGGTTTTCGGTGTGGATGGCAATGTCGGCGCGGCGAAGCGTGGGATGAAGGCCGGAAAGCGCGGCAGACTCGCGCGCCAACGTGGCAAAGTCGGTAGCGGCACTGAGGGCGATCATCCGGGGACGCAGCCTATCGGCTGCATGGCGCGCCGCCAGCGCAGACACGTTGCCGCGATAGGTCGTGAAGTTCACCAGGCTGTCGTGGTGCAACAACCCAATCAGCCAGGGCCACAGGGCGTCGGAACATGACGCGGCCGATGCTTGGTGGACGCCTTCCCACGCGCCGGCCTGCGCGAAGGCGGCGGCCATCCATTCGGGTCGTGTGCTGAAGTGCACGCCTGGGTGCATGCCCACTGCTCATTCCACCGCGTACACATCCACTGTGGCCGCTTGACCCGCATCGGCCAGCCGGCGCAGATCCTGCCACTGCGGCAGGCCCGGCCGCGGATCCGGGCCAGGGGGCGGCACCTCGAGCGATTGCGCTTCGGCGCCGAGGCGCAGCAAGAAATCGCTGGTGTAGCGCTGCATGGCGGTGGCGCGCGCCGGGTCGCGTTGGCGATAGTGGGGAAGGTACTTGGCGGCAAGGTACTCGGCCTGGTGGTCGCCGAGGATCTGCGCCACTTCAAGATGTGCGCGAAGCACGTCGTCGCCGTCCTCCGACGGCCCCAACTGCGCCAGCCGCTGCTGGTACTCGGCAACGGCCGCCTCTTCGTAGGCATAGATCGAGCCGCGTGCCGCCGCCCTGCGCAGCACCGCGATACCCACGCCGGCATCGCCGCGCCGAAGCAGGGCCAGGCCGAGCAGTGTCGCCTGGCGCGGGTCCAGGCTGGCATCGGACGCGGTGGGATCTACGGCGGCCAGCGCGGCGAGCTCGGCCTCGGTGGGGTAGTGATGCTTCTGCAGCCAACCAAGCTCTGCGGGTGAAAGCGCAGTGCGGCGCGGATCGGTTGCGAGCAGGACGTCCGAACGAGTCGCGGTGTCGCGGACTCTCCCGCTTATCGGGTAAGACGTGGAATGGATCGACGACCAGGCCTGGCGAGCGCGCTCTACATACACCGCCAGCCCCGGCGACGCGTCGGCCGGCGCGGGGTCGGCAGCAGACGCACGGTTCCCGGAGCCGAACTCCACGTAGGCCGCAATGCCGAGGAGCCCCAATAGTCCCGCGGACAGCAGGAAGGTCATTTTCCGCATGTTGTCTTCACTCCAGCACGTAGACGTCGACGCGTGCCGCGGGATCGCGTTTCGCGTCCTCGCGCAGCTTCTGCCACGCCTTCGCGTTCGGGCGCGGGTCCGGGCCGGGGATCGGCAGGCCTCGCAGGAGGGCGTCCTCGCCGAGCTTGGCGAGAAAGACCGTGACATGCCGCTGCACATTGTGGGCACGCTGCTGCAGCTCGTAGTTCGGCAGATATTTGTCCACGAAGTAATCGACTTTGTAGTCTCCCAGAATTCTGGCAACTTCCAGGCGCGCACGGAGTACGTCATCGTTGTCGATTGAGGCACCAAACCTTTCCAATCCCAAACGATACTCGGCGATGGCCGCCTCCTCGTATGCGTAGATGGAGCCCATTGTCGCCGCGCGGTGGAGAACAGCGTTGGCGACTCCCCAGTCTTCCTCCTGCATGAACTTCAAACCGTGCAAGGTCGCCAGCATGGGATCGTTAGTCCCTCTCAGTGGACCCGTATCCAGGCCGGCCAAGCTTTCCAGCGCCGCATCGCCCGGAAAGTAGTGCCTTTGCATCCATTGAACCTCCTCGCCTGACAACGCCATCCGGCGAGGGTCCAGCTCAAGCAACTGACCCGAACGCAAGGACACCTTTCGAGTAACAGCACGCGAAGGATGCGCATCAGCCATTGGCCCGCTCGATGGGAGGCTGGCCCGGGCAAGTTCGGTTCCGCTGCCCAAGGGTGTCGTCACTGGCTTATGCGGCCATCGCCAGTAAGCCGCCAAGCCGGTGACCGCGATCAGAACCAACGCAGAGACCAGCCAGCTTTTCGTTGTTTTGGCCATGTCAGGAACAGATCTCACGATATTCGGTGGCCCACTTCCTGCAGAACCCTTGGTCCTGGGCTGCGTTGAATGCCGGCCCCGATGTCCAGGGC
>DATCVI010000044.1:0-14635 GCA_036566925.1 Stenotrophomonas sp.
CCGGCCGCCGGCACCGCACCCGCCACGCCGGCCGCCGCGCCGAGCGCCAGCCCCGAGCCAGTACCGCCGGCGCGCGAGATCACCGCCGAGCAACCGAGCCTCAAGCTGCCCACTGTCGACGGGCAGGCCTACGACCTGGCCGCGCATCGCGGCAAATGGGTGGTGGTCAACTTCTGGGCGACCTGGTGCGCGCCGTGCCTGAAGGAGATGCCGGAACTGTCCGCGCTGCACGCCATGCGCGACAACATCGAAGTGGTGGGCCTGGCCTACGAGGACATCGAGCCGGCCGAGATGCAGGCCTTCCTGAAGGCGCATCCGGTGGCCTACCCGATCGCAATCGTCGACACCTACCAGCCCCCAGCCGACTTCGCGGTGCCGCGCGGCTTGCCGATGAGCTATCTGATCGGCCCGGACGGCAAGGTCGCCAAGCAGTTCCTCGGCCCGGTGGAGGCGCGCGACATCGAAGCGGCGATCACCGCTGCCGGCGGCAAGGCGAGCTGATGGCCCGGCGGCCTTTCGCGTAGGCGGCCGTGGCGGTTTCTTGATCGGCTAAGCGTTTTCGCATCTGGCCGCGCAAGCTATGGCTGCCGCGGCCGATATATCGGCATCGATACGCGACAGGGGAAAGGCAATGACGACTTTGGGACGCAGGCGGGCGCGCGAAGGCCGACGGGCGCGTACGTTCTGGATCCTGTTGGCGTTGTCGCTCGCCAGCCTGGCCGGGATGATCGCCAGCGGCCAGCCGGCCACGCGCCAGGTCGGCGTGGCGGGGGTGTTCGCGGTGCTGCTGTTGCTGGCGGCATGGCGCGCGCAATGGGCGCGGATGCATTTCAGCCCGGCGTCGGGCGTGGACTTCATGAGCCTGATGGCGCTGGGCGCGGGCTCGCTCGACGAAACCTCGGCCAAGGAAGAGGGCTTGCCCGATCCGTTGCGTTTCGACCCGGACGACGCCGAACGCCGGCCGTGGCGCGACCTCGACGCGGCGCAGGTGCAACGCCGTCTGCGCCAGCAGCAGGACGCTTGGCGCCAGGCCGACCAGCGTCGCGTGCAGCAACAGCAGCGCCAGCGTGCCCTGGGTCTGGCCCTGGCTTTGGTGGACCACGGCATCCCGCTGCGCAATGGCGACGACGCGCTGCTGGATACCGCCGCACTGCGCGCCGAAGCCTTGCTGCTGCAGGCCGACCCTGGCCCCCTGGTGCTCGACGAGATTCCCGCGCTACACGCGCGGCGCTATTGGCTGGCCATGGCCGCGGCCGGCCCCGGCGCAGCCGAAGCGCTGCAGGGCCACTGGCGCTTGCTGCGCGCGCTGCGTCCGCTGGTGCCCGGGATCGTGCACCTGCGCGAGCGCGCCTGGCGGATCGGCCGCCTGGCCTGGAACCCGCAAGCCGACCTCGACCAGGTCGACGTGGCCTACGTACTGGCGGCCGACTACCGGCAACTGCTGCGCGACTGGTTGCTGATGGCCGCCACCGTGCACCTGGCCGATGGCATGACGCTGGAAGCCTGCCTGCTGGCGCGCTGCCCGAACCTGCGCCGCGATGGCGGCGACGACATCACCCAGGTGGAAGCCGCGCAACCGTTATGGCCAGCCTTCATCGGGATGCTGGAAGCGGCGCTGGTGGCACTGGAGGCCGCCGCACGACAGCGCGATGTCGTGGCCAGCCTGGATGCCGGCGGCGAGGGTCAGTCTTCGGGCCGATAACGCGGTATCGGCTTGAGCACGCCGAATTTTTCCTTGTGCAGCTTGCCGGCCAGCTTCGGCAGCGGCAATTCGTCGGCCGGCCGCGACACGTCCGGCAGGCGATCGAGGAGGTCGCGGATCAAGGTCAGGCGGCCGCGCTTCTGGTCGTTGAAGTCCACCAGCGTCCACGGCGCCCACTCGGTGTGGGTGGCCTGCAACATCGCCTCGCGGGCGTGGGTGTAGTCGGCGTAGGCATTGCGCGATTGCAGGTCCACCGGCGATAGCTTCCAGCCCTTGAGCGGATCTTCGTGGCGTTCGGCGAAGCGCTCTTCCTGTTCTTCCTGGTCGACGGTCAGCCAGTACTTGAACAACAGGATGCCGTCTTCGACCAGCAACTGTTCGAAGCGCGGCGCCTGGCGCAGGAACGCCAGGTACTGCTCCTCGGTGCAGAATTCCATCACGTGTTCGACGCCGGCGCGGTTGTACCAGCTGCGGTCCATCAGCACGAGCTCACCGGCGGCCGGCAGGTGGGCGACATAGCGCTGGAAATACCACTGCGTGCTTTCGCGGTCGCTGGGCTTGGGCAGCGCGACGACGCGGCACTGGCGCGGGTTGAGGTGTTCGGAGATCGCCTGGATCACGCCGCCCTTGCCCGCGGTATCGCGTCCTTCCAGCACTACCACCGCGCGCTGGCCGGTGTGCTGCAGCCAACGCGCCATCGACACCAGTTCCAGTTGCAGCGGCTTGATCAGTTGCTCGTACTGCTTGCGTTTGAGCGACATCGCGGCACCTCCAGGCAGGAGCGTGCAGGTTACTCGCGCAGGCGTGGGCGCAGTGTCGCCAGGTTGCAGGGCCGGGTGCGCGCGTCGAGCTGGTCGCGGATGATGCGCTCCCAACCGGTGCGGCAGGCCGAGGTCGAGCCGGGCAGGGCGAACAGGAAGGTGCCGTTGGCCAGGCCGGCGAACGCACGCGACTGCAGCGAAGCGGTGCCGATCTCCTCGAAGGAAATCGCGCGGAACAGTTCGCCGAAGCCGGGCATGGTCTTGTCCAGCAAGGGCAGCAGCGCCTCGGGCGTGCTGTCGCGGCCGGTGAAGCCGGTGCCGCCTGTCACCAGGATGCCATCCACCGCCGGCTCGGCGATCCAGGCCGAGACGATCGCGCGCAGGCGATAGCGGTCGTCAGGCGCCAGGGCGCGTTCGTGCAGCAGATGCCCGGCTTCGGCCAGCGCCTGGACCAGGTAATCGCCGGATTTGTCGTCGGCCGGCGAGCGGCTGTCGGAGACGGTCAGCACGCACAGGCGCAGCGGGATCAATTCGGAGGTCGCGGTCATGTCGCCAGCCTAGCGGCGGCTCAGGCTGGACGCCAGCCGCCGCGCTGCGCCATCTGCGCGGCGAGGGTGGCGAAATCGGCGGCGAAGCCGCGCATGTCGAACAGGCTGCTGTCGCGGCGACGTTGCGCCAGTTCGGCGCGCAGGCGGGCGCGCTGCTCGGCATCGTTGCCCAGCGCAATGCCACGCGCGATGAAAGCGGCATCGTCGGGCACATTCATCGCCGCCATACCGAGGTGGTGGTTCAAGCTGCCGGCCACGCGCGCGGCGAAGGTGCGGCCGGGCGTGGTCAGGACCGGGCAGCCGGCCCACAGTGCATCGGAGGCGGTGGTGTGGGCGTTGTAGGGGTCGGTGTCGAGGAACAGGTCGGCATGCCGGTAACGCGCCAGGTATTGCGGATGCGGCAACTTCGGCATGAACACCAGCCGTTGCGGCGACACACCGCCGGCTTGGGCGGCGGCGCGCAAGCGGTTGTCCGCTTCGCCGGGGCCGGAGAGCAGCCATAGCACCGCATCGGGCACGCCGCGCAGGATCGCGAGCAGGCGTTCGAAGCTGCGCGGGTTGAGCTTGTAGCTGTTGTTGAAGCAGCACAGCACCACCGCATCGGCCGGCAGGCCGCAGGCTTCGCGCGGTGGTGGCGTGCCGATTTCGCGGCTGGTGTCGGAAGGTTGGAAGGCGCGCGGTAGCCGCAGCACTCTCTCGCTGTAATGCGGTTCCAGCCAGTCGGGTAGGGCGAAGTTGTCGCCGATGACGTAATCGATCCACGGCGCGCCGGAGGTGCCGGGGTAGGCGAGCCAATTGATCTGCACCGGTGCTGGCCGCAGCGCCAATACCTCGGGCGTGCCCCCTCCGCCCCAGCCGCGCAGGTCGAACAATAGGTCGATGCCGGCCTCGCGGATGGCCATCGCCACCTCGCGGTGCGGGCGCGCGGTCACGTCGTGGAGAACGGTGGCGCTGCCGAGCCGGCGGCGAATATCGCTGTGGTCGTCACGGTTGAGCGCGAACAGATGTGTCTGGACATCGGCGTGCACGCGCAAGGCTTCGAACAGCGCCACGCTAAGCAACCCGGTGGGATGCGCGCCGAAGCCGTTGGAAAGGAAGCCCAGCCGCAGCGGCCCGTTGGCGCGCACGCGTGCCGGCGGTAATGGGCGGATGCCGGCCAGCGCGGCGGCACGCAGGCGCGCGCAGGCCAACTGCTCCTGCGCGCTGCTGTCCTCGCTGAGGAAGGCGAACGGCTCTACACCGGGGTGGCCCTGCGCGACTGCATCGCGAACCTGCCGCGAAAGCGTGTCCAGGTCGTTCCAGTCGCACAACCGGCGGCGCCAGTTGAGGCATTGCGCGGCGATGTGCGGATCTTCGGGGAGCAGCTGATGCGCGAGCGCATAGGCCCGGGCCGCCGGCTCGGCCTCGCCGGCGTCTTCGAGTGCGTGCCCCAGCCACAACGCCATGCCCGGGTGTTGCGGCGCCAGCGCAAGCGCTTGCCGCAACAACGCAATCGCCTGCGAGTAGCGCCCCTGCATCCACTGCAGGCGACCCCACCTGGCCAAAGTTTCCGGATGCTCGCCGCGCAAAGCTTGTGCGCGCTGCAGCGCCTGCGCCGCAGCGTCGAGCGCACCGGCGCCCATCTCGGCATCGGCCAGCATCAGCCAGGCGACGAAGTCGCCCGGTTGCCGGCGCACCGCATCGCGCAGCTGCTGGCGTTCCTGTTCGGGCGAGGGCGCCGTGCTCACGTACTGGCCAGGCGTGCGAGCTCGTCCACCTGGTGTTCGTGTTGCAGGCGGCCGATCAGGTCGTCCAGGCCGCCTTCGATGATGTTCGGCAGGTCGTACAGGGTCAGGCCTTCGACGCGATGGTCGGTGATGCGGCCCTGCGGGAAGTTGTAGGTGCGGATGCGCTGGCTGCGGTCGCCACTGCCGACCTGCAGCCGCCGCGATTCGGCTTCGGCCGCCGCCTGCTTGCTGCGCTCGGCTTCCAGCAACTGCGCCTTCAGCCGCTTCATCGCCTTGTCGCGGTTGGCGTGCTGGCTGCGTTCGGTCTGGCATTCGACCACCACGCCACTGGGCACGTGGGTGATGCGGATCGCCGATTCGGTCTTGTTGACGTGCTGGCCGCCCGCACCGGAGGAGCGGAACGTATCGACCTTCAGGTCGGCCGGATTGATCTCGATCTCCTCGACATCGTCGGCCTCGGGGATGATCGCCACCGTCGCCGCCGAAGTATGGATGCGGCCCTGCGATTCGGTCGCCGGCACGCGCTGCACGCGATGGGTGCCGGATTCGAACTTCAGCCGCGAGTACGCGCCGCGGCCGACGATGCGGGCCACCACTTCCTTGTAGCCGCCGTGCTCGCCGGGGCTGTCTGATTCGACTTCGACCTTCCAGCCCTGGCGCTCGGCATAACGCGCATACATGCGGAACAGGTCGCCGGCGAAGATCGCCGCTTCATCGCCGCCGGTGCCTGCGCGCACTTCCAGGAACAGATTGCCTTCGTCGCGCGGATCGCGCGGCACCAGCAACAGGGCCAGTTGCTCTTCGAGCGCGGCCAGCCGTGCCTGCGCGGCGGCGGCTTCTTCTTCGGCCATCTCGCGCAGTTCCGGATCCGAGCGCATCGCCTCGGCAGCGGCGAGGTCGGCCTTGGCGCTGCGCTCCTCGGCCATGGCGACCGCGACCGGTTCGAGCTGCGAGAACTCGCGCGAGAAATTGCGGAAGCGCTCGTTGTCGCCGAGCACGTCGGGGTCGGAGAGCAGGCGTTCGAGTTCTTCGCGGCGCTCGGCCAGCGCTTCGAGCTTACGGCGCAGGGTCGGCGTCATTCGGACTCACGGGGGGCAGGCTCACGGCGGGCGCGAGCTGGGAATGGGCATAGCCCGGCTTTTCGGGGAACAGGCGCTCGGCGGCGCGCGGCAGTTCGGCATCGCCGCTGAGCGCGGCTTCGCGCAGGGCCGCGGTAGGCGGGTGCAGCAGGCGATTGGTCAGGCCATGCGCGAGTTGCTCCAACACTTCCTCCGCCGGCCGGCCATTGGCCAGCTGCGCGCGCGCCTTGCCCAGCAGTTCATCGCGAGTGTTGTCGCCGAACGCGCGCAGGCGCTTGAGCGGGGCATGGTGGGCACTGGCCTGCTGGCTTTCCAGATAGCGGGCGACCTGCAGTTCGATGATCGCCTCGGCGGCGCTGGCGGCCTCGCGGCGGCTGCGGCGGTTGTCTTCGACCGCGCGTTCGAGGTCGTCCACGGTATACAGATAGGCGTCGCCGAGCTCGGATACCGTCGCTTCGATGTCGCGCGGCACCGCCAAGTCGAACAGCAACACCGGTTTGCGCCGGCGCGCGCGCAATGCTTCTTCGAGCATGCGCTTGCTGATCACCGGTTCGCGCGCGGCGGTGGCCGAAAACACCACGTCGGCCTCGGCCAGGTGGCGCGGCAACTCGTCCAGCGGCAAGGCATAACCGCCGTGCTGGCTCGCCAGCGCCTGGGCGTGGGCGAGGGTGCGGTTGGCGATGAGCAGGCGCTTGACCTTGCCCTCGCTGAGGTGGCGCGCGGCCAGTTCGATCGTTTCGCCGGCACCGACCAACAGCACTGTCGATTCATCCAGGCGGGTGAACGACTCCTGGGCCAGGCGCACCGCGGTCGAGGCGACCGAGACCGGGTTGACGCCGATGCGGGTATCGGTGCGCGCGCGCTTGGCCACCGAGAAGGTCTGCTGGAACAACCGGTCCAGGCGATTGCCGAGGGCGCCCTGCAAGCGCGCCGCCGCCCACGCTTCCTTGACCTGGCCGAGGATCTGCGGCTCGCCCAGTACCATCGAATCCAGGCCGGTGGCGACGCGGAACAGGTGGCGCACGGCCTCGCCATCCTGGTACTGGTAGAGATAGCTCTGCAGACCGGGGGCGTGCGACTCCAACCACGCAGCGAGCGCGGCGCCCTCGTCGGCCACCGCGTACAGCTCGGTGCGGTTGCAGGTGGAAAGGAGCGCTGCTTCGGAAACCTGGGGCAGGGCGCGCAGCGATTCGAGCGCGCGCGGCAACGCCTCGCCGTCGAAAGCGGCGCGTTCGCGCAGCTCCACCGGCGCGGTCTGGTGGTTCATACCGAGCACCCACAAACTCATCTTTCTGGTCGCTTGCGATAAGCTGCTGGCCATTCAGGGCCCCCATTTTACGGCCCGGCAGCCCCCGATGCCCGCTTTCCACCGAGTCCTCAGTGTTCTTCTGATGTTGTCCGGCGTTTGCTGGTCATTAACGGCCGCCGCCGCGCCCCCTTCGCCGTCCGCGCCTGCCGCCGATACCAGCGACCTGGAGCCGGTGCTGGCCGGCGAGTTCGCGCTGCAGTCCGGCCAATTGGAGGAAGCCACCCGCTGGTACCTGCAGGCCGCGCGGCAGGCGCCGGGCGATGCCGGGCTGGCCGAGCGCGCCGCCCGCATCGCCATGCTCGCCGATGACGACGCCAGTGCGGCCAAGGCGTTGGCGCTGTGGCGCCAGCGCGCCCCGCAATCGCTGGCGATGCGCAGTACCGAGGCCACGCTGGCGCTGCGCAAGGGCGAGCGCCGCCAGGCCAAGCGGCAACTGGAGGTGCTGTTGCGCGATCCGGACCCGCGCGGCTGGCGCTTTGCTCTGGTAGCGCTGGCCGGGGCTGCGCGCGAACCGGACGCCGCGGCCGATGTGCTGGGATCGCTGGTGAGTGCCGGTGCCATCCCGAATAAGCTCGAGGCCTGGCAGGAATTCGGACGGCTGGCGTTGCGGATGGAGCGCCCGGCCTTGACCAAGCAGATCGTCGATGAGGTGGTGAAGCGCTTCCCGCACGACCCACGGGTGGCCCTGCTGCACGCCAACCAACTGCTGCAGGCCGGCAAGCCGGAAGAGGCCGAGGCCTTGTTGCAAGGCCTAGAGCCGTTGGCCGGCAGCGATCAGGAGCTGCGCGCCGCCCTGGCGTTCACCTACGACAGCATGGGCAAACCGGCGGCCGCGGCGCGGGTGCTGGCGGTGGGTCCGCAGGACACCAACAACTACGGCCTGCGCGCGTCGATGCTGGCCAAGCAGCAGGACAAGCAGGCGCTGACCACCCTGTACGACGAGCTCAAAGCCGACGCCGCCGCGCCGGACCCGCAACGCCGCCTACTGCTGGGCAAGATCGCCGAGTACCTGGAGCGCTACCAGGAAGCCATGGACTGGTATCGCGGCGTGCCCGGCGGCCCGCAGCGCAGCGAGGCGCGACTGCGCGCCGCCAATGCGCTGTTCAAGCTGGGACGCAAGCAAGAGGCCTATGACGCCGTGCATGCGTTGCAGGGCGACGCCGGCGCCGAAGACGAGGCCCGGCGCGAGGCCTATATCCTGGAGGCCGAGTTGCGGCAGCAGGATGACGACCCGGCCGGTGAGCTGGACGCCTTCGCACGCGGCCTGGCCGCCTATACCGACGACAACGCACTGCTGTATGCCCGCGGCCTGGCCTGGGAGCGCCGGGATGACATCGCCCGCGCCGAGGCCGACCTACGCAAGATCCTGGTGACCGAGCCGGAAAACGTAGCCGCGCTCAACGCGCTGGGCTACACCCTGGCCGACCGCACGCAGCGCTACAAGGAAGCGTTGGCGTTGATCGAGCGCGCACGCACGGCCGAGCCGGATAACCCGGCGATCGTCGACAGCTATGGCTGGGTGCTCTACCGGTTGGGACGCAATCGCGATGCCCTGGTGCAGCTGCGCCGGGCCTGGGCGCTGGCCAAGGACGCCGAGATTGGCGCCCACCTGAGCGAAGTGCTGTGGGTGAGCGGCCAGCAGGATGAGGCGCGGCGCTATTTCGAGGAGGCTCGCAAGATCGACCCGGACAATCGGGCGTTGCAGCGGGTGAAGGAGAAGTACGGTCTATGAAGTCTTTCCATCGACTGTTGCCGCTGCTGGTGGCGGCATTGTTGTCGGCGTGCGTGTCCACCGGCCCGCGTTCGGCGGTGCCGGTCGCCTCGGTGCCAGTGAGCGCCGAGCAGCGCCAGGCCGAGGCCGATCGCCAGGCGTGGCTGCGCGCGCACCCGGACTGGTCCTTTCAGGGCCGTGCGGCGATCAGCAAGGGCCGCAACGGCGGCAACGGCCGGGTCGACTGGCGCCAGGACGGCCGCGATTACCGTATCCAGCTCAGCGCCCCGGTCACTCGCCAGAGCTGGGTGCTGACCGGCGAAGGCGCCACCGGCCGTGCCCGGCTGGAGGGCGTGGAGGGCGGGCCGCGCGGCGGCGATGACGCAGAGGAGCTGCTGTTCCAGGCCACCGGCTGGCAGATCCCGGTCGACGGCCTGCCGGCGTGGGTGCGTGGCCTGGTCGATGACGGCCAGGCCGGCGTGATCCGTGATGGCGACGGCCGGCCGGCGGTGTTGGAGCAGGCCGGCTGGCGGGTGGAATACCAGGAATGGTTCCCCGCGCAGGACGGCCGCCCGGCGTTGCCGAAGCGGATCGAGGCGCGCAGCGGTGATGCCAAGGTGCGTTTGTTGTTCGACCAGTGGGCCATGGACACGCCATGAGCGCGTTCGATCCGGCCGGCGCGGCCGGCTGGACGGCCTGGCCGGCACCGGCCAAGTTGAATCTGTTCCTGCATATCGTGGGCCGCCGGGCCGACGGCTATCACCTGCTGCAAACCGTATTCCGCCTGCTCGACTGGGGCGACACCGTGCATTTGCGGGTCACCCCCGAAGGACCTGTCCGCCGGATTGGCGCCAGCGTTGCCGGTGTGGCCGAAGCTGACGACTTGATGGTCCGGGCGGCGGAACTGCTGCGAACCACGGCGAACACGTCGTTATCTGCCGAAATCAGCGTCGAAAAGCGAATACCGCCCGGCGGCGGCTTCGGCGGCGGATCGTCCGATGCGGCCACCACCCTGGTCGCGCTCAACGCCCTGTGGGGGCTGAAACTGGACGTCGACACCCTGGCCGAGCTGGGCGTGCGCCTGGGGGCGGACGTCCCGGTTTTCGTTCGTGGCCACAACGCCTGGGCCGAGGGCGTGGGCGAGCAACTCACCGCGATGGAGCTGCCGCCGGCCTGGTATGTGCTCGCCGATCCGGGTGTGCATGTGCCGACCCCTGAACTTTTTCGCGATCCGCATTTGACGCGGGATGCCGCGCCCGCGAAAATAGCGGACTTCGCTTCCGGAACCCCGCTCGGCAATGCCTTCGAGCCGGTGCTGCGCCGCCGGGAAGCCGCCATCGAGGCGGCATTCCAGGCGTTGGCGCGGATCGGCTCGCCTCGCTTGACCGGGTCGGGAGGTGGTTGCTTCGTCGAATTCGACACGCGTGCTGCCGCTGAGCAGGCGTTGGTCGAATTGCCGGCGGGGCTGCGCGCCTGGGTAGTCGGCGGGGCCGATCGGTCCCCGTTGCTGGATGTTCTGGCGGCGATGAAGTTTTAGGTTTTGATGCAGGGGCGTCGCCAAGAGGCCCAAGGCACCAGGTTTTGATCCTGGCATTCGTAGGTTCGAATCCTACCGCCCCTGCCATTCGCGGCCGCGCGCCCGCCAGCGCGCCGCGGACCGTTGCATGTCCCGCTTTCCCGCCGCCGCCCGAGCCTCCCACATGCAAGACGAACGCAACCTGCTGGTCTTTTCCGGCAATGCCAACAAGCCGCTCGCGCAAAGCATCTGCAAGGAGCTGGGCGTGCGCATGGGCAAGGCGCTGGTTTCCACTTTCTCCGACGGCGAAGTGCAGGTCGAGATCGAGGAGAGCGTGCGCCGGCAGGAAGTGTTCGTGGTGCAGCCGACCTGCGCGCCGAGCGCCGAGAACCTGATGGAGCTGCTGGTGCTGGTGGATGCGCTCAAGCGCGCCAGCGCCGCCTCGGTCACCGCGGTGATCCCGTACTTCGGTTATTCGCGCCAGGATCGCCGCATGCGCTCGTCGCGCGTGCCGATCACGGCCAAGGTCGCGGCCAAGATGGTCAGCGCCATCGGTGCCGACCGCGTGCTGACGGTCGACCTGCACGCCGACCAGATCCAGGGCTTCTTCGACGTGCCGGTGGACAACGTCTACGCCTCGCCGCTGCTGCTGGCTGATATCTGGCGCGCGTATGGCACCGACAACCTGATCGTGGTTTCGCCGGACGTCGGCGGCGTGGTGCGCGCGCGCGCGGTCGCCAAGCGCCTGGACGACGCCGACCTGGCCATCATCGACAAGCGCCGCCCGCGCGCCAACGTCGCCACGGTGATGAACATCATCGGCGACGTGCAGGGCAAGACCTGCGTGCTGGTGGACGACCTGGTCGACACCGCCGGCACGTTGTGCGCCGCCGCCGCCGCGCTCAAACAGCGTGGCGCAGTGAAGGTGGTGGCCTACTGCACGCACCCGGTGTTCTCGGGTCCGGCGGTGGACAACATCAACAACTCGCAGCTGGACGAGATCGTGGTGACCGACACCATCCCGCTGTCCGACGCGGCGCGCGTGTGCACCAAGATTCGCCAGTTGAGCGTGGCCGAACTGCTTGCCGAGACCATCCGGCGCATCGCCTTCGGCGAATCGGTCAGCTCGCTGTACGTGGATTGAGCCGGCGGCTTTCGCCGGCTTTCATTGGCTTCCCTGGTCGCGGGGAAGTCGCAAAACCGCCGCGAGGCGGTTCATTAACCTAGGTAGTAAACGAAATGGCCAAGACTCATGAAATCAAGGTGCAGCGTCGCGAGGACGAGGGTAAGGGTGCGAGCCGCCGCCTGCGTCACGCCGGCGTCATCCCCGCGATCGTCTACGGTGGCGATCTGAAGCCGGTCAGCATCCAGCTCGACCACGAAGAAGTGTGGCTGGCCCAGCAGAACGAGTGGTTCTACTCCTCGATCCTGGACCTGAGCCTCAACGGCGACGTGCAGAAGGTGCTGTTGCGTGACATGCAGCGCCATCCGTTCAAGCAGCTGATCATGCACATCGACTTCCAGCGCGTTAACGAGAACGAAAAGCTCAACGCCTCGGTGCCGCTGCACTTCATCAACGAAGACAAGTCGCCGGCCGGCAAGTCTGCCGAAGTGGTCGTGACCCACGAGCTGAACGAAGTGCAGGTCAGCTGCCTGCCGAAGGATCTGCCGGAGTTCATCGAGGTCGACCTGTCGGCCCTGGAAGTGGGCAACGTCATCCACCTGTCGGACATCAAGCTGCCGGCCGGCGTGGAAATCCCGGAACTGAAGCAGGGCAAGGAACACGATGTCGCCATCGTGATTGCCAAGCACGGCCGCGAAGAAGCCGAAGCCCCGGCCGCCGAGGCGGGCAAGGACGAGGCCAAGTAATCGCCACGCCCCCTCCGTGCGCTGCGCGGAGGGGGTAGGGTGGTGGCTTCCGCATGTCTGCACTGCGACTGATCGTCGGACTCGGCAACCCCGGTCCCGAACACGCCCAAACCCGGCACAACGCCGGGTTTCGTTTCGTCGACGCCCTCGCCGAATCGGTCGGCGCGCGCTGGAGCCTGGAATCCAAGTTGTTCGGGGAAGTGGCCCGCGTGGACATCGCCGGCCAGCCGGTGTGGCTGCTCAAGCCGGCCACGTTCATGAATTTGAGCGGCAAGTCGATCACCGCGGCGCTGCGCTTCTGGAAGATCGAGCCCGAACAGATGCTGGTGGCGCACGACGAGCTCGACCTGGCCCCAGGTGTGGCGCGGTTGAAGTTCGATGGCGGCCACGGCGGACAGAATGGCCTGCGCGATACCATCCGCCTGCTCGGCCACGGCAAGTTCCACCGGCTGCGCGTGGGCATCGGCCATCCCGGCCACAAGGACAAGGTGGTGCCGTGGGTGCTCGGCCGTGCCAACCGCGACGATGACGTGCTGATCGGACGCAGCATCGATGAGGCGATCGAGGTGTTGCCCTTGGCCGCGTCTGGCAATTTCAACGAGGCGACCAAGCGCCTGAATACCGCCAAGGCTTGATGATTGGGGATTGGGGATTGCCGCTGGCCATCCCCAATCCCGAATCACCATCCCGGATTACGCACCATGGGCATCAAATGCGGCATCGTCGGCCTGCCCAACGTCGGCAAGTCGACCCTGTTCAACGCGCTGACCAAGGCGGGCATCGCCGCGGCCAATTTTCCGTTCTGCACGATCGAGCCGAACGTCGGCATCGTGCCGGTGCCGGATCTGCGACTGAACCAGCTCTCCGAGATCGTCAAGCCGCAGAAGGTGGTGCCGACGGCAGTCGAGTTCGTCGATATCGCCGGGCTGGTCGCCGGCGCGGCGAGCGGCGAGGGCCTGGGCAACAAGTTCCTGGCGCACATCCGCGAAGTAGACGCGATCACCCACGTGGTGCGCTGCTTCGAGCACGGTGACATCGTGCACGTGGCCGGCAAGGTGGACCCGCTGTCGGACATCGAGACCATCGACACCGAACTGGCGCTGGCCGACCTGGACAGCGTGGAAAAGGCGCTGAACCGCGCCGAGCGCGCCGCCAAGGGCGGCGACAAGGAAGCGGCCGCGCGCAAGCCGGTACTGGCCAAGCTGCAGGCCGCGCTGGCCGAGGGCAAGGCCGGTCGTGCTGCTGGCCTGGACGAGGAAGAGAAGGCCCTGGTGCGCGACTTGTTCCTGCTCACGCTCAAGCCGGTCATGTACATCGCCAACGTGCTGGAGGACGGCTTCGAGAACAACCCGCACTTGGACGCCGTGCGCCGGCACGCTGCTGCCGAGGGTGCCGAAGTGGTGCCGGTGTCGGCGGCCATCGAGGAAGAGTTCGCGCAACTGGACGACGCCGATCGCGATGTTTTCCTGGCTGACCTGGGACTGGCCGAGCCGGGCCTGAACCGGGTGATCCGCGCCGCCTACAAGTTGCTTGGATTGCAGACCTACTTCACCGCGGGCGTAAAGGAAGTGCGCGCCTGGACGGTCAAGGCCGGGTCGACCGCGCCGCAGGCGGCCGCGGTGATCCATACCGATTTCGAGAAGGGATTCATCCGCGCCGAAACGATCGCCTTCGATGATTTCATCAAGTACAAGGGCGAGGCCGGCGCTAAAGAAGCGGGTCGCCTGCGCCTGGAAGGCAAGGAATACCGCGTGCAGGAAGGCGACGTGCTGCACTTCCGCTTCAACGTCTGACGCCGGCGGCGGTCCGCGGCCGGAAAACGCGGAAAAATTACAAATTAGTGTTGACAAGGTCGGGTACCCCGACCAAAATTGCGGGCTCTCCACACCGGCATGAATGGCTTCGCGGCCAAGTGACGGAGTGGGTTTGGAGGGATACCCAAGCGGCCAACGGGGGCAGACTGTAAATCTGCTGGCTTACGCCTTCGGTGGTTCGAATCCACCTCCCTCCACCAGTTTCACGTTGTGGCAGTTCAATCCCCGTTGCGGGAGTAGTTCAACGGTAGAACCTCAGCCTTCCAAGCTGATGGTGCGGGTTCGATTCCCGTCTCCCGCTCCATTGAACGGAAAACGTGTCACAATACGCAACTCGCTCACGTAGCTCAGTCGGTAGAGCACCTCCTTGGTAAGGAGGAGGTCGAAGGTTCGATTCCTTTCGTGAGCACCATCTACAAGTCGCCATACCTTTCAACGAACACCGAGAAGAAGCAGCCATGGCTAAGGGTAAGTTTGAGCGCACCAAGCCGCACGTCAACGTCGGCACCATCGGTCACGTTGACCACGGCAAGACCACGCTGACCGCTGCGCTGACCAAGGTTGGCGCCGAGCGTTTCGGTGGCGAGTTCAAGGCCTAT
>DATCVI010000045.1:0-25542 GCA_036566925.1 Stenotrophomonas sp.
CGAGCGGGAGCAGCAGCAACATCGAGCATAGGGCTAGGGTCAAGCGCACTGGGTGATCCTCCTGGAAATGCGGAAAAACGCGGCGCCGGGAAAGGCGCCGCGCCGATATCAGTTGTCGTCGCGCCAGCGGCGCATGTAGACCGCGCCGGCGATCAGCGCCACGCCCACCACCACGCCGATCCACAAGTCGACGGTGGCAAAAGCGTGCCAGCTGTCGCGCAGGTCGATGGCGTTGGCCAGCTCTTCGGGCGTGTTGATCTCGCCGTTGCCCGAGGAGGTGCCGATGCGGCCGTACCAGGCACCGGGCGCCACGCTCAGCAGGCCGCGGAAGACCACCACGTACCAGACCGCACCGAGGTTGAGGTTCAGGCCCGGCAGGATGTTCATCATGCTGATGATCACGCAGGCCAGGATCGGGATCAGCACCGCCCACAGGAAGGGCTTGGTGCGCGACCAGGCCGAGCAGAACATCAGCCAGCCGACCGTGGGCAGTGCCCAGGCGATGTACACCGGCAGCGCGGCGATGACCCCGCCGATGATCCGCAGCGGATGCGAGTGGGTGAACACCGCGCCGCCGGCCGACAGTCCGTTGACGGTCATCGTCAGGGCGGTGACCAGCCACATCGCCACGCCGATCAGCAGGCCGACGACCACGGCGATCAGCGGCGCCAGCAGCAGCGCCCAGGCGGCCTTGGACAACACGGTCTGGGTGTCGGACAGGGGCAGCGACTTCCAGAACAGCACGCTGCGGTCGCGGCGGTCGTCGTAGAGCGAACCCAGCGAGTAGAAGAACACCACGAAGGCGAGCACGACGCAGGCCAGGATGACGCCGGCCAGCATCACGCCGTCGCCAAAGGCACCGACGACTTCGTGGATCTTCTGCGGGCTTTCGTCGAGGTTGAAGCCGCCGCCGTGCTTGCGCCCGGCGACCGAGCCAATGATCGCCAGCAGCGCGTACAGCACCACGACAATCGCGCCGGTGATCACCGGGGCCCACAGGAAGCCGCCGCGATGTTCCCAGAATTCGCGCTTGAGCAGCCAGCCGAACTTGCCCGATTCGCTCACGGGGTGCCGGGTCAGAGGGGTCTTTGCCATGTTCATGCGTAGGTTCCCTTCATGATGGCGACGAACAGGTCGGCCAGGCCAGGAGTGCGGGTTTCGCCCAAGGTGGCCAACTGGCCCTTGGGAATGCCATCGAACAGCAGCACGCTCTTGCCGAACGGCAGGCTGCGTTCGTCGATCGGGGACAACTGGCGGGCCTCGGCGACGGCGTCGGCCGGCACCAGCACCTCGGTGTAGCGGTCGGCCAGGTGTTCCATTTCCGCGCTCAGCACGATCTTGCCGTCGCGAATGAACAGCACGTCGGTGAGGATGTGCTCGATCTCCTCGACCTGGTGGGTGGTGATCAGGATGGTTTTTTCCTCGTCGAAGTAGTCTTCCAGCAGGCGCTGGTAGAACTGCTTGCGGTAGAGGATGTCCAGGCCCAGGGTCGGCTCGTCGAGCACCAGCAGGCGCGCATCGATGGCCATTACCAGCGCCAGGTGCAGCTGCACGATCATGCCCTTGGACAATTCGCGCACGCGCAGCTTGGGGTTGAGCTGGGTGTTGGCCAGGAAGCGCTCGCACTTGGCGCGGTCGAAGCGCGGGTGCACGCCGGCGACGAAGTCGATGGCTTCGCCCACCCGCAGCCAGCGCGGCAGCACCGCCACGTCGGCGATGAAGCAGACATCGTTCATCAGTGCATCGCGGCTATGGCGCGGGTCCAGGCCCAGCACCTTGAGCGTGCCCTCGAATGCCGTCAGGCCGAGGATGGCCTTCAGCGCGGTGGTCTTGCCGGCGCCGTTGGGGCCGATCAGGCCGACGATGCGGCCGGCGCCGACATTGAAGGACGTGTTGTCCAGCGCCAGCTTGTTGCGATAGGCCTTGCGCAGGCCCTGTGCGTTGACGACCGATTCCGAAACGACGGCATTCATGGCAGTTTCCCCGAAGGCAGCAAATCATCCAATGACAGTCCCAGCCGCTGGATCCGCTCCAGCACGGCCGGCCATTCTTCGTTGAGGAAGCGGTCGCGCTCGCTGCCGCGCAGCTTCTTGGCCGCCTCCTCGGTCATGAACATCCCCAGGCCGCGCCGCTTCTCGACCAGGGCCTCGTCGGCCAGCTCCTGGTAGGCGCGCGAAACGGTGATCGGGTTCAGCTGATACTCGGCCGCCACCTGGCGTACCGAGGGCAGGGCGTCCCCCGGCTTGATGATGCCGTCCAGCATCATCGCGATCACGCGATCCTTCAGCTGGCGGTAGATGGGAGCACCGTCGCTCCACGTAATGTCACTCATAGGTCAGCTCCGGGGACGCAGGCTTTGCGCGAAGGAGAAATAGGGCATCGACAGCGAGGTGCGGGCCCGCCGCGCGGGGCGGGGGGCTTGTTCCTGCGGAGATGGCGCTGTGTTTTCCTCTGCCGCCGCCGAGACGCCATAATCGGCGCCGGTGTCCTTGACCAATCCGGATGCGGGTTCCTGCCTACCAGCGGCCAGTACGGCCGAGCCGGACAGCAGGAGCAGCAACGGAACCGAGCGGCTGAATAGCTTGCCGCGGCCGTGCATGAGTGCGATCGCCTTGCTGTTCATCTTGCGCTCCCCCTGCGTTGGGTGGCTGGTGTTGTATGTAACTATAACACCAACACGGGGAACGTCAAGCCGCTGTCATACCCAACCAATGGCAGGGGCCCGCCGGGCTTCCGCCGCCCACCGCAGGAGTCTGGCAATGTTGCGCAATAAGTTGATTCTGCTCGGTTTTATGCTGGTCATAAGTGGCTTGGCCGGCGCCGCCGCACCGACGTTGCTGGACCTGGACTACCGGCCGCTGGCCGGCAAGACCCCCGTTAATCTGAACAAGACTTACGGCGGCAAGGTCGTGCTGGTGGTGAATACGGCCAGCAAGTGCGGCTACACGCCGCAATACGACGGACTCGAAGCATTGAACACGCGCTTCCAGTCGCAGGGTTTCGCGGTACTCGGATTTCCGTCCAACGATTTCAAGGGACAGGAGCCCGGCAGCGAGGCGCAGATCCAGGAGTTCTGCAAGCTTACCTACGGGGTGAAGTTCCCGATGTTCGAAAAGGTGCACGTGCTCGGCGCCGAGGCGACGCCGCTGTACCAGCGCCTGACCGCGGCCACCGGCGTGGCGCCGGGCTGGAACTTCCACAAGTACCTGATCGCGCGGGACGGCCGCGTGGTTGCGCAGTTCCCCAGCAAGATCAAGCCGGACGATCCGGCGCTGATCGCGGCGATCGAGCGTGAGCTCAACGCACCGCCGGCCAAGCGCTGACATAGGCCGGCGGCACCCGTGCGTGCGACAATGCCGGCCCCGTGCGCCGGCGGCGGCGTCCACCTACAACTCAGGATTCACAGCGAATGAAGATGGCAATGCGCGGCGCGGCAGCGTCGCTGATGATCGTGGCAATGGCCGCCTCGGCGCCGGCGATGTCGCAGCAAACGGCCGCGCCCGCGGCCTCCAAGGAGAAGTCCGCTTTGAGCACTGAGAAAGAGAAGGTCAGCTACGCCATCGGCATGGATATCGCGCGTTCGTTCGAGCCGGTCGCCGATTACATCGACACCGCCGCCATGCAGCGTGCCATCGAGAACGCGTTCAAGGGCGGCCAGCCGCTGTTGGGCGATGAGCAGGCCCAGGCCACCGATGCCGCGTTGCGTACCACGCTGGCGGTGCGCAATGGCCAGCAGGTGCCGGGCCTGGCGCCGGGCGCGCAGCCGCCGGCGGTGAACAAGCAGAACGTCGGCCTGATGCTGGGCGACCGCATGGTCGGCCCGTCGCTGTTGCGGATCAAGGACGACATCGACCTGAGCGTGTTGGTCCAGGGCCTGCAGACTTCGCTGAGCAAGGGCACCACGCTGCTGAGCCCGCAGGAAGCGCAGGCCACGCTGCAGGCGTTCGGCAGTTCCAAGCAGGCTGCGGCGTCGGGCAAGAACCGCGAGCAGGGCAATGCGTTCCTGGCCAAGAACAAGACCGAGAAGGGCGTGGTCACCACCGCTTCGGGCCTGCAGTACATGGTGCTGCGCCAGGGCAGCGGCGAGCGTCCGAATCCTTCCAGCAAGGTGCGGGTCAACTACGAAGGCAAGCTGCTCGACGGCCATGTCTTCGACAGCTCCTACGAGCGCGGCGAGCCGGTGGAATTCGGCTTGAACCAGGTCATCAAGGGCTGGAGCGAAGGCGTTTCGCTGATGCCGGTGGGCTCGAAATATCGCTTCTGGATTCCCTCCAATCTGGCCTATGGCCCGGACGGCATGCCGCAAGGTGGCATCGGTCCTGACGCAACTTTGACGTTTGATGTCGAATTGCTGGGTATCCTGCCGTAACCCCCCACAGGAGATCCCCCCTCCATGCGCGTTGCGATCTTCGGGACCGGCTATGTCGGTCTCGTCACCGGTACCTGTCTGGCAGAAGTAGGACATCACGTGGTCTGTGTCGATATCGACCAGGCCAAGGTGGAAGGTCTCAACAACGGGGTGATCCCCATCTATGAGCCCGGCCTTGAACCGATGGTCAAGGCCAACCATGCCGCCGGCCGCTTGCGTTTCACCACCGATGCGGCCGCGGCGATCGCCCACGGCGAAATCGTGTTCATCGCCGTCGGCACGCCGCCGGACGAAGACGGCAGTGCCGACCTGAAGTATGTGCTGGCGGTGGCCCGCACCATCGGCCAGCACATCGACGGCCCGTCAATCGTGGTCAACAAGTCGACGGTGCCGGTGGGCACCGCCGACAAGGTGCGCGCTGCGATTGCCGCCGAGCTGCAGGCACGCGGTGTCGACTATGCCTTCGACGTCGTCTCCAACCCCGAGTTCCTGAAGGAAGGCGACGCGGTGGCCGACTGCATGCGGCCGGACCGCATCGTCATCGGCGCCACGCGGCCGTCGGCGGTAGCGCACATGCGGCGCCTGTATGCACCGTTCAACCGCAACCACGACCGCATCGTCGAGATGGACGTGCGTTCGGCCGAACTGACCAAGTACGCGGCCAACGCCATGCTGGCGACCAAGATCAGTTTCATGAACGAGATCGCCAACATCGCCGAGAAGGTCGGCGCCGACGTGGAGAACGTGCGCAAGGGCATCGGTTCGGACCCGCGCATCGGCTGGCATTTCATCTATCCCGGCGCCGGCTACGGCGGTTCGTGCTTCCCCAAGGACGTGCAGGCACTGGCGAAGACCTCGCAGCAGTACGGCCATGAGCCGAAACTGTTGAACGCGGTCGAGGCCGTCAACAATGGCCAGAAGGGCCACCTGTTCGAACTGGTCCAGCAGCACTACGGCCGCGGCCAGGGCACGAGCATTGCCGGCAAGACCTTCGCGGTGTGGGGCCTGGCGTTCAAGCCCAACACCGACGACATGCGCGAAGCCTCCAGCCGCCGTCTGCTCGCCCAGTTGTGGGAGGCCGGCGCCAAGGTGCGTGCCTATGATCCGGAAGCCACGCACGAGGCCCAGCGGATCTTCGGCCAGCGCGACGACCTGCACTTCTGCAGCAATGCCGCCGAAGCCCTGGAAGGTGCCGACGCTCTGGTGGTGGTGACCGAGTGGAAGCAGTTCCGCAGCCCGGACTTCTCCCGCCTCAAGGCGGCGCTGAAGGACGCGGTGGTTTTCGACGGTCGCAATCTCTACGAGCCGGCCGAGATAGAATCAGCGGGGCTGGCCTACTATGCGATTGGTCGCGGCCGCTCGGTCCACGGAAACCCTTTCGATGCATGAAGCCGTACCCCACGACCAGGCGCTGGAAGCGCGCCTGGTCGAACTTGAAATGCGCTTGTCCTTCCAAGAACACGCGCTGGCCGAGCTTAGCGAGGCCCTGGCCGATGCGCGCATGACCGGTGCGCGCAACGCCGAAACGATCCGCCACTTGCTCGAAGATCTCGGGCGGGTGCGCAACGCGCTCAATGCAGATCCGGCGGATGAACCGCCGCCGCCGCATTATTGAGCCTGGCCTTACTCCTCGCCTTAAGATCCACCCGCCATGAGCGATACCCTCCGCGACCAGCTGCTGGGCCTGGGCTTCAAGCCCGCGCCCAAACCCGAGCGCAAGCCCGATGCCAGACCCGCCGCGCGTCCGCACGGCGGCAAGCCGGCGCACGCCGGCAAGCCTGGCCATGACGGCCGGCGCCAAGGCGACAACAAGCACGGTGCCGGCAAGCCCGGGCAGGGCAGGCCGGCACAAGCCGGTCGCGGTCCGGCGCCGCAAGGCCGCAACGGCGCGCCCGGCAGCGGCAAGCCGGCGCGTTCGCGCGAGGAAATCGACCTGGCCAAGGCCTACGCGATCCGCGCCCAGCGCGAGAAAGACGAGCGCATAGAAGCCGAGCGGCTGAAGCAGGAAGAGGCGCGCCAGCGCCGCGAAGCGCGGGCCAAGCTCGAGGAACTGCTGAAGGACAAGTCGCTCAACGATCCCAACGCCGACATCGCGCGCCACTTTCCCTATGGCGGCAAGATCAAGCGCGTCTACGTCAACGCCGAACAGCTCAAGGCGCTCAACGCGGGCGAGCTGGGCGTGCTGCAGCTCAACGGCCGCTATGTGCTGGTGACCGCTGCGGTGCTGCTGGAAGCCGAAGCGGTGTTCGCGCCGTCGGTAGCGTTGAAGGTGGATCCGGATGCGCCGGCCGAAGAAGACCCGTATGCGGACCCGCAGTACCAGGTACCCGACGACCTGGTCTGGTAAGCCTGTAGGAGGGGCTCTGGGTGGCCTCGGGCCATCAGCCCCGACGAACGAAGCCGCGACCAGCCCTCACTCCAGGTTGTAGTCCAGATTCGACGCCAGCCAGCGTTCGGCCTGGATCAGGTCTACACCCTTGCTGCGTGCGTGCACAACACATCGATCAGGCAGAGAGAGCTAAGGAATGGCGCGGACATCCACGCAGGCTGCGGGCTACCTCGCCCATGTCGATGGTCTGCGCGCGCTGGCCGTGCTCGCGGTGCTGGCTTATCACCTCGATCCACGCTGGTTGCCGGGCGGCTTCACTGGCGTGGATGTGTTCTTCGCCATTTCCGGCTTCGTGGTCAGCGCATCGGTCGACCGCTTGCCGCCAGCGACCACGACAGGCGAGCTGCTGCGCTTCTATGCGCGCCGGATGCGGCGTATCGCGCCTGCGTTGCTGGCCTGCCTGCTGGGCACCGCGCTGGTTTCCATGCTCTTCATCCCCGAGTCGTGGTTGAGCGAGACCAGCACCAAGACCGGGCGCTTCGCCTTCGTCGGCTTCAGCAACTGGGTGTTGGCACGCACCGGCAGCGATTACTTCTCCCCACGGGTCGACTTCAACCCCTACACCCACACCTGGTCGCTGGGGGTGGAGGAGCAGTTCTACCTGGTATTCCCGCTGCTGTTCCTGGCCTGGCGGCGCGGCGGCCGCGGCCGGGCCTGGGCCATGGCGCTGTTTGCCTGCGCCACGCTGGGCTCGCTGGTCTACGCGATCTGGCAGGCCGGTTTGCCGGGACGCGAGGTAGCCAGCTTCTACATGACCACCACGCGCTTCTGGCAGCTCGGCCTGGGTGTGTTGGTCTACCAGGTGCTGGCATTGCGCCATGGCGGCGCCGAGCCGCTGTTCAATCGCGGCCTGGCATTGCGGCGTCCGGCGCGCGCCGTCTTGCTGGGCGTTGCCGCGCTGGTGCTGGGTTGGGGATTGTGGACCGCGCGCCCGGGGCGCTCGCCATGGCCCGACGGCCTGGCGCCGGTGCTCGGCACGCTGGGCCTGGTAGTGCTACTGCATCGTCACGCCGGCGGTGTGTTGGGCCGACTGCTGTCGTCCCGGCCGGTGGTCGCGCTAGGGCTGCGCTCATATTCCCTGTATCTGTGGCATTGGCCGGTCCTGGTGCTGCTGCGCTGGACCATCGGCCTGGAGGCTTGGCCGCACAAGCTGCTGGCCATTGGCGCCAGCCTGGCGCTGGCGGCCGCGTCCTATCGCTGGATCGAAACGCCCTGGCGGCGCGAGCGCGGCTCGGGTTGGCGCGCTGGGCGCGTGGTCGGGACTGGACTGGCGGCGCTGGTGCTGGGCGCGGGCGTGCAGTCCTTGCTGGCCGAGAACCTGGGCCGCCACTTGTCGCTGAGCACGGTCACCCGGCATCCGCTGGACTGGTACGCCTATGCCGCCGGGTTGCGGCATGAGTTTCCGCATTGCCGGCAGGCCACGCAGACGTACACGATTGCCGGCACGCGCGCGCGCATTTTCTCGCGCGGCGAATGCGATCTGCCGCCGGGTAACGGCCGCGCGCTGTTCGTGCTCGGCGATTCGCACGCGATCGCCTACAACGAGCTGCTGCGGCGCCAGGCAGTCCTGACCGGTGGTCCGGTGCATCTGTATTCAATGGGCGGCTGCGCCGTGGCGCCGCTGGTGCCGGGTGCCGGCCACGACCCCGGATGCGTCGCCTTCCTCGACGCCGCGCTGGCCGACATCGCGACGCGCGCACGCCCGGGCGATGCGCTGCTGCTGCCGGGATTGCGAGTCGCCCGGCTGGTGGATGAGTTCGAGCGCCATTCGCTGGCGGACAATCTCGCCGCGCTCGCTGCCGACGCCGAGCGAGCGCGTCGAGATGCCCAGGTCCTGGCCACGGTCGAGCAACTGACGCCGCTGGCCGGGCAGGGCGTGCGCATCGTGTTCGAAGCGCCCAAGCCGGTGTTGCCGGCGCCGCCGTACCGCTGCGCGGACCGGTTCAATCACGGCAATGCAGTCTGCAGCGGCGGATTGTGGCTGGATCGCGCAACGGTCGAAGCCTATCGCGCGCCGGCAATGCAAGCATTGCAGCAGATTGCCGCGCGCCTGCCCGGCGCCGCGGTGTGGGATCCATTGCCGGTGCTGTGCACGGCGCAGCGTTGCAATGCCTTCGACGACGGCCGGCCGTTGTACTTCGACGGCGACCATCTGAGCGGCCACGGCAACCGCGTGTTGCTGCCCTCCTTGCAAGCCTTCCTCGACGCCTCGCCGCAGACCGCGCGCCCGCGCTGAAGCGTGAGGCGCTACTCCGGGTCGTAATCCAGGTTCGACGCCAGCCAGCGCTCCGCCTGGACCAGGTCCACGCCCTTGCGGCGCGCGTAATCGGTGACCTGTTCGCGCGACAAGCGCCCGACCACGAAGTACTGGCTGCGCGGGTGACTGAAGTAATAACCCGACACCGCCGCGGTCGGCAGCATGGCGAAGCTTTCGGTCAAGGTCATGCCGGTATGGCCGGTGGCATCGAGCAGCGCGAACAGCGTCTGCTTCTCGCTGTGCTCGGGGCAGGCCGGGTAACCCGGCGCCGGCCGGATGCCGCGGTATTGCTCGGCAATGAGCGCTTCGTTATCCAGGGTCTCATCGTTGGCGTAGCCCCAGTAGTCGGTGCGCACGCGCTGGTGCAGGCGCTCGGCCAGCGCTTCGGCGAGGCGGTCTGCCAGGGCCTTCAGCAGGATCGCGTTGTAGTCGTCGTGCGCGGCTTCGAAGCGGGCCACGTGCGCGTCGATGCCGATGCCGGCAGTGACCGCGAACGCACCAATCCAGTCCTGGCGCCCGCTGTCCTCGGGCGCGATGAAGTCAGCCAGGCAGAAGTCCGGTCGGTCGGCCGGCTTGTCGACCTGCTGGCGCAGGAAGTGCAGGGTGGTGTCACCCGTCCCGGTACGGACCCGCACATCATCGCCGACGGCATTGGCCGGCCACAGCCCGAATACGGCGCGTGCCGTGAGCCATTTCTCGCCGACGATCTTGTCGAGCATCGCGCGTGCATCGCGATACAGCTCGGTGGCCTGGCTGCCGACGATCTCGTCGCTGAGGATGGCCGGGTACTTGCCGGCCAGTTCCCAGGCCTGGAAGAACGGGGTCCAGTCGATCAGCGGCACCAGGTCCTGCAGCGGATAGTCGTCCATGACATGCAGCCCGGGTTGCTTCGGCGTCGGCGGCACATAGTCGTCCCAGCCGCCGTCGAAGCGCTGCGCACGCGCGTGCTGCAGCGAGACCAGGCGCTTGGCGTCGCCGCGGTTGCGATGGCGCTGGCGGATCTCGGCGTAGTCGGCATCGTTGGCCGAGACGAAGGCCGCGCGCAGCTCGTGGGAAATCAGCGATTGCGCCACGCCTACCGCGCGCGAAGCGTCCTTCACCCACACCGTCGGCGCGCTGTAGTGCGGGTCGATCTTCAACGCCGTATGCGCGCGTGACGTAGTGGCGCCGCCGATCAGCAGCGGAATATCGAACTGCTGGCGCTGCAGTTCGCGCGCCACGTGCGACATTTCTTCCAGCGACGGCGTGATCAGGCCGGACAGGCCGATCAAGTCTGCATTCTCGGCGCGGGCGCGGTCGAGGATGGTCTGCGCCGGCACCATCACGCCGAGGTCGACGACCTCGAAGTTATTGCAGGCCAGTACCACGCCGACGATGTTCTTGCCGATGTCGTGCACATCGCCCTTGACCGTGGCCATGATGATCTTGCCGTTGGAGTGGCTGGCGCCGTCGCCGGCGGCCTTGGCCGCTTCGATGAAGGGCAGCAGATAGGCCACCGCCTTCTTCATCACCCGCGCCGACTTCACCACTTGCGGCAGGAACATCTTGCCGGCGCCGAACAGGTCGCCGACCACGTTCATGCCGTCCATCAGCGGACCTTCGATCACGTCCAGCGGCCGGCTCGACGCCTGCCGCGCCAACTCGGTGTCCTCTTCAACGAAGGCATCGATGCCATGCACCAGCGCGTGCGCCAGGCGCTGGGCCACCGGCTTGTCGCGCCAGGCCAGGTCTTCCACCTGCGAGGCGCCTTTCTTGCCCTTGTAGCGCTCGGCGATTTCCAGCAAGCGCTCGGTCGCATCCTTGCGACGGTTGAGGACCACGTCCTCGACCCGCTCGCGCAGGTCCGGCTCGAGGTCATCGTAGATCGGCATCGCGCCGGCATTGACGATGCCCATGTCCATGCCGGCGGCAATGGCGTGGTACAGGAACACCGAGTGGATCGCCTGGCGCACCGGCTCGTTGCCGCGGAAGGAGAACGAGACATTGGAGACACCGCCGGAGATATGGCAATGCGGCAGCGTGCGCTTGATGATGCGCGTGGCTTCGATGAAGTCCACCGCGTAGTTGTCGTGTTCCTCGATACCGGTGGCGACGGCGAAGATATTGGGGTCGAAGATGATGTCCTGCGGCGGGAAGCCGACCTGTTCGGTGAGGATGCGGTAGGCACGCGTGCAGATTTCCACCTTGCGCGCGCAGGTGTCGGCCTGGCCGGCTTCGTCGAAGGCCATCACCACCGCGGCGGCGCCATAGCGCAGTACTTTGCGCGCCTGTTCGATGAACTGCGCCTCGCCTTCCTTGAGCGAGATCGAATTGACCACGCTCTTGCCCTGCAGGCACTTCAGCCCGGCCTCGATCACGCTCCACTTCGAGGAATCGACCATCACCGGGATGCGGGCGATATCCGGCTCGGACATGATCAGGTTGAGGAAGCGCGTCATCGCCTTCTCGGAGTCGATCAGGCCCTCGTCCATGTTGACGTCGAGGATCTGCGCGCCGTTGGCGACCTGCTGCCGCGCCACTTCCACCGCCTCTTCGTAGCGCTCCTCCTTGACCAGCTTGCGGAACTGCGCGCTGCCAGTGACGTTGGTGCGCTCGCCGATGTTGACGAACAGCAGGTCCGGGGTGATGACCAGGGGTTCCAGGCCGGACAGTCGGGTATGGCGGGGTAGGGACATTGGTGCGGGGAGTCCAGGAATTCGAGGGGACAGCGGGGCAGGGCGGGCTCAGGCTGCCTGGTCGATTGCGTCGGGCAGGCGCCGCGGTGGCAGCCCACGCACGGCTTCGGCAATCGCGCGGATATGCGCCGGAGTGGTGCCGCAGCAGCCGCCGACAATATTGAGCAACCCGGCGGTAGCGAATTCGTGCAGCGTGGCGGCCATTTCCTCGGGCGTCTCGTCGTACTCGCCGAAGGCATTGGGCAGCCCGGCGTTCGGGTGCGCACTGACATAGGCGTCGGCGACGGTGGCCAGGGTCTCCACGTGCGGGCGCAGGTCGCGCGCACCCAGCGCACAGTTGAGCCCGACCGACAGCGGCCGGCCGTGCGCGACCGAGGCGTAGAAGGCCTCGGCGGTCTGCCCGGACAGGGTGCGGCCGGAGGCGTCGGTAATCGTGCCGGAGATCATCACCGGCAGGCGGCCACCGCGCGCGTCGAACACTTCCTCGATCGCGTACAGCGCGGCCTTGGCGTTGAGCGTGTCGAAGATGGTCTCGACCATGATCGTGTCGGCGCCACCATCGATCAGGCCCTCGATCGCCTCGCGGTAGGTGCCGCGCAACTCGTCGAAGCTGGTGTTGCGAAAGCCGGGGTCGTTGACGTCCGGGCTGATCGAGGCGGTGCGGCTGGTGGGGCCGAGCACGCCGATGACAAAGCGCGGCTTGTCGGGGGTGGTTGCTTCGATTGCATCGCAGCACTGCCGAGCCAACGCCGCGCCGGCCTTGTTCAACTCGTACACCAGGTGTTCGAGGTGATAGTCGGCCTGGCTGACCGAAGTCGCATTGAACGTGTTGGTTTCGACCATGTCCGCGCCGGCTTCGAGATAGGCGGTGTGGATGCCGCCGATCACGTCCGGGCGGGTCAGCAGCAACAGGTCGTTGTTGCCTTTCAGGTCGTGGCCGCAGCCGGCGCCATGCACATGCCCGGCCTGGCTGTCGAAGCCCTCGGCGAAGCGCTCGCCGCGGTAGTCCGGCTCTTCCAGGCGGTGGCGCTGGATCATCGTGCCCATTGCGCCATCGATGATGAGGATGCGTTCGCGCAGGGCGCGGGCCAGTTTGTCGGCGCGGTCCGGGTGCAACCAGGGCAGGGTCGAGCTCATCGTGTTCTCCGGCTCAGGGCTTGGTGGCGATCAGCGAGATCACTTCGAAATGCGGCGGACGCTTTTCGCGCGTCACGGTTTCCAGGCTCGACACTTCCAGTCCGGCCTTTTCGGCGAACTTGCGCAGTTCCTTGACGCTGAAACCGAGGTTGACGTGGCCGTACGCCTCCACCGCGTTGCGGTGCTCGTGCTTGGCCAGGCTGCACAGCAGCAGCCGGCCGCCGGGGCGCAGGACCCGCGCGCCCTCGGCCACGGCCTCGGCCGGCCGCGCGGCGTAGGTCAGCGCGTGCATCAGCACCACCAGGTCGAAACTGCGTTCGGCAAACGGCAGCGCATGCATGTCGCCCTCGCGCACTTCCACATTGGCCAGGCGACGCAGGCGCTCACTGGCGGCGGCGACCACGCGCGCACTGGTATCGATGCAGATGTAGCGCCGGGCATGTGGTGCCAGCAATTCGGCCAGCACGCCGTCGCCGGAAGCGATGTCCAGCACGTCGCCGCTCTCCAGCAGCGGCAGGGCGCTGCGGGCCAGGGCCTCCCAGGTGCGGCCCGGCGAATAGTGGCGCTCCATGTCCCCGGCTACCGAATCGGCCCAGTTCTGGTCCGAGGCGCGCATCGCCAGCACCGCGGCCACGCGCTCGGCGTCCTGGCGCAGCAGCGGATCGTCGCTGCCGTTGCTCAGCGCCTGCCACAGCGAGCGCTGCGCCGGGTCGATGGCGGCTTCATCGAAGCGGTAATAGGCCGAAACGCCGGCGCGGCGGTCGCGCACCAGCCCGGCTTCCTTGAGCTTGGCCAGGTGGGTGGACACGCGCGGCTGCGCCAGCCGGGTGATGGCCGACAACTCGGCCACGGTCAGCTCTTCCTGTTCCAGCAGGGCCAGCAGGCGCACGCGAGTGGCGTCGGCGAAGACCTTCAGGCGGGTCGACCAGTCTTCCAGGTCCATAAATATCTCTGTATCGCGATATCGAGATATTTTAGCCGTGAAGCCCGCCGGGTCAACCTACATACGCATGCGAATGGTTGGCGCTACAATGCGGGCGACTTTGTTGCCCGAGGGTTCGGACGTGGATTTCAGCTTTACCGAAGAACAATTGATGATCCAGGACGTGGCCCGCCGGATCGCCCAGGAAAAGATCGCCCCCAGCGCCGAGCACTTCGACCGCAGCGGCGAGTTCCCGCTGGAGAACATCCAACTGCTCGGCGAGAACGGCCTGATGGGTATCGAGGTGCCCGACCAGTACGGCGGCGCCGGCATGGACCCGATCAGCTATGTGCTGGCGATGATCGAGATCGCCGCCGGCGACGGCGCGCACTCGACCATCATGTCGGTCAACAACTCGCTGTTCTGCACCGGCATCCTCAAGAGCGGCAGCGAAGCGCAGAAGCAGAAGTACGTGCGCGCCATCGCCGATGGCAGCGCGATCGGCGCCTTCGCCCTGACCGAGCCGCAATCCGGCTCCGACGCCTCGGCCATGCGTTGCCGCGCGGTCAAGCAGGCCGACGGCACCTACCTCATCAATGGCAAGAAGAGCTGGATCACCTCCGGCCCGGTGGCCAAGTACATCGTCCTGTTCGCGATGACCGCGCCCGAGCAGGGCGCCCGCGGCATCACCGCCTTCATGATCGACACCGACAAGCCGGGCTTTGGCCGCGGCAAGACCGAGCCCAAGCTGGGCATCCGTGCCTCGGCCACCTGCGAGATCGAGTTCGCCGACTACGTGGCCCAGCCCGAGGATGTGGTGGGTGCCGAAGGCGAGGGCTTCAAGATCGCCATGGGCGTGCTGGACGCGGGGCGCATTGGCATCGCCTCGCAGGCGGTCGGCATTGCCCGCGCCGCGTACGAGGCCACCCTGGCCTATGCGCGCGAGCGCCATGCCTTTGGCGCGGCGATTGGCACTTTCCAGATGACCCAGGCCAAGATCGCCGACATGAAGTGCAAGCTGGATGCGGCATTGATGCTGACGCTGCGCGCCGCCTGGCTGAAGGGGCAGGGCCGGAAATTCGGCACCGAGGCCGCGGTGGCCAAGCTCACCGCTTCGGAAGCGGCGATGTGGATCACCCACCAGGCCGTGCAGATCCACGGCGGCATGGGCTATTCGAAGGAAATGCCGCTGGAGCGCTACTTCCGCGATGCCAAGATCACCGAGATCTACGAAGGCACCAGCGAGATCCAGCGGTTAGTCATTGCGCGCGCGGAGACCGGCTTGCGCTAAAGGAAAAAAGCCGCCCTGGGGGCGGCTTTTTCTTCTGAACCGCCGAGGGCGCTCAGAACTTGGCGTCGAACTCCGCCGCATAACCGGTATTGACGATCACCTTCTGCAACGCATCGCTGACCTTGATGTTACCAGCGACGATCTGGCGCCCGTCCGGGCCGCGGTCGTCCATGCGCGGCGGGGTGGCGCCCTTGAAGTCGCAGACGCGGCCGCCGGCCTCGCGCACCAGCAGCACGCCGGCGGCAATGTCCCACGCCTTCACGCCCGCTTCGAAGTAGGCGTCGGCGCGGCCGCAGGCCACGTAGGCCAGGTCCAGCGCGGCCGAGCCGGTGCGACGAATATCCTCGGCCTGGGTCAACAGCGAGTCCACGCACTTGAGCTGGGTGCTGACGCGGGCACGCTCGCGCGGCGGGAAACCGGTGTGGATCATCGCCCCGGCCAGGTCCTTGCGGTCGGTCACGCGAATGCGGCGGTCGTTGAGCACCGCGCCCGAGCCGCGGCTGGCGGTGAACAGCTCGTTGCGCAGCGGGTCGAAGATCACCGCATCGAGCGGCTCGCCATTCTCGACCAGGGCGATCGACACGCAGTAATGCGGGAAGCCACGCAAGTAGTTGCTGGTGCCGTCGAGCGGGTCGATCACCCACATGTAGCGGCCGGAATTGCCCTGCACGCCGCCTTCCTCGCCGAGGATCCCGTACTCGGGATAGGCGCGCTTGAGTTCCTTGACGATCACCTTCTCCGCGTCCGCGTCCACTTCGCTCGCATAGTCCATGCGGCCCTTCTGCACCACGTTGAGGGCTTCGAGCTTGTTGATGTTGCGCAACAGGACGTTGCCGGCGATGCGGGCGGCCTTGACCATGACGGTGACGGCGGGGTTCTGCATGGTGAAAGCTCCCGTGAAGGCAGAAGGACGGAACTGGCGGGGGAAAAGAGCGGTCCGGCGCGAAGGCCGGCGCGCAGTTTACCATCTGCGGCTGATCCGCTCCCGAATACCCTGTTCATGCAGCCTGACATCAACCCATCGCGTCATATCCGCTTCGTCCTCGTCGGTACCCAGCACCCCGGCAATATCGGTGCAGCGGCCCGGGCGATGAAGACCATGGGCCTGTCCCGGCTGGTGCTGGTGGCGCCGGAGCGGGCGCTGGACGAGGACGCCTTTCGTCGATCGGCCGGCGCCGAAGACGTATTGGGCGATGCGCCGGTGCACGCGACCCTGGCCGAGGCGGTGGCCGATTGCACCCTGGTGCTCGGCTGCACCGCGCGCGCGCGCCGGGTCCAGTTGCAGGAATTGCTGCCAGCCGATGCCGCCGCGCGTGCCGTTGGCCATGCGGCCGGCCCGGCCGAGGTGGCCGTAGTGTTCGGCCGGGAACGCACCGGCCTGACCAACGAGGAGTTGCAGTTGTGCCACCTGGCCGTGCACATTCCGTCCGATCCGGAGTTCAGTTCGCTCAACCTCGCCGCCGCGGTGCAGGTGCTGGCCTACGAAGCACGGCTGGCGCTGCTGCGGGCGGCCCAGGAGAGCCAGGCCCCGGCCGCCGACCCAGGCCTGCGCGAAGGCCCGGCCACCCATGCGCAGGTGGAGGGGCTGTTCGGGCAATTCGGCCAGACCTTGGAGGAAATCGACTTCCACAAGGGCCGGTCGCCTGACTCGGCCATGCGCAAGTTGCGCCGCCTGTTTCTGCGCGCCGGCCTGACCGAACAAGAAGTGCGGCTGTTGCGCGGCATTCTTTCCGATGCCCAGCGCATGGCGATGCTGGCCGGCCGCAAAGACGCCTGACTGTTGCACAGTTCACGCTTTCGGCTAGGCTTGGCCGAATGCCTGGGGGGTGTCGGTTGACTGCTTTGCGCTGGCTGCGTTGGCTAGGGGTGGCCTGTGGGCTGCTGGGACTGGGCGGGGCTTTCCAGGCCGCGGCCGCGGAGCCGTCGGCGGCCGCGCCGACATTGGATGCCTCCCAGGTCCTGGTACTGGGACGTATCAGTGACGATCCCAAGGTCCACTACCAGCAACTCAAGCCGTTGCTGGACTACGTCGTGCCGCGCATGCGCGAGGTGGGCATCCGCGAGGGCCGCATCCTGATGGCGCCCGACGCCCAGCGGATGGCCAGCTATCTGCGCCGCGGTCGCGTCGACTGGGTCACCGAAACCGCCGGGACCGCGATGCTGCTGCAGCAGCGCAGCGGCGCCCGGCCGCTACTGCTGACCGAACGCAACGGCGTGCGCGCATACAGCACGATCTTCTTCGTCCGCCGCGATAGTCCCGTGCAGCGGCTGGGCCAGCTCACTGGCCACTCCATTGCCCTGCAGAGTGCGCTCTCCACCAGTGCCTACCTGGCGCCGGTCTTGACCCTGCTCGATAACGGGCTGCGTCCGGAAATCCTGCTGGGGCCCAACGACGAGCCGGCGCCGGACGCGGTGGGCTATGTTTTCGCGCGTTCGGAGTTGAACATCGCCGCCTATGTACACAAGCGCCTGGTGACCGCCGGCGCTTTCAGCGATCTGGACTGGAACGACGAACGCCACGTGCCGCCCGCCTTCAAGCGCGACTTCCGCATCATCCATACCACCGCGCCGATTCCGCGCGCGGTGGAAATGGTGCGCGCCGACCTGCCGCCGGCGGTGCAGCGGCGCCTGCGCGAGGTCCTGTTGCAGGCCGCGCACGACCCGCAGGCGGCGCCTGCGCTGCACAAGTTCTTCGGCACCTCGGGCTTCTACCAGGTCGATCCCGCCTCGCAGCGCGAACTCGATGTCTTGCGCGAAGGTTTGCAGCGCCTGCGGATGCAAGTCGAATGAGCCGCATGCGCTTCGGCCTGCAGGCCCGATTCCTGATCGTGATGGGGCTGGCCTTCGCGCTGGTGGTGGGCATCCTGGTGCTGCTGCTGCAGCGCCAGACCCGCATGCAAGGCGAAGTGCGTGCCCTGAGCGGGGCGATCATCCACGATTTGTTCGACCGCAGCCTGCGTTCGCGCGGCGAAGCCTTGACCAGTGAACTGGCCGACGCGCTGGTCAACCCGATGTACTACTCCGACCTCGACCAGGTCGGCGCGCTGGTGCGCAACACCTCGCGTCAGCAGGTGGTGAGCTACGTCAGGGTGTTCGACCGCGACGGCCGCCTCCTGCACGACGGCAGCATCGACATCCCCGATTACGGCCAGCCAATGCATGACCCGCTCGCTGCCCAGGCAGTGGCGGCACGCAAGCTGACGATGCAATGGGCTCCGGACGTGCTCGACGTGACCATGCCGGTGATGATGGGCGATGAACGCATTGGCGGCGTGCGCGTGGGCATGTCGCTGACCCGCGTGCGCGCGCTGGAGTCCGGCGCCAACGCTTCATTGCTGGAACGCCTGGCCGAAGTGGGCAAGCGCGACCTGGGCTGGTTGCTGCTGTTGCTGGCCGGCCTGGCATTCATCGGCACGGTCGTGGCCATCTACGTCCAGCGCACCCTGGTCGGGCCGATCCGGTGGCTGGCGCAGGCAGCGCGGCAGATCGAAGCCGGCGACTACGCGGTGGAGCGGCGCAGCAGCGACCGCAACGACGAAGTCGGCGAACTGATCCACGCCTTTGGCCGCATGAGCGAGAGCATCGCCCGCCACGACCGCGAAGTGCGGCACATGGCCTATACCGACGCGCTGACCGGCCTGACCAACCGCCTGGCTTTCCGCGAAAGCCTCGACCACCAGCTGCTGGCCGCGCGCAACGCCGGCCGCCAACTGGCGTTGCTGTTCGCCGACATCGACGATTTCAAGCGCGTCAACGACACCCTCGGCCACGAAGCCGGCGACGAAGCACTGCTGCAATTCGCCTCGCGCATCTCCGCCGCGGTCGAAGCATTGGGCGGCGACGAAGCATTGCTGGCGCGTTTCGGCGGCGACGAATTCGTCATCCTGCTGCAGGCCGGCGACGTGCGCGAAGCGGCCCAACGGCTGGCCGATCGCCTGGTGCAGGACCTGGGGCAACCGCTGTTGGTCGAAGGCCGCGAAGTCTTCCTCGGCACCTCGATCGGCATCACCCTGTTCCCCGACGACGCCCGCGGTGCTACTGCGCTATTGAAGAACGGCGACATCGCGATGTACCAGGCCAAGGTCGCCGGCAAGAACTGCCACCGCTTCTACAGCCGCGCGATGGACCACGCGGTAGAGCGCCGCGTGCACATGGAGCACGAACTGCGCGGGGCCTGGGACCGTGGCGAACTGCGCCTGGTCTACCAGCCGATCTACCGCATGAGCGACCGCAAGATGGTCGGCGTCGAAGTGCTGCTGCGCTGGCAGCACCCGGCGCTGGGCGCGATCCCGCCGTCGATCTTCATCGAAGTGGCCGAACAAAGCGGGCTGATCGAAGTGATCGGCCCCAAAGTCCTGCGCGCCGCCTGCCTGGATGCCATGCAGTGGCCGCTGGTCAACGGCGAGGCGCCGCTGTTCGTCTCTGTCAACGTCTCGCCGCGCCAGTTGCGCAGCGGCGACATGGCCGACACCGTGGCCCGGTGCCTGCGCGAATCCGGCCTGCCGCCGGCGCGCCTGCACCTGGAGCTGACGGAGACCGCGGTCATTGGTGATGAAATGCTCGCCGCCAGCCTGCTCGACAAGCTGCACCGCACCGGCGTGAAAGTCTGGCTGGACGACTTCGGTACCGGCTTCTCAGGCCTGAGCCACCTGCGCCAGGTGCCGGCCGACGGGGTCAAGATCGACAAGAGCTTCGTCTCGGACCTGCAGCGCGACCCCGACGACCTGGCACTGACCACGGCGATCATCGCGATGGCGCATTCGCTGGGGATCACGGTGGTGGCCGAGGGCATTGAGCACGAAGGCCAGTTCAACCTGCTGCGTGAACGCGGTTGTGATCTGGGGCAGGGGTACTGGTTCAGCCGGCCGATGAGTTCGGGGGATCTGATGCGCTTGCGGGGTGGGGTGATTTGACGCTTTAGAAGCGGCGGTTTTGGTTGGGTCGGCTCGCGGTGCGGGCCTCGACCTGCCGGCAGGCTGTGCCCCGGTTCAGCGGACATCCTGTCCTCACGAACCGTCGCCGGCCATCCATGGCCGGCTGACACACCCTGCCGGCAGGTCGAGGCTCGGCGCCGAATTTCCCCACTTCGATGAGAGGCGTCAGAGGGTGGGGAGAGGGAAAGCGAAAAGCGAAGCCTATGCAAATTACAGGTCGCGTGATGCCAGCCGTTCCTTCTCCCACTCGTGGGGGAAGGTGCCCCGCCAGGGGCGAATGAGGGCGGGCCCCTTTCGGGACAATCGGCGACATGGATGTCGCCGATTAGACTACAGGGATGTATTCACGGCGTGTCCCGGAAGGGGGTCTGCCCCCGGTCGCCGCACGTAAAAACAAAGCAACTAAAGCGGCCGTTTCCCGGTATCCCCTTGCACCTCGCGCACCAAGCGCGGCACCAGATAACCAGACAGCCGCGCCGCCATGCCAACATGCAATTCCCGCGCACGCTCGTCGCTCACTTCGTAGTGCGCGACACCAGCGACGCGGTCAAGCTGATGCAGGTAGTACGGCAACACGCCCGCAGCAAAACAGCGCTCGCTCAGCGAAGCCAAAGTCCCAACCTCGTCGTTGACCCCGCGCAGCAACACCGCCTGGTTCAGCACCTGCACCCCGGCCGCCCGCAGTCGGCCCATCGCCGCGTCCACATCGGCGTCGAATTCATTGGCATGGTTGGCATGGACCACGAACGCCACCGGCCACGGCAGCGCCGATAGCCAAGCCTGCAATTCGGCGTCCACCCGCTCGGGCAACACCACCGGCAAGCGGCTGTGGATGCGCAAACGCTTGAGATGCGGGATCGCCGCCAGTGCCGTCGTCAATTCGGCCAGCTTCGGCGTCGCCAGCGACAATGGGTCGCCACCGGACAGCAGTATCTCGTCGATTGTCGGATCGGCCGCGATCGCCGCCACCGCCTCGCGCCAGCCGTCGCGCGCCGCGGTTTCCTCGGCATAGGGAAAATGGCGGCGGAAGCAGTAGCGGCAGTTAACCGCGCAGCTGCCGGTAGCGATCAGCAAGGCGCGGCCGCGGTATTTCTGGATCACCCCCGCGGCCGTGCGTGCGGCGGCATCGCCGACCGCGTCCAGGCCATAGCCGGGCAGAACCTGCATCTCGTCCTCGATCGGCAGTACCTGGCGCAGCAACGGATCGGCCGGGTCTCCATGCCGCATCCGTGCGACGAATCCGCGCGGCACCCGCAGTGCGAATTGGCCCGCCGCCGCCTCGCTCAGGCCCACCGCCTCGGCCTCCAGCCCCAACATCGCCAGCAGCTCGCGCGGGTCGCGCACGGCATCGCGCCACAGCGCCTGCCAACGGGCGGCGGCGGGACGGGCAGGGGACGGCTGTAAGCGGCTGGGGGCTGCGGTTATCATGTGCGGTCTGGAAACAGTACGCCCGCCGGCTGGCGGGCAGCCCATTCTACCGGCCAGCCACCGCAGGCGGCGGCCTTGCCCTATCCGAGGAGTTTCACACATGGCCAGCTATGGCATGAACGACGTCAAGAACGGGATGAAGATCCTGGTCAACGCCGAACCGGCGGTCATCACCGACACCGAGTACGTCAAGCCGGGCAAGGGCCAGGCCTTCACCCGCGTCAAGTACCGCCTGATCAAGTCCGGCCGCGTGCAGGAAGTGACGATGAAGTCGACCGACTCGATGGAAGCGGCCGACGTGCTCGATACCGACATGCAGTACCTCTACAACGACGGCGAGTACTGGCACTTCATGCAGCCGGAAAGCTTCGAGCAGGTCCAGGCCGACAAGGGCGGCATGGGCGGCGCGGAGAAGTGGCTCAAGGGCGAGGAGCAGTGCGTGGTGACGCTGTGGAACGGCACGCCGATCGCGGTGCAGCCGCCGAACTTCGTCGAACTCAAGATCACCGAGACCGACCCCGGCGTGCGCGGTGACACCTCCGGTGGCGGCGGCAAGCCGGCCACGCTGGAAACCGGCGCGGTGGTGCGGGTGCCGTTGTTCGTCGGCCAGGACGAAGTGATCCGCGTGGATACCCGTTCGGGCGAATACGTCTCGCGCGTCAAGTAAGCCAATGCAGGACCTGGGGCGTGGTCCATCGCGATCACGCGCCAGGCGACCGGCCCAAAGCGGCTCGGTTGCAAGTTGATCGAGCCCCTCGGTGAGGTCGGTATCTCGCACGAGGCGGCCTCGCCGCCTGAGGCACTGGCCTCTTTGCGCTTTCGCATCCCCGGAGTCGATCCCCCGTGACGCAGTCTGTTCCCGAATCGTGTGACCTGCTGATCGAAGCGGGCTTCGTCGTCCCGATCGAGCCGCATGCGGTAGTGCTGGAAGACCATGCCGTTGCGGTGCGCGACGGCGTGATCGTGGCGATCCTGCCGCAGGCCGAAGCGCGCGTGCGCTTCCTACCGGCAGAGACGGTGTCGCGGCCCGAAGCGGCGCTGATTCCCGGCCTGGTCAACGCCCATACCCATAATCCGATGACGCTGTTGCGCGGTGTCGCCGACGACCTGCCGCTGATGGTGTGGCTGCAACAGCACATCTGGCCGGTGGAAGCGGCGGTGATCGGCCCGGAATTCGTCACCGACGGCACCACCCTGGCGATCGCCGAGATGCTGCGCGGCGGCACGACCTGTGCCAACGAAAATTATTTCTTCCCCGATGCACAGGCGGCGGTCTACAAGAAGTATGGCTTTCGCGCTTTGGTCGGCGCGCCGGTGATCGACTTCCCGACCGCCTGGGCCAAGAGCGACGACGAATACTTCGACCGCGCCGGCGAACTGCACGACCAGTGGCGCGACGATCCGCTGATCGGCACCGCCTTCGCACCGCACGCGCCATATACCGTCAGCGACGCCAGCTTCGAGCGCGTGCGCATGCTGGCCGATCAACTCGATATCCCGGTGCACCTGCACACCCACGAAACCGCGCAGGAAATCAGCGATTCGCTGGCACAGCATGGCCAGCGCCCGTTGGCGCGGCTGGACCGCCTCGGCCTGGTCAACGATCGCCTGATCGCGGTGCACATGACCCAGTTGATCGAATCGGAGATCCACCTGTGCGCCGAGCGTGGCGTGAGCGTGGTGCACTGCCCCGAATCCAACCTCAAGCTGGCCTCGGGTTTCTGCCCGGCCTGCGCCCTGCAGCGGGCCGGGGTCAACCTGGCGATCGGCACCGACGGCTGTGCCAGCAACAACGACCTGGACATGTTCAGCGAGAACCGCACCGCGGCAATCCTGGCCAAGGCCGTCGCCAACGATGCCACCGCGCTGGACGCGGCGACCACGCTGCGCGCGGCGACCCTCGGCGGCGCGCGCGCGCTGGGCTTCGGTGATCGGATCGGTTCGATCGAGGTCGGCAAGCAGGCCGACCTGGTGCTGGTCGATCTCTCGGCGCTGGAAACCCAGCCGGTGCACCACGTGCTGTCGCAGTTGATCTACGCCGCCGGCCGGCAGCAGGTCAGCGATGTCTGGATTGCCGGCAAGCCCAAACTGCGCGAGCGCATCCTGCTCGACATGGACGTGCAGGCGCTGGTCGCCAACGCCCGCCAGTGGCGCGATCGCATCCGCCATCACCATCCCGCCTGAAGTTTTGCAGGAGTCCGCCATGACCACGACGCGCGAGCAAGCATCGTCCAACTTCCACCAGGCCGAGCTGGATAAGTTCGCCGCCCTCGCCAACCGCTGGTGGGACGCCGATGGTCCGCAGAAGCCCTTGCACGCGCTCAATCCGGTGCGCCTGGACTACGTCGCCGCGCGCATGCCGCTGGCCGGCGCGCGGGTGCTCGATGTCGGTTGCGGCGGCGGCCTGCTGAGCGAAGCGCTGGCACGGCAGGGCGCGCAAGTCACCGCGATCGACCTGGCGCCGGAGCTGGTCAAGGTCGCACGCCTGCACCGGCTCGAATCCGGGCTGGAAGTGGACTATCGCGTGCAATCGGTCGAAGACCTGGCGGCCGAAGCGCCTGCCAGTTTCGACGCCATCACCTGCATGGAAATGCTTGAGCACGTGCCGCGCCCCGGCGCGATCCTGCAGGCCTGCGCCACGCTGCTCAAGCCTGGCGGCAAACTGTTCCTGTCCACCCTCAACCGCACTCCGGCTGCGTTCGCGGTGGCCATCGTCGGCGCCGAGTACGTGGCGCGCCTGTTGCCGCGCGGCACGCACCACTACGAGGATTTCATCAAACCCTCCGAACTGGCGGCCTGGCTGCGCGAGACCGGACTGCAACTGGAAGATGTCAGCGGCCTGGCCTACGAGCCATGGCGCAACAGCGCCAAGCTGTCGCGCCGCACCGACATCAACTATCTGGCCTGGGCCAGCAAGCCGGCCGCCGCTAATGCCTGACATCGCCCGGTTCCCGCGCGCGGTGTTGTTCGACCTGGACGGCACCTTGCTCGACAGTGCACCGGACATGCTCGCCACCGCCAACGAGATGCGCGCGGCGCGTGGCCTGCCGCCGCTGGCGTTGGAGCAGCTGCGACCGGTGGTGTCCAAGGGCGCACGGGCGATGCTGGGCGTGGCGTTTCCCGATTGGGATGCGACCCTGCGCGACAGTCATGTCACCGAGTTCCTGCAACGCTACGAACAGTTGATCGGCCGCCACGCCGTGCTGTTCGATGGCATCGAGACAATGCTGCGGTGCCTGGAAGATGCCGGCAGCCGTTGGGGCATCGTCACCAACAAGCCCGAATACCTGGCCCGGCTAATCCTGCCGCAACTGGACTGGGAGTCGCGCTGCGCGGTGCTGATCGGCGGCGACAGCCTGCCCGAGCGCAAGCCGCACCCGTTGCCGCTGCAAGTCGCCTGCGAGCGCATGGAAATGGCGGTGAGCGACTGTGTCTATGTCGGCGACGACGAACGCGACATCCTCGCCGCGCGCGCCGCCGGCATGCCGGCAATCGCGGCGTTGTGGGGCTATCGGCTGGCAGAAGACGACCCCCTTGCCTGGCAGGCCGAGCGCATGGTCGAGCAGCCAGCCGCTTTGTGCGTGGCCGCCGCCTGGCCCGCTGCGGCAATACCGCCGCGCTGACCTTCAACGGCCCGTTACCGGGCCACAGCAGTGAATCCCCACATGAGCACGACCAGCGCGCTGGACAGTTTCCTCGACAAATGGCGGCAACGCTGGCCCGAATGGACAGTGGCCGAGCGCTTCGTCATGCCGGCGCAGCAGCCCCTGGCGGTGGCCTGGTTCACGTTGCTGCAGGAGTTCGAGGACATCATGAACATCAGCGGCGACACCTTGCCGGCCGATGCCAAGCTGGCCTGGTGGCAGCAGGAGCTGCGCGATTGGAGCAGCCGCCGTTCGCGGCATCCGCTCGGCCGCCTGCTCGAACCGGTGGCCGCGCCCTGGTCGGAATTGGCGCAAGCGCTGCCGGCGGTCCAGGAAATCCGTTCCCAGCCGCTCTCGCTGGAGGCCGCCCTGGCGTTGCTCCAGCCCTTCGCCCAGGCCGTAGTGGCTGTGGAGGCCGTGTTGTTCGAACGCGCGCGCGACAGCGACGCGCGCGCGATTGCGGTGCAGTGGCTGGCGGCACGGCTGGTAGCGGCGG
>DATCVI010000046.1:0-16164 GCA_036566925.1 Stenotrophomonas sp.
ACCCTTGGCGACATGGATGTCGCCAAGGAGCCCCCAGGGATGGGTTCACGGCGTGTCTCGGCAGGGCCTACCCCGCCGCGCCGCGCGACCAAACCCAAAGCGCTAAAGCCTCACAACCCGTCCAAAGCAACCCGCAAAGGCCGCAAAAAGCCCTCAGCCAAAACCCGCGCCTCCGAACTATCGCCAGCCCCCTCCAACGCCTGCACCAAAGCACTCCCCACCACCACCCCATCCGCATCCACCGCCATCGCCGCCGCCCCCGCCGCATCCTTGATCCCGAACCCCGCCACCACCGGCACCGGGCTCAACTTCCGCAACGCCTGCAACCGCTGCCCCGCCGCCCGCGTATCCAGATGATCGGCCCCGGTCACCCCGGCGAAACTCACGTAATACAGATACCCCTGCGCCTGCCCGCATACCAACGGCAAACGCGCATCGTCCGTCGTCGGCGCCGCCAGCACGATCAACGCCAGCCCCGCCCGATCGAACACCGCGCGCGTCTCGGCCGACTCCTCCGGCGGCAAATCCACCAGCAACACGCCATCCACCCCCGCAGCGACCGCCGCCTCGGCGAAGCGCTCGGTGCCATGGATCTCCACCGGATTCAAATAGCCCATCAACACCACCGGCGTACTCGCGTCCTCGCGGCGAAACTCATGCACCGCCTCCAGCACATAGGCCAACCCGGCACCGCGCGCCAACGCGCGTTCCGAACTGCGCTGGATCGTCGGCCCATCGGCCATCGGATCGGAAAACGGCACGCCCAGCTCCAGCACGTCGGCGCCGGCACGCACTAGCGCATGCATCACCGGTACCGTCGCCTCCAGCGAGGGATCGCCGGCGGTGATGAAAGGAATCAGCGCCTTACGGCCTTGCGACTTGAGCTGGGCGAATTTGTCTGCGATGCGGTTCATGGCCAATCCTGTAGGCGGGCGTTCGGTGGCGGTGGAGCGCAACGCGCTCACACCGTCACCCCTTCGCGGGCGGCGATCGTGTGCACATCCTTGTCGCCGCGGCCGGACAAGTTGCACAACACCAATGCCTCCTTGGGCAGATCGCGCGCCAGCTTGATCGCCTGCGCCACCGCATGGCTGGACTCCAGCGCCGCCAGGATGCCCTCGGTGTGCGCCAGCAGGTGGAACGCCGCCAGCGCCTCGTCATCGGTGATGCCCAGGTATTGCGCGCGACCGCTGTCGGCGAGGAACGCGTGCTCGGGGCCGACACCGGGGTAATCGAGGCCGGCCGAGACCGAATGGGTCTCGGTGATCTGGCCGTCGTCATCGCAGATCACATAGGTGCGGTTGCCGTGCAGCACACCCGGGCGGCCGGCGGCAATCGAAGCCGCATGGCGCCCGGTGGCAATGCCGTCACCGGCGGCCTCGGCGCCGTAGATCGCGACCTCGCTATCGTTGAGGAAGGCATGGAACAAACCGATCGCATTGCTGCCACCGCCGACGCAGGCGGTGATTGCATCCGGCAGCCGGCCATAGTCTTCCAGCATTTGCGCGCGCGCCTCGCGGCCGACGATCGCATTGAAATCACGCACCATGCGCGGGTACGGGTCGGGACCTGCGACCGTGCCGATGATGTAGAACGTATCGCGCACGTTGGTCACCCAATCGCGCATCGCCTCGTTGAGCGCGTCCTTCAGCGTGGCCGAGCCACTGGTCACCGGCACCACGGTGGCGCCGAGCAGCTTCATCCGATAGACGTTGATCTTCTGCCGCTCGATATCGGTGGCGCCCATGTAGACCACGCATTCCAGCCCCAGCCGCGCGGCGACCGTGGCACTGGCCACGCCGTGCTGGCCGGCGCCGGTCTCGGCGATGATCCGGGTCTTGCCCATGCGGCTGGCCAGCAGCGCCTGGCCGATGGTGTTGTTGATCTTGTGCGCGCCGGTGTGGTTCAGGTCCTCGCGCTTGAGCAGGATCTGCGCCCCGCCCACTTCGCGGCTCAGGCGCTCGGCGTGGTAGATCGGGCTGGGCCGGCCGACGTAGTGCTTGAGGTCCTTGTCGTAGGCGGCAATGAAGGCCGGATCACGCCGCGCCTGGTCATAGGCCGCCGCCAGCTCCTGCAGCGGACCGATCAGGGTCTCGGCGACGAAGCGGCCGCCGTAGCGGCCGAAATGCCCGGCCGGGTCCGGGTAGGCGTGGAAGTCACTGATGGAAGGCGTAGACATGGCAACTGGACTCGTGCGCGCGGCCGCAGTGGCCGCCATGGCAGGCACTTTACCGCGCAACGGCTTCGGCGATAATCGATCGTTCCTGCCTCACCTGTGACTCCAGCTCACATGAGCGACCTGCCACCGCTGCCCGCCTTGCGCGCTTTCGAGGCCGCCGCCCGCCTGGGCAGCCTCAGCCGCGCCGCCACCGAACTGCACGTCACCCATGGCGCGATCAGCCGCCACGTCCGCAGCCTCGAAGAAGCTCTCGGCGTGCCGTTGTTCGCCCGCCAGGGCCGCGGCCTGGTCCTGACCGAAGCCGGGCAAGCCCTGCGCGAGGCCAGCAGCGAAGCTTTCGCGGGGCTGCGCCAGACCTGGCGCCAGCTGCGCCGCCGGCCCGGCAACGCGCCCCTGGTCCTTGGTTGCAGCGGCAGCCTGCTGGCGCGCTGGGTGATCCCGCGGTTGGCGCGCCTGGGCGCGGAGCTGCCGGCGCTGACCTTGCACCTGTCGGCCACCGAACAGCCGCCAGGCCCTGACCTGGCCGGCCTGGATGCAGCGCTACTGCTGGCTTCGCCGCCGTGGCCGGCGAGCTGGCGGGTGTTCGACCTGGGCGCCGAGCGCATTGGCCCGGTGATGAGCCCGCGCATGCTCGCGGCCGGGACCCCCACGCGCCTGTCGGACGACCTGCTCGCGGGGCTGCCGCTGCTGGGCACACGCTCGCGCCCGCAGGCCTGGTCCGATTGGGCGCTGGCCAGCGGCCTGGACCCGGCCACGCTGCCGGCTTCGCAGGATTTCGAACACCTGCTCTATCTATTGGAAGCGGCGGTAGCCGGGCTGGGTATCGCCATCGCGCCGGCGCCGTTGGTGGCTGAAGACCTGGCCAACGGCCGGTTGGTCGCGCCGTGGGGCTTCGTCGATACGTCGGCGCGCTGGGTGCTGTGTAGTGATGTGCGCAATGCGGATGGTCGCATCGATGCGTTGGCGGCTTGGCTGGGCAAGGAGTTGGTCGTTACCTGAGCGACCGCGACTCCGCTCGTCGGGGCTGAAGCCCCTCCTACAGGAGCGGCTTCAGCCGCGACCGCCATCCATCCGATGGCTGCTTAGCTCGACGACATCTCGTGGCAATCGGCGCGGCGAACTTCCTCGACCATCCGCCGCATCTTGTCGCCATCCTTGATGCCGGGCTCGATCTCGATGCCGCTGGACACATCCACGCCCCAGGGCAAGGTGGCGACGATGGCGTCGAAGACGTTCTCCGGCGTGATGCCGCCGGCAAGCAGGAACGGCCGGTGCAGCCCGGTCGGCAGATGCTGCCAGTCGAAGGTGCGGCCGCTGCCGCCACTGCCCCCCGGCGCATGGCTGTCGAACAGGAACGCCGAAGCGTTCGGGAACGCCATCTGCAAGGTGCGCGCATTCGGTGCTTCGCCACCGCCCATCGGCACGGCCTTCATGTACGGCAGGCTGAAACTGCGGCAGAAGCTGTCCTCTTCCTCGCCATGGAACTGCAGCAAGGTCGGGCGCACGGTGCGCACCACCTCGCGCACTTCTTCCTTGGTGTTGTTGCGGAACAGTGCCACTACATCGACCATCGGCGCGGTCGCCTGGCGCATCGCCCGGGCCTCGGCCGGTGCCACCCGTCGCGGGCTGCCGTGGGCGAAGACGAAGCCGATCGCATCCACCCCCAGCTCGCCCGCCAGGCGGATATCGCCGGCACGGGTCATGCCACAGAATTTGATGCGAGTGCGATACAGCGTTCGATTCATTGCGTGACCTCTGCGGGCAGCTGCCATTGCCGGGCGTATAGCGGCCCGACGAATACCAGCCCCTGAGGCGGCGCGGTCGGACCGGCCAGTGTCCGGTCGCGTCCGGCGAGCAGTTCGGCGATCCATTCCACCGGCTGCTCCCCCGCGCCCACCAGCACTAGCGAACCCACAATATTGCGCACCATGTGATGAAGGAATGCATTCGCCTGGACGCTGACCTCCACCACCTCGCCATGGCGTTCTACCGCAATGGCCTGCAAATCGCGCCGCGCATGCAGGGCCTGGCACTGGATGCTGCGGAACGCACCGAAGTCGTTCTCGCCCAGCAGCGCCTGTGCGGCGGCATGCATGGCCGCGGCATCCAGCGGCCGGCGCTCCCAGCTCAGGGTCTGCCGGTACAGCGCCGGGCGCACCGTGCGGTTGAGCATCCGATAGCGATAACGGCGCGCGCGCGCCGAGAAGCGCGCGTGGAAGTCGTCGGCCACCGGCACGCACCAGCGCACCGCCACCGAGCGCGGCAGGCGCGTGGTGGTACCCAGCATCCAGGCACGCGGATCGCGGTTAGCGCTGCTGTCGAAGTGCACTACCTGGCATTCGCCGTGGACACCGGCATCCGTACGCCCGGCGCACACCACCGACACCGGCGCATCGGCGACCGAGGACAGCGCCTGCTGCAAGGTCGCCTGCACGCTCGGCCCGCCGTGCTCGCCCAACTGCTGCCAGCCCTGGAATTCGCTGCCGTCGTACTCCACGCCCAAGGCGTAACGCATGCTGCCGTCCGTCAGCGCAACTGGCTCAGCAGCGCCACCGCTTCAGCGCGCGCGGCCGGATCGTTGCCGTTGGCCACTTCCTGCAGCAGGCTGCGCGCGGTCTCGGTGTCGCCCAGGTCGAGATAGGCCACCGCCAGTTCCAGGCGGTCGCGCCCGGCCGGGGCCGGATTGAGCGGCGCCACCGAGCCGGCGTGCCAGGCCGGCGCCGATTCGACTGCCGCCGGCGCGACCGGCTCGTCTTCCACCGGTGCGCGCCACGGCGCGTGCTCGTGCTCGTGCAGGTCCACTTCTTCCAGCTCGACCTCGCGGTCGATCTCGCGCTCACCCAGGGTCGGCGCTTCACTGGCAGGCACCGCGGCGGTCAGCGCGGCGGCATCGAAGCCATGGCGCGGCAGCGGCGGCAGCGGTGAAGGCTTGCGCCGGCGCGAAGCCAGCCAGGCGAGGAGGCCGGCGATGATCAGTGCCAGCCCGCCCCACAGCCACATCGGCAGGCCGGCATCGGCCGCCACGTGGGTGTCGGCCTTGGCCAGGCGCTGCTGCGCCGCGGCCAGGTCGGTGTCCTTCATGGCGATGAGCTTTTGCTGGTCCTGCTTGAGTTTCTCCAGCTCGCCCACGCGTGTGCGCAGCTCCTGGATCTCGGCATCGCGGCTGGCGATGTCCTCATGTGCCTGCTGCAGTTGTTGGTTCGCCGCCATGTCTCCCTCGCCTCCGGCGCCGGTGCCGCTGGTAGTTCCGGCATTCTTTGCATCGCTGGCCACGGCCGGGGCGATCTCGAGCCGCGCGCCAGCGGCGGCGGCCGAGGCCGCGGTTGTCGGTGCAGCTTGCGCTGCGGTGCTGCTGGCTACCGGCGTTGCCACCGCGCCCGCTTCGGCCGGCTGCGGGACCGGCGCGCGCGCCTGCCGCCATTGCGCGGCCTGCTCGCGAACCATGGCCCGCGCCTCGGCCGCACCGACTCGCGCCAGTTCGTCTTGCGCCGGCGTGCGCAACACGGCGCCGGCCTTGAGGCGATTGATGTTGCCGCCGATGAAGGCTTCCGGGTTGGCGCGCAGCAACGCCACCATGGTCTGGTCCAGGGTCTGGCCTTCGCCGGCCATTTGCGCGGCAATGCCCGACAAGGTCTGGCCGCTGCGTACGGTGAGTTCGTCTCCGGGCTGCAGGCTGGCCACTGGCGCCGGCCGGGCTGGACGCGGTGCCGGCGCTTCGGTCGCCACCGGCGCTTCGGTTGGGGCAGCCGCGGTAGGCGGCGGCGTTTCGGCCGGCAACGGCTCGGCCGGCGGCGGCGCTTCGACCTCGCGCACGATGCGGTTCTCGGCACTGGCGGCCGGCGCTTCGATCACCGGCTCGGCAATGGCCGCGGCGGTATTGGGGCTATCGACCAGCGCCGAATATTCGCGCACCAGGCGGCCCTGGCCCCAATCGACTTCGATCAGGAAGGAAATGGCCTTCTGCGATACCGGCGTATTGCTGGTGACGCGAATGACGGCGCGACCGCGCTGGTCCTGCGAGAACTGGAATTGCAGTTCGCTGACCACGCCCTGCGGCGGTTCCAGGCCGACGCGGGCAAAGGTCGCCGGCGAGGCCAGGGCCACGCGCGCGTTCTCCAGCTCGCCCGGTTCGTTGGAAATGACCGGGATCTCGGCCACCAATGGCTGCCCCGGCCGCGACAGCACGCGGATATCGCCCAGCCCCAGCGCCATGGCAGCACTGCTGCACAGCGTCAGGACGAGCGCGCTCAGACCTTGTATCGGGCGCGTAGCGCCCCTGCCCCTGCGTTTCATGGGCGCCAATATAACGTCGCGCCCGAAGACTGGATACCGGAACGTGCGCCAGCGCCAGCGGGCGCCGTGACGGGCACGGCGCCCTGTGCAGCCTCAGGCCTGCTCGGCGGCGACCAGTTCGGCCAGCTGCACCGCGTTGAGCGCGGCGCCCTTGCGGATGTTGTCCGACACGATCCACAGGTTGAGGCCGCGCGGATGCGACAGATCCTCGCGGATGCGGCCGACGTAGACCGCGTCATTGCCCGAGGCATGGGTCACCGGCGTCGGGTAGCCGCCGGCCTTGTGCTCGTCCACCACTTCCACGCCCGGCGAGCGCGCCAGCAACTCGCGCGCCGCTTCGACGGTGATCTTGTCGCGGGTCTCGATAGTCACCGCCTCGGAGTGGCCGTAGAACACCGGCACGCGCACCGCGGTGGGGTTCACCAGGATGCTGTCGTCGCCGAGGATCTTGCGCGTCTCCCACACCAGCTTCATTTCTTCCTTGGTGTAGCCGTTGTCCTGGAAGTCGTCGATGTGCGGGATCAGGTTGAAGGCGATCTGCACCGGGAAGCGCTGCGGCTCGATCTGCTGGAAGTTGAGCAGCTGGCCGGTCTGCTTGCCCAGTTCTTCCAGCGCCGAACGGCCGCCGCCGGACACCGACTGGTAGGTCGCCACGTTGATCCGCTCGATGCCGTACTGGCGGTGGATCGGGCCGAGCGCCACCAGCATCTGCATGGTCGAGCAGTTGGGGTTGGCGATGATGCCGCGCGGGCGATTCTTCAGCGCGTCGGGGTTGACCTCGGATACCACCAGCGGCACATCGTCGTCGTAGCGGAAGGCCGAGGAGTTGTCGATCACCACCGCACCGGCGGCGGCGAACTTCGGCGCATATTCCTTGGACACGCTGCCGCCGGCCGAGAACAGGGCGATATCCACGCCCTGCGGATCGAACGTGGCCAGGTCCTGCACGGCGATCTTCTCGCCCTTGTAGATGACGCTGCCGCCGGCCGAACGCTCGGAAGCGAGGGCCACCAGCGTGCCGACCGGGAAGTCGCGTTCGGCGAGGATGTTCAGCATGGTTTCGCCGACCGCGCCGGTGGCGCCGACGACGGCGACAGTGAAACGACGGCCGGGAGAAGAAGGGTTGTTCTGGCTCATGGAGGTGTTGCTCGAAAAGGAATGAAGGAAAAGGGGTCGGCGCGGCATCGCTGGGTTCGGGGAACCTCCGGTAAGCGGGCGCGGAGGTTCCCTATCGTTTTTCGTTGCCGATTTTGCTCGCACGCAGGCGGGCGGCGCCGGTTTTCCCGGCTTCGATCTCGGCTTTGTTCAGCGCGTTGGGCGGATTGCCGGCATCCGGGCCCTGGCCCAGGGCGGCCACCAGGTTGTCCACCGCCAGCGCCACCATGGCGCGGCGGGTGTCCAGGCTGGCACTACCGATATGCGGGGTCAGCACGACGTTGCGCAGTGCCAGCAGCTCGGGGCGCACGCTGGGCTCGCCTTCGTAGACGTCCAGGCCGGCGGCGGCCAGGCGGCCATTGGCCAGCGCATCGGCCAGCGCCAGCTCATCGACCAGCCCACCACGGGCGATGTTCACCAGGGTCGCGCTGGGCTTCATCTTCGCCAACGCGCCGGCGTCGATCAGGTGGTGCGACTGCGCCGTATACGGCAGCACCAGCACCAGGTGGTCGGCCTGGGCGAGCAACGCGTCGAAACCGACATAGCGGGCGCCGGTCTCGGCCTCGATGTCTTGCGGCAGGCGGCTGCGGTTGTGGTACAGCACCTTCATGCCGAAACCGAGCGCGCCGCGCCGGGCGATGCCCTGACCGATGCGGCCCATGCCGAGAATGCCCAGCGTGGTGCCATGCACATCGCGGCCGAGCATGGTCTTGAACGACCATTGCCGCCATTGGGCCTCGCGCAACCAGCGCTCGGATTCGGTGATGCGGCGCGCGGCGGCCATCAACAGCGCGAAACCCAGATCGGCGGTGGTCTCGGTGAGTACATCGGGGGTATTGCTGGCAACGATGCCGGCCGCGCTCAGCGCGTCCAGGTCGAGGTTGTTGTAGCCGACGCCGACATTGGCCACTGCGCGCAGCGTGCCGGCACCGGCCAACTCGGCCGCGCCCACGCGCTCGTTGAGGGTGATCAGCGCGCCGTCGACCGCGGCCAGGCGCGCGGCGACGTCGGCCGGCGAATACTTCGTTACCTCGCTGGCCGCCGACACCTCGAAATACTGCCCGAGCCGTTCGATCTCTTCATCGAACAACGGTTGGCTGACCCACACCCGGGGCCGCGCCTCAGCCATCCACCCTGCCCGGGATACGCGGCGAGACCTCGCCGACATCGCCGCATTGGGCGCGATGGCGCAACGCCTGGTCCATCAACACCAGCGCCATCATCGCCTCGGCGATCGGGGTCGCGCGAATGCCGACGCAAGGGTCGTGGCGGCCGGTGGTGACCACTTCGATCGGCTGGCCGTCCACATCCACGCTTTCGCCCGGCAGGCGCAGGCTGGAGGTCGGCTTCAGTGCGATCGACGCGACCACCTGCTGGCCGGTGGAAATGCCACCGAGGATGCCGCCGGCGTGGTTGCTGCGGAAGCCCTGCGGCGAGATCAGGTCGCGGTGCTCGGTGCCCTTCTGCGCGACCGCGTCGAAACCGTCGCCGATCTCCACGCCCTTGACCGCGTTGATGCTCATCAGCGCCGCGGCCAGCTCGCCGTCGAGCTTGCCGTAGATCGGCTCGCCCCAGCCCGGCGGCACGCCGTCGGCGACCACGGTGACGCGCGCGCCCACCGAATCGCCGGACTTGCGCAGCGCGTCCATGAAACTTTCAAGCTCGTCCACTTGCGCGGCATGCGGCCAGAAGAACGGGTTGTCCTCCACCGCGTTCCAGTCGAAGCCCTGCGGCACGATCGGCCCCAGTTGCGAAAGCCAGCCGCGCACCTGCACGCCGTGGCGCTGCGCCAGCCACTTCTTGGCGATCACGCCGGCGGCGACGCGCATGGTGGTCTCGCGCGCCGAGGAACGGCCACCGCCGCGCGGATCGCGGATGCCGTACTTGTGCCAGTAGGTGTAGTCGGCGTGGCCGGGGCGGAACTGCTGGGTGATGTTGGCGTAATCCTTGCTGCGCTGGTCGGTGTTGCGGATCAGCAAGGCGATCGGGGTACCGGTGGTCACGCCCTCGTAGACGCCGGAGAGGATCTCGACCTCGTCGGCTTCGCGCCGCGCCGAGGTGTGGCGGCTCTTGCCGGTGGCCCGGCGCTGCAGGTCGTGGGCAAATTCTTCCGGCGCCAGCGCCAGCCCCGGCGGGCAGCCATCGACCACGCAGCCGATGGCCGGGCCGTGCGACTCGCCAAAGGTGGTGACCGTGAGCAGCTTGCCGAAGGAGTTGGCGCTCATCGCTGCGCGGCCAGCTCCGCAATGCGTGCGTTGTGGGCGATCAACTCGCGGCATTCGACCGCGAAGATGCCCATCTGCCCGACCTTGAACTCGACCCAGGCAAAATCCACTTCCGGCAGCAGCTTGACCAGGTGCTGCTCGGACTCGCCGACTTCGCAGATCAGCAGGCCGTCTTCGGCCAGGTGGATCGGCGCGTCGCGCAGGATCTTCAGCACCAGGTCCAGGCCGTCGTCGCCAGCGCGCAGCCCCAGTTCCGGCTCGTAGGAGTATTCGCGCGGCAGGGCGTCGGTTTCGTCGTTGGTGACGTAGGGCGGGTTGGTGACGATCAAGTCGTAGTGGCGCCCGGTAAGGCCGTTGAACAGGTCGGACTTGAGCAGGGTGACGTTGTCGGCGTGCAGGCGCGCCTTGTTCTCGGCGGCCAGGGCCAGCGCGTCGTCGCTGATGTCGACGCCATCGACCTGCCAGTTCGGGTTGTAGTGGCCCATCGCGATGGCAATACAGCCCGAGCCGGTGCACAGGTCCAGCGCGCGGCTGACGCCGCGACCGGCCAGCCACGGCTCGAAGCCGCTTTCGATCAGCTCGGCGATCGGCGAGCGCGGCACCAGGGCGCGGCGGTCGCTCTTGAAGCTGAGGCCGGCAAACCAGGCCTCGCCGGTCAGGTAGGCGGCCGGCACGCGCTCGTCGATGCGGCGCTGGAACAGCGCCAGCACTTGCTCCTTCTCCGCTCGCGTCAGGCGCGCGGCGCCATAGGCCGGGCCGAGGTCGTGCGGCAGGTGCAGCGTATGCAGCACCAGCTGCGTAGCCTCGTCCAGCGCGTTGTCGTAGCTGTGGCCGAAGGTCAGGCCGGCCTCGTTGAAACGGCTGGTGCCGTAGCGGATCAGGTCGATGATCGTGTGCAGTTCGTCGGCCGCGGCGGCAGTCATGGCAACAAGGGGTGGGGAGAGGCCGTCGATTATAGGGGCGTGGCCGCTATCATGAGCGTCTGTTGCAGGGGAAACTTCGGCGCGCACCCGCGTGCCGCGCCTGTGGCACCGCAGGCGGCCCGTCCGCCCCACCGCGCCGTCCGGCGCCCGCACCGAGGTGTATGGCCGCATGACCCGACGTACCACCGGCATCGTGATCGCCGCGGCCTTGGCCGCCGGCCTGGGCCTGCTGGCCGCGCAGAAATTCTTCGCCCCGGCCGAACCGGCCTCGCCCTGGGCCTCGGTGACCTCGGCGGTGATGTACCCGCAGCCGCGGCCGCTGCCCGATTTCAGCCTGCGCCAGTCCGACGGCACCGCGCTGGTGCCGGGCGAATTGAAAGGCCACTGGACGCTGGTGTTCATCGGCTTCCTGTCCTGCCCGGACGTGTGCCCGACCACCCTAGCCGAATTGGCCCAGGCGCAAAAACAATGGGCGTCGATCCCCGAGGGCCTGCGTCCTCGCCTGTTGTTCGTCTCGGTGGACCCGGAGCGCGACAGCCCGCCGCGCGTGGGCGAGTACGCCCATGCCTTCCACAAGGACACCCTGGCCGCCACCGCCGATGTGCCCGAGCTGGAACGCTTCGCCACCGCGCTCGGCTTCGTGTTCCAGAAAGTGCCGGGCAAACACTTCGAGCAGAACCCCAACGACTACTCGATGGACCACTCCGCCGGCATCGCCGTGCTCGACCCGCAAGGCCGGCTGGCCGGGTTGATCCGCCCGCCCTTCCAGCCACAGACCATTGCCGCCGACTTCGCCCGGCTGACCCAGGCCACCGCCCCATGAATTTCGTTACCGCCCTGACCTACGTCCTGCCGCACCGCGCCCTGTCGGCGATGGCGCGACGCCTCGCTTATTCCACCCGCCCCGGCCTCAAGCAGTGGCTGATCGACACCGTGGTGCGCAAGTTCGGCGTCAACCTGGCCGAAGCCGAACAGCCGGACCCGACCGCCTATCCCTCGTTCAACGCCTTCTTCACCCGTGCGCTGAAAACCGGCGCGCGCCGCCCCGATCCCGACCCGCGCACGCTGGTGATGCCGGCCGATGGCCGCATCAGCCAGTTGGGTCCGATTGTCGAGGGCCGTATCTTCCAGGCCAAGGGCCAGTCCTTCACCGCCGCCGAACTGCTGGGCGACGAAGCGGCGGCGCAGCCGTTCCGCGATGGCCTGTTTGCCACCGTGTACTTGTCGCCGCGCGACTACCACCGCGTGCACATGCCGTGGACCGGCACCCTGCGCGAAACCGTGCACGTGCCCGGGCGCTTGTTCAGCGTCGGCCCGGCGGCAGTCGCGGATGTGCCGCGCCTGTTTGCGCGCAACGAGCGCCTGGTGTGCCATTTCGACACCGACTTCGGGCCGATGGCCTCGGTGATGGTGGGCGCGTTGCTGGTCTCCGGCGTGGAGACGGTGTGGAGCGGGGAGGAAATCCCCGCCTATGGCGATCGCATCACGCGCAAGGACTATCGCGGCAAAGGCATCACGCTGGAGCGCTTCGCCGAGATGGCGCGGTTCAACTACGGGTCCACCGTGATCGTGCTGTTGCCGCCAGGCGTGGCGGAGTTCGCCCCGCAGTTGGGCGCCGAGTCGCCGGTGCAGCTGGGCGAGGCGTTGGCCAGGCTGAAGTAGCGCCTGGCCCGCTGCCAACCTACTTCTCGCAACCCACCAGCTTGATCACCTGCCCCGGCTTCAGCGCATACGCCGGCGCGCGCAGTTTGTTGGCCTTGGCCAGATCCTGCAGGTCGCATTGGTGCTTGTCGGCGATACGGCCCAGGGTGTCGCCCCGGGCCACCTTGTAGCTGCGCACCTGCTTGGCCTTCGGCTTCGCTGGCGCCGGCTGGCCGGTGGCCACGCTGGTCGCCACGCCGGCCATCGGCGTCGCGCTGCCGACGGCGACGTTGCCGGTCCAGGACTGCGGCGAGGGCCGCACGATCGCCTGGTTGAGGTCGGCGGTGATCAAGGTCCGCGCCAGGTCGGCGCGCGGGCCCTTCACGCAGTAGCGGTTGTACAACCCGACAATCCGCGTGGTCGCGTTGATCGTGGTGCCCGCCGGGATCCAGCCATCGGCTTCGTAGCGCGGATTGAGGTTGCGCAGCGCGCGCATGTAGCCATCGCGGGTGCCGGCGCTGCCCAGGCAGATGGTCAGCTCGTAGATAGAGGTAGAACGCGACAACGTCAGCGTTGCCGGCACCGCGTTGACCTTGGGCAACTCCAGGCCGTATTGCTGCGGATGCAGGAACAACCAGGCCGCGGCGATCACCATCGGCACGTAGTCCTTGGTCTCGGCCGGGAACTGGTCGTACACGCCCTGCTCCCAGAAACTGCCGCCGCCGGTGGCGCCATAGATGCGCGCGGCGCGCCCTTCTCCGCCGTTGTACGCAGCCAGGGCCAGCTCGATATTGCGGTTGAGCTGGCCCATGCGTTCGTTGAGGTAAGAGGCACTGGCCATCGCCGCGCTGCGCGGGTCGAAGCGGCTGTCGAAGCCGGTTTCGTCCACGCCCAGGCCGAAGCGGCGGCCGGTGGCGGGCATGAACTGCATCAGGCCGGCGGCGCCGACGCGCGAGCTGGCGTGGACCTTGCCGTTGGACTCCTTGGCCATGATGCCGAACAGCAAGGCCTCGGGCAGGCCGCGGCGCTGCCACTCCGGCCACATGATGCCGCGCAGGTTCTCGTAGTTCTCGTAGCTGGTGAGCAGCTGCGGCCGCAGGTCGGTGAGCCAGCGGCGGATGCCGGCCTGCACCGCGGCGTTGTATTCGACCATCGTGTCGAATTCATGCCGGCGGTCGTTGAGCAGGGCGGCGGCGCGCGCGGCCTCGGGTACGTCGGCGGTCAGCGGGCCGACGTGATCGGGATCGGCTTCGAGCAGGCCGTCGTCGGCGCCTTCGTCTTCATCCTGCTGCTGGGCATCGGCATTGGCCTTGAGCAGGCGCTTGTAGCTGGCCAGCATCGTGCCCAGCTCGCAGCCGCGCTGCTGGGTGCAGGCGCTGATGACGTCTTCCATGTCTTCCAGCGCACCGTCGCTTTCGGCCTGGCCCTTGGGGTCGGCATTGGCGATCAGCACCTGGGCGTCGCGGTAGCGCTTCTCGGCGGCGCCCATGCGGGTCTGCAGCGCCTGGACACGGGCCTCGTCGCGCTTGGAAAGCGCCAGGGCGGAGGGAACGACCGACAGCAGCGCCGTGGCGACGAGCAGGGCCGACACGCGCGAAACGGGAACGCGCAGGAACGAAAGCAGGAGCGGCATGTTTCCGGTACGGCGAAGGTGAGAGCTGCAGGGTAGCCGCCGTTCGCGCGCCGGGGCAAGGCGAGCTGCAGCAGGCAGAAGGTCAAGCGTCAGGAAGCGGCATAGAATCGCTGCAACTTGAATGCGAGGCAGGCCATGGATCCGATCCTTCTCGGCAAAGGCATCACCGATGACATCGCGGTCGTGCTGCAACCCCGGCTGGGCAATCGCCACGGCCTGGTGGCCGGCGCCACCGGCACCGGCAAGACGGTGACGCTGATGACCCTGGCCGAGGGTTTCTCCCGGATCGGGGTGCCGGTGTTCCTGGCCGATGTGAAGGGCGACGTCGCCGGGCTGGCGGTGGCCGGCGACGGCAAGGCGGCGCAGCGCGCGGCCGACATCGGGGTGAAGGACTACGCCCCGGCGGGCAACCCGGTGGTGTTCTGGGATTTATACGGCCAGCTCGGCCACCCGGTGCGTACGACCGTCAGCGAGATGGGCCCCACCCTGCTCGCGCGCATCCTCGAACTCAACGACACCCAGGCCGGCGTGCTCGATATCGTCTTCAAGCTCGCCGACGACCGCGGCCTGTTGCTGCTCGACCTGGAAGACCTGCGCGCCCTGCTCGCCCTGGTGGTGGCCGACCGCAAGGAGATTTCCACCGAGTACGGCCTGGTCAGCGCGCCTTCGGTGGCGGCGATCCAGCGCGCGTTGCTGCGGCTATCGCAAGATGGTGGCGAAAATTTCTTCGGTGAACCGGCGCTAGCGCTGGAAGACCTGATGCGCACCACGCCCGACGGCCACGGCGTGATCGGCATCCTGGCCGCCGCCCAGCTCGTGCTCAAGCCGCGGCTGTACTCGACCTTCCTGCTGTGGCTGCTGTCCGAGCTGTTCGAGCGCTTGCCCGAGGTCGGCGATCTCGACAAGCCCAAGCTGGTGTTCGTGTTCGACGAAGCACACCTGTTGTTCGACGATGCGCCACCGGCGCTGGTGCAGCGAATCGAACAGGTGGTGCGGCTGATCCGCTCCAAGGGCGTGGGCGTGTACTTCTGCTCGCAGTTCCCCGACGACGTCCCGGCCAATATCCTCGGCCAGCTCGGCAACCGCGTGCAGCACGCCTTGCGCGCCTACACCCCGCGCGACCAGAAAGCGGTGCGCACCGCCGCCGAGACCTTCGTCGCCAATCCCAAGCTCGACGTGGCCCAGGCCATTTCCAGCCTGGGCACCGGTGAAGCGCTGGTTTCCACGCTGCAGGACAAGGGCGTGCCGATGCCGGTGCAGCAGACCTTGATCGCCCCGCCGCGCTGCCGCATGGGCGCCATCAGCGACACCGAGCGTACGCAGGTTCGCGCCGGCAGCCCGGTTGCGGGCAAGTACGACACCGCGGTCAACCGCGAATCGGCCGCGGAAAAACTGACCCAGCGCGCGGGCGAGCAAGTCGCCAAGGCCGACGCGCCGGCGGCGCGCACAGCCGAACAGGATGCCGAACAAGGCAGCGATTGGGGCCAGGCGGTCAAGGACGCGGTGTTCGGTACCAAGCGCCGCCAGGGCCTGCTCGAGACCATGGCCAAGCAGACCACGCGCACGGTCGGCAGCAAGCTGGGGCAGCAGATCGTGCGCGGCATCCTCGGCGGCATCTTCGGCGGCGGCAAACGCTAAAGACGGAGACGCAGTCGGGAGCGCCCCGATTGCGTCGCCCTGCGCGGCCCCCGCACAATCGGTCGAATTGGATCGCTCAGGGGGAGCGTCATGGAAGACCGTCGTCGCACGCAGGCCGGCCGCGCTGCCGGCAAACCCGAACCCTTCTGGACGCGCTTGCGCGCCATTGCCTTGTATCCCGTGCACGGTGCCGCGCTGTGGTCGATGATCGCGCTGAGCCTGTGCGCCCTGCTCAGCCTGCTGCCCGGCATCGGCTGGTTCCTCGGCATCATCGTCTCGCTGGCCACCTACCGCTACGCCTTCGAAGTGTTGCGCCACACCGCCAACGGCCATCTCGATGCGCCGGACTACGGCATGGGCCTGGGCGACGGCGCCATAGGCGGCCTGTTGCTGCTGATCATCCTGGCAATAGCGGCGGTGATGTTCGTGGCGCTGTTCACGCGCAGTGGCGCCCTCACCTTGCTGGCCCTGGGTGCG
>DATCVI010000047.1:0-3982 GCA_036566925.1 Stenotrophomonas sp.
TATTCGCCGCGGCCGGGCTGCCGACCTGGCATTACCGCTTCGGCTACGTCGCCGAGGCCACGCGCGGGCTGCATCCCAAGGGTGCGGCCCATGCCAGCGATATTCCTTATTTCTTCGGCACCGTGGGCGTGCGCTACGGCAGCGATACCCGCCCGGCGGACCAGGCGCTGTCGGCGAATGCGCGCGGCTACCTGGTCAATTTCGTGCGCACGGGGAATCCGAATGGGGCGGGGTTGCCGGGCTGGAAGCCGTATGCGGCCGGCAAGCAATCCATGCTGACCTTCGGGCTCGCCGGCGGCATCGAGTAATGCCGGCGCCGAGGGTTTCCGGCCTCGGGCCATCAGCCCCGAGCTGTCAGCGTTCGCGTACAGGTGCTGATGTCACTCCGCGTCCAGCACCCGGTTCTTGCCGGCCTGCTTGGCCGCATACATCGCGCGGTCGGCGCGCTTGACCGCCGAGTCCGCGCTCTCGCCGGGCTGGCATACCGCCACGCCGCCGCTGAAGGTCACGAACACGCGCAGGTTCTCGTGCAGCAACGCGCGCTGGGCCAGCGCACGCTGCAGGCGCACGACCGCGGCGTGGGCTTCGAAGGCGGTGGCGTCGGGCAACAGCAGGACGAATTCTTCGCCGCCGAAACGGGCGATGGCATCGCTGGCCCGCAACACCGTGCGCGCGGTCGCGACCAGGTGGCGCAACGCGGCGTCGCCACCGGCGTGGCCGTGGGTCTGGTTGAGCAGGCGGAAATCGTCCAGGTCGATCAACGCCACGCACAGCGGCTGGCCGCCGCGCAGGGTGCGCGACTGCTCGCGGGCGAACAGTTCCTCGAAGCCGCGCCGGTTCAAGGCACCGGTCAACTGGTCCTCGCGCACCAGGTCGGACATGTCGCGCAGCTCTTGCTCCAGCGCATGGATGCGCGCTTCGGCATCGTCGACCTGGCGCTTGGCCTCGACCAATTCGTCGCGCGCGCGCAAGGCCTGGGCCTGTACCCCGGCGGTGTCGGCGAGGATGTCCTGCAACAGCCGCCCCAGCTCGGAGATGCTGCGGGCGCTGGCAATGGCCTGCGAGTAGCCGGCGACGCGGTCGTGGTACTGGCCGGTGCTGGCGGCCATGCCGTCGAGACGGTCGACGAAGGACACCATCATGCCGCGCATGGCGTCCTTGGACTCGGCGATGCCCTGCTTGAGCAGGCCCTGCTTGTACATCACCTCGCGCAGGCTGCCGCGCGCCTGTTCCAGGGTGTTCTTGTCCAGCGGCCCGGCGATCAGCTGGCGGATCGCGCCGATCTGCCCCTGCAACCAGCTGCGGTCGTCGAGCAGTTCGCCGACGTTCTCCAGCAACAGGTCGAACAGGCCCAGCAGCAGGTTCTGCTGCTCGTGGCTGTCTTCGGCACGCAGGCCGATCTGGTGGCACAGCTCGCGCACGCGCTGTTCGAAGTGCTGTAGCGGCTGCCCCGGGTGCCAGCCGCGCAAGGCATTGGCCAGCGCCTGCGACTCCTCGGTCAGCGGGCGGTCGCGCTGCAAGGCCGTGGCCAGGGCGGTGCCCAGGGCCAGGCGCAGCAGGTCGCGCCATTGCTCGGCCTCGCTGCGGGCGCCGCCCACCGGTTCCAGGTCGATGGTGCGGATGTACTTGTCGATCAACTGCCGCAGCGCTCGTCCGTAGGCCTCCCAGTCGTCGGCGAGATGGGCGTTGCGCAGGCGCGCGCCCATGTCGGCCAGTTCGCCGTGCAGCGTGCACATGCCCTCGGCGAACGCAGCCAGCAGCGCGGGCGGCTGGCGCGCGCTGACGAACAGGCGTTGCAGGGCGGCGGTGGCCGCGGCCGGATCGAACGGCGGCGAGTCCGGCAACACCCCGGCGGCCGCGCCGCCCGCAGGCAGGTAGGTGCCCGCCAGCGCGCTACCGCGGGCAGCCTCCGGCGCGGCGCCACCGCGCGGCCACCAACGACGCAGAGCGCCGCGGCGGGAAGAAGGAGGTTCGCGGTGGTCGGGCATTCGGGGGCGAGGGGAGGGGTTTCGATAACGGGTTATCGGCGCCGAAGGCGAGGGCTTGAATGCAGGGACAGGCCAGCGCGCGACCACGCGCGCGGGGATGAACGCGTCAGGTAACTGGCTTAGAGCGTTTTGTCATCAAACCACTGCCAATGTTTCACGTGCCTTTTATCGGCATTTGTCGAGTATCGCGGTGCAGGCTCTCGTTGTGTATTCGCGAAAGCCTGTGTCGCCCCACCCCTGTTGCGACATCGCCCCGGTTTTTGGGTGATGGCTTTTCCTTTCCTGTTGTTTCCGTCCACCCCCCACTGACGGATGCCGTGATGGCTGCTTTGCTGACCCCCGATACACCCGACAGCACAACCTTGAGTGTCGCCGCCCCGGCGGCACTGCGTACCCGGCCGCCCTTGCGCCCGCGCCCGCCGCGCCAGCGAGATGCCCGTGGACGCTTCATCCGTCATCACGAATGGCAGATGGACATCGCGCCCGTGCGCGACAGTGCGTTGTTCGTAGTCCCGGAGATGGCCGACTTCGTCAAGGCCGGTGGCCTCGGCGACGTCGCCGCCGCGTTGCCCCGCGCGCTGCGCCGGCGCTATGACGTGCGCGTGCTGATTCCCGGCTACCGCGATGTCCTGGCCCGCGCCGGCAAGCTGCAGAGGGTCGGCCGGGTCCCGGCCCAGGCCGGTCTGCCGGCTTGCGATATCGGCCGGCTCGAACAGTCCGATGGCCTGCCGGTCTACGTCCTGCTCTGCGCCGCCCTGTTCGAACGAGAGGGCACGCCCTACGTCGATGCCGAAGGCCAGGAGTGGCCGGACAACGCGCTGCGCTTTGCGACCTTGTCGCACGCCGCCGCCGAGATCGCCGCTGGCCGCGCCGGGCTCGACTGGCGGCCCCAGCTGCTGCACCTCAACGACTGGCCAAGCGCGCTGGCTGCGGCCTACGTGCGTTGGCGCGGCGGCACCACCCCGTGCCTGCTGACCATCCACAACCTCGCCTACCAGGGCCTGTTCCCGGCGTCGCTGGCGCCGGCCTTGGGCGTGCCGAGTGAGCACGCCGGCGAACTGGATTTCCATGGCCAGCTCTCGTTCCTGCGCGGCGGCATCGTCAATGCGCGCCAGGTGAACACGGTCAGCCACAGCTATGCCAACCAGATCGTCGCCCCCGACGATGGCTGCGGCCTGGACCAACTGCTGGCGCAGCGGGCCTCGCGCGGCGCGCTGAGCGGCATCGTCAACGGCATCGATGCCAGTTGGGATCCGCGCACCGACGCCCACCTGCCGGCGCGCTTCAGCGTCACTCAATGGCAGGGTCGCGCCGACAACGCCGCCCACGTGCGCCGCGCCTTCGGTCTGCCCGATAGCCAGGGCCCGCTGTTCGCAGTGGTCTCGCGGCTGGTGCACCAGAAGGGCCTGGACCTGACCTGCGAGGTGGCGCCGCAGATCGTCGCCGCTGGCGGCCAGATCGTGGTCATCGGCGGTGGCGAGCCGCAGATCGAACAGCAGGTGGCTGCATTGGCGCGGCGTTACCCCGGCCATGTCGGCGCGCATATCGGCTTCGACGAAGCCCTGGCGCGCGCCATGTTCGCCGGTGCCGACTTCCTGTTGATGCCTTCGCGCTTCGAACCCTGCGGGCTCAGCCAGATGTACGCGCAGCGCTTCGGTTGCCTGCCGATCGCGCACGCCACCGGCGGCCTGATCGACACCGTGGACGACGGCGTCACCGGCTTCCTGTTTCACGGCGCCAGCGCCGACGCCTTGCGCCGGTGCCTGCTGCGCGCGTTCCGCACCTTCCGCCTGCCCAGCCTGCTCGGGGCGATGCGGCGAGCGGCGATGCTGCGTCCCAGTGGCTGGGACGTGGCTGGCAACCAATACATGGCGTTGTACCGACGCACGTCGGTGGAGCTGACATGAACGAGCGCGCCGGGGAGCGTGGGCAGGCCTCAACGGCCGAGACGATGGCATTCGAAGAAACCGGCGCCGCCGAGCCCGGGGCGGCAT
>DATCVI010000048.1:0-4034 GCA_036566925.1 Stenotrophomonas sp.
ACGTACGATCAGCGGCGTCGCGGCCGGCGCTGCCCTCGACGATGCGGTAAACGTGGCGCAGCTGCACGCCGGGGTCGAACAATCGATCCAGACTGCGCGCGCCTATACCGACGCGGCGGCCATCGAGGGCAAGCGCTACACCGACGCTGTCGGCGTCGAGGGCAAGCGCTACACCGACGTGGCCGCCGCCGAGGGCAAGCGCTACACCGACGTAGCCGCTGCAGAAGGCAAGCGCTACACCGACCAGGGCGTGGCCAGCTCCATCGCCCACACCGATCGGGGCCTGGCGCGGGTGGATGCCGACGTGAGCCAGTTGCGGCGCGGCGCCGACGGGGTCTTTCGGGTTAGCCAGGACAACACCACCGGCGCGCAGGCCAGCGGTAAGCAGTCCACTGCCGGCGGTGCCGCAGCGCTCGCCAGCGGCGCGCAATCCACCGCGCTGGGTCACGCCGCCCGTGCGCTCGGCGAGAACAGTGTGGCGCTGGGCGCCGGTGCCATGGCCGAGCGTGCAGATACGGTCGCCGTAGGGGCCGCAGGACGCGAACGCAGCATCAGCCATGTCGCCGACGGCACCGCGCCTTCCGATGCCGCCACCGTGCGCCAGCTCGGCAAGCTGCGCGATAGCGCCGTGCACTACGACCGCAACGGAGATGATGTCGACTACACCGCGGTGGCCCTCGGCCGCGATGCGCCGGTGTCGCTGCGCAATGTTGCCCCGGGCGTGCGCGGCACCGACGCGGTCAACCTGGCGCAACTCCAGGACACGACCCGACGCACCCTGGATAGCGCCAATGCCTACACCGACAGCCGGATCGCGCCGGTGCATAACGATGTCTGGCAGCTGGGCGAACGCGTGGACACGCTCGAGCGCAACACCGAAGCGGGCATCGCCGCGGCGATGGGCTTGAAGCAGGCGCCGGCCGTTTCTGGTCGCACAACCTATTACGCCGGTGTCGGTGGCTATCGCAGCCAGGCCGCGTTGGGCGTGTCTTTGCGGCGCACCGCCGACAACGGCCGCTGGAGCCTGGAGGGTGGTGTGTCAGGCAATCGCCTGGGCGTGGGTGGGTATATCGGCATCAGCGGGGTGCTTGGACGCTGAAGCAAAAAACGTCGCGATTTTTCGCATTCTGCGGCCAAGTCCGGCTCTCGACACTGTCGCTCCTTCAATCGAAAGAGAGCGATGCCATGCAATGTTTTACTTTCGCCGCCGGGGCCAGCACGTTGTGCCTGGCCCTGGCGTGTTGTATCAATCCTGCCGCCGCCGGAACGCTGGACGGCGGTGTTGCCACCGGCAGCCAGGCCGTGGCGATCGGCCCCGAAGCGCTTGCCAAGGGTGAGTGGGCCAGCAGCCTCGGCTATAAGGCCAAGGCCGAAGGTGTTGGGGCTTCCGCCGCGGGATCGTTTGCCGAAGCGGTCGGCCCCCGCGCCACGGCGTTCGGACATGAAAGCTTCGCCCATGCCGCACGCTCGGTCGCCCTTGGCGTCAGCAGCAAGGCCCAGGCCGAGCGTGCGCTTGTGGTCGGTAGCTACAGTGAGGCCCGCGCGCAATACGCCGCGGCCTTGGGCAACCGGGCCGTCGCTTCGGGCATCAGCGCCATAGCTGCTGGCAACGGTGCCGCTTCCAGCGCTACCGATGCGATTGCGCTGGGCCGTGGTGCAAACGCGCTGCACTTCGGCGCAGTGGCGTTGGGCGCGGGGTCGAGCACCGCACCCGCCGTCGCCACCCATTCGGCCATGATTGCGGGCAAGGCCTATCGATTCGCCGGCGGCACGCCAGCTAGTACGGTCAGCATCGGCAGTGCAGGGGCGGAGCGCACGCTCACGCACCTGGCCGCGGGTCGACTGGATGGCAGCAGCACCGACGCGGTCAATGGCAGCCAACTCAACGCAACCCACCAGGAAGTGACCGCAGTGGCGTCACAGGTGAGCCACCTCACCAGGCAGGTAGACCGGCTCTTCAACGGCGCTACCTCGACGTCGCAGGAGAGGGCGGCCCGCAGCAACAGCGGCGACGCGGACGACGCGCGGGTGTCCCTTGCCGCCACCTCGCGCGGCATCGTCGAGGCGAATGCCGAGATGGAGGGGCGCGTGGCGGCCGGTCCGGCGGCGGTCGCCAGCGGTGCGCGCAGCGTGGCGATGGGCAGCGACGCACGAGCCGAGGCCGATAACAGCGTGGCTATCGGTGCGGGTTCGGTGGCCGAACGCACCGGCACCGTGGCCGTGGGCCGCGCCGGCCAGGAGCGTACGATCAGCCACGTCGCCGCCGGTGGCGTCGATACCGATGCAGTCAATGTGCACCAGTTGCGATCCGGTGTGGATCAAGCAGTAAGCCGGTCGCAGGCGTATATCGATGCGAGGCTCGATTCGTTCGGCAACGAAATGTGGGCGCTCGACCAGCGCGTACATGAGCTGCGCCGCGACATGGAAGCGGGTGTGGCCGCCTCGATGGGGCTGAAGCAAGCGCCGCTGATGCCGGGCAAAACAACGTACTACGCTGGTGTCGGCGGCTATCGCGATCAGGCCGTGCTTGGGGTATCGCTGCGGCGTACAGCCAATAGTGGCCGTTGGAGCATTGAAGGCGGCGTGTCGGGAAATCGCCACGGGGCCGGGGGTTACGTTGGGGTCAGTGGGGCGCTGCAGTAGTTGGTGGGGCGGTGGCGTGGGGGCTCGCCACCGGGAAGTGGGTATCTACGTTCCCGTTCTACAGGGAGCGCTCTCGAACTCTCAATCCGTAGCCCGCAACCCATCCACATCCAGAATCAACGCCATCCGCCCATCGCCGATCAGCGTCGCACCGGCATAGCCGGGCAGGCCGCGCAAGGTCTTCGGTAGCGGCTTGATCACCACTTCCTCGCGCCCACGCACCTGGTCCACCACCAGCCCGAAGCGCGCCTCGCCGGCCTGCAACAGCACCACGGTCAACAACGTCGCCGGCTCCGGCTCGACCCCGAGCCAACGCCGCAGGTCGATCAATGGCAACGTATGCGAGCGCCGATCCAGCACGGCCCGTCCATCAAACCAGCCCAGCGAAGTCTGCGGTGCATGCAGCACTTCGACCACGCGCGCCAGGGGCAGGGCGTAGACGTGCTCGCCCGCCTGTACCAGCAAGGTCGGCAGGATCGCCAAGGTCAGCGGCACGCGGATCATGAAGCGGCTGCCGCGGCCGAGTTCGGATTGGATCTGGATGGTGCCGCTGAGTTCGCGGATGCGCGATTGCACCACATCCATGCCGACGCCGCGGCCGGAAATGTCGGTCACTTCTGCCTTGGTCGAGAAGCCCGGCAGGAAGATCAGGTGCAGGCATTCGTCGGTGCTCAGGCGCGCGGCGGCTTCAATGTCGATCAGGCCCTTTTCGCGGGCCTTTTCGCGCAAGCGCTCGGGGTCGATGCCGGCGCCGTCGTCCTGCACTTCGATACTGACGTAGTCGCCTTCCTGCTGCGCGGACAACCGCACATGGCCACTGCGCGGCTTGCCGGTCGCCTCGCGTAACGCCGGGGTCTCGACGCCGTGGTCGATGGCGTTGCGCACCAGGTGCACCAAGGGGTCGGCCAGGGCTTCGACCAGGTTGCGGTCCAGTTCGGTTTCAGCGCCGATTAGCTCCAGCTCGACTTCTTTCTGCAGCGAGCGGGCCACGTCGCGCGCGACCTTGGGAAAGCGCGAGAACACCTTGCCGACCGGCTGCATGCGCGTGCGCATCACCGCCGATTGCAGGCGCGCGGTGGCGATGTCCAGGGTGCTGACGGCGCGGTCGAGTTCTTCGTCGCGCAGGCGCGCACGCAAGGTCTTGAGGCGGTTGCGCGAGAGCACCAGTTCGCCGATCAGGTTGACGATCGCGTCCAGGCGCTTGGTATCCACGCGCACGGTTTGTTCGACTTCGGTCGCCGGCTTGGCCGGTGCGGCTGCGACTGCCTTGGGTGCAGGTGCCGGGCGGGCGGGGGCCGCGGGCGCGGCCGAAGGGCGTGTGCCGGGGGCCTCGTCGCCATGCAGTTGGTCGAGCAAGGCTTCGAATTCGTCTTCCAGGCTGAGGCTGTCGT
>DATCVI010000049.1:0-2251 GCA_036566925.1 Stenotrophomonas sp.
GGCAGCCGCGCGCCCGGACGTGGTGGAGGCGCAAGCCCGTCCGGCAGCGGCTCCGGCCGCATCGCCGGCCCGGACCCTGGCGGTGCCCGAAGACCGCGCCGGCCAGCGCCTGGATAACTTCCTGCTCGGCCACCTCAAGGGCGCGCCGCGCAGCCTGGTCTACAAATTGGTGCGCAGTGGCCAGGTGCGGGTCAACGGCGGCCGCGCCAAGGCCGAGCGCAAGCTCGAACCGGGCGACGAGGTCCGCGTGCCGCCGCTGCGGGTGGCCGAGGAGGGCGAGAAGGCCATGCCGCCGGCTGCCTACATGGCCCGGCTGGAAGCGGCCATCGTGTTCGAGGATGCGCGCCTGCTGGCCCTGAACAAGCCGTCGGGCGTGGCCAGCCATGGCGGCAGCGGCATCAGCTTCGGGGCGATCGAAACCTTGCGCGCGCTGCGTCCGGGCCAGACCCTGGAACTGGTGCACCGGCTCGACCGCGATACCTCGGGCCTGCTGATCATCGCCAAGAAGCGCTCGGCCCTGACCGAGATGCAGGCCCTGATGCGCGAAGGCGACAGCGAGGAAGGGCGGGGCATCGCCAAGCGCTATCTGACCCTGCTGGTCGGGCGCATGCCCGACGGGCTGATGAGCGTGGACGCGCCGCTGCATATCGGCCTGCGCCAGGGCGGCGAGCGCCACGTCCAGGTGCATGCCGACGGCAAGCCCTCGCTGAGCCACTTCCGGGTGCTGGAGCGACGCGGCGGCCATTCCTACTGCGAGGTGCGGATCGAGACCGGCCGCACCCACCAGATTCGCGTCCATGCCCAGCACCTGGGCCACCCGGTCGCCGGCGACGACAAGTACGGCGACCCGGAGGTCAACAAGCGCCTGCGCGACCAGGCCGGCTTGCGCCGGTTGTTCCTGCACGCGGCCTCGCTGGAGTTCGCCCTGGATGGCGGCAAGACGCCCTATGTGCTGAACGCGCCGCTGGCGCCGGAGTTGGCCGAGGTGCTCGAACGGCTGGCGTAAGCACGGCCTTGGTGCCTGCCGATCCTCCGGCCGGGCATTCGCCAGCCCAACCCGGTCGCATTTCGTACCTGCTGGCCCGCCGTTCGTCACATCACGGCTCCCCGCCAGGCCCGCAGCGCCCAGACTTCGGCCACACCAGCTGAGGGGCAGGCGATGCACCGGAAGATTCGCGCACGACTCATTTTCATAGGGCTGGCCGGCGCGACAACCGCGCTAGGGGCCTGGGCGATTGCCTCGGCCGATAGCACCGTCGCTGCCGTCGCGCAGGGGCCCGCCGCCGACTGGGCGCAGTACGGCGGCGCACCCGGTGGCGGCCAGTATTCGGCGCTGGCGCAGATCACCCCGGCCAATGTCGACCGCCTGCGCATCGCCTGGTCGTTTCGTACCGGTGAACTCGGCGCTGGTCTGCCGGACCCGGAGCGGCGACGTTTCGAAGCCAACCCGCTCGTTATCGGCGGGCGTATGTATCTCAACACCGGCACCGGCATCGCCTTCGCCCTGGATGCCGCCAGCGGGCGCGAGCTCTGGTCGCACGATGCCAAGGTGGCACGCGACCACCAGTACAGCGATCCGGCCTCGCGCGGCGTCAGCTTCTGGCGCGACCCGCAGGCAGCGGCGGGCGCCGCCTGCCGCGAGCGCATCGTCTACGGCACCCTGGATGCGCGGGTGATCGCACTCGACGCCGCCGACGGCAAGCCTTGCGCGGGCTTTGGTGAAGCAGGGCAGATCGACCTGCGTACCGGTATCGACATCCACTCGGCACCGCAGGACCGCTGGCAGAACTACGCAGTGACCTCGCCACCGGCCATCGCCGACGGTGTGCTCGTGGTCGGCAGCTCGATTGGCGACAACCGCGCCAGCGCGTTGGAGCAAGGCGTGGTGCGCGGCTACGACGTGCGCAGCGGGCGCGAGCTATGGCGCTGGGATCCGGTGCCGCGCGATCCTGCCCTGGCTGCGACGCAAGGCTGGGATCCGGCGCAGGCAGCCAGCGTCGGTGCGGCCAACGCGTGGGCGCCGCTGTCGGTCGATGCCGCGCTCGGCCGCGTCTACGTGCCGACCGGTTCGGCCAGCCCCGACTATTTCGGCGGCGAGCGCCGCGGCGACAACCGCGACGCCAACTCCCTGGTCGCGCTCGACCTGCACAGTGGGCGCCGGGTCTGGGCGCAGCAGCTGGTGCATCACGACCTGTGGGACTACGACCTGGCTTCGCAACCGGTGCTGACCACGTTGCAAACGGCGCAGGGC
>DATCVI010000050.1:0-16828 GCA_036566925.1 Stenotrophomonas sp.
ATTACGCCGCCACGCTATTGCGCGGCAGCGCTTCGACCCCCAGCCACTGCACGATGCTCGCAGCCGCATCGCGGCCTTCGGCCACCGCCGTCACCACCAGGTCGGCACCGCGCACCACATCGCCGCCGGCGTAGACCTTGGGGTTGGCGGTCTGGTACGGCAGCTGCGTGCCGCCGACCAGGATGCGTCCGTTTTCGCTGGCCTGCACGCCTTGCGCCGACAACCACTCCGGCAGATCGGGCGAGAAACCGAAGGCGATGATCACCACGTCGGCTTCCAGCAGCGACTCACTACCCTCCACCGGCACCGCGTTGCGGCGGCCGCGCGCGTCCGGCTCGCTGAGCACGGTCTCCACCACGGTTACGCCGATGGCTTCGTCGTCGGCACCGGCCTCGATCGACAGCGGCTGGCGGTTGAACAGGAAGCGCACGCCTTCTTCGCGCGCATTGGCCACTTCGCGCGCCGAACCGGGCATGTTGGCCTCGTCGCGGCGATAGGCGCAGGTGACCTTGGCCGCGCCCAGGCGCACCGCGCTGCGTACGCAGTCCATGCCGGTATCGCCACCGCCGAGCACCACCACGCGCTTGCCGTTGAGATCGGGCAGGGCGAGCGTGTCTTCCCAGCCGGCAATCGGCCGGCCCCACGGATCATTGCCACCCACGATGCGGCTGTTCTGCACCAGGAACGGCAAAGCCGGCAGCACGTTCTTCAGGTCCTGGCCCGGCAGGCCGCCATCGGTATAGCGGTACGCGCCGGTGCCGAGGAACACCGCATCGAATTCGCTCAGCAACTGCTCGGCGGCGATATCGCGGCCAATCTCCACGCCCAGGCGGAACTCCACGCCCATGCCTTCGAGAATCTCGCGGCGCTTGCTGATCACGCTCTTGTCGAGCTTGAAACTGGGAATGCCGAATTGCAGCAACCCGCCGATCTGTTCATAGCGGTCGAACACCACCGGATGCACGCCGGCGCGCGCCAGGCGGTCGGCACAGGACAGGCCAGCCGGGCCGGCGCCGACAATTGCCACGCGCTTGCCGCTGGCGCGCACATCGCCCAGGTCCGGGCGCCAACCGGCCGCGAAGGCGGTATCGACGATGTACTTTTCGACCGCGCCAATGGTGACCGCGCCGAATTCCTCCAGCGTGCAGCTGCCTTCGCACAACCGGTCCTGCGGACACACGCGGCCACACACTTCCGGCAGCGGGTTGGTCGAATGGCACAGCGCGGCGGCCTCTTCGATGCGGTTCTCCTGCACCAACTGCAGCCACTGTGGAATGGCGTTATGCACCGGGCACTTCCAGCTGCAATACGGATTGCCGCAATCCAGGCAGCGGCCGGACTGGTATTGGGCGTCGGCCTTGTCGAACTTGCCGTAGAGCTCGCCCCAATCGCCGGACGTGCGCAGTTCCACCGGAATGCGCTGCGGCATCGTGCGCGGGAGATCGAGGAATTGGAAAACTTGCTTGCGGCTCATAGGGATTCCACTGTTCCTGCGTCAGGCCGCTCGCCGCAGCGATTCGGTCAGCGATTCGATACTGGCCGCCTTCGGCTTCACCAGCCAGAACTTGCCGACGTAGTCGCGGAACTCGTCGAGGATCTGCTGCGCCCAGATGCTGCCGGTCAGTTCGCGGTGGCGGCTGATCAGCTTGTGCAGGTGCTGGCGATGGTTCTCGAAGCCTTCGGCCGAAATGCGATGGATGTCGATCAGTTCGTGGTTGTACCGGTCGACGAAATCGCGCTCCACGTCCAGCACATAGGCCAGCCCACCGGTGAAGCCGGCGCCGAAATTCAGCCCGACCTTGCCCAGTACCAGCACCACACCGTCGGTCATGTATTCGCAGCAATGGTCGCCGGCACCTTCGATCACCGCCAACGCGCCGGAGTTGCGCACCCCGAAGCGCTCGCCGGCACGCCCGGCGGCGAACAGCTCGCCGCCGGTAGCGCCGTACAGGCAGGTGTTGCCGAGGATCGGCGTGCTGCGCGCTTCAAAGCGCGCACCGCGCGGCGGCCGGATCACCAGCCGGCCGCCGGCCATGCCCTTGCCGACGTAGTCGTTGGCCTCGCCTTCCAGCTCCATCTGCAGGCCACCGGCGTTGAACGCCCCGAAGCTCTGCCCGGCGGTGCCACGGAAGCGCAGGTTCAACGGCGCATCTTCCATGCCGTGGTTGCCGTGGACGCGGGCGATCGCGCCGGACAGGCGCGCGCCGATCGAGCGGTCGGTGTTGTGGATCAGGAAGCGGTGGTCGCCGCCGGTCTTCTCGGCAATCGCCTTGGCCAGCAGGCCGTCCATCTGCGTGGCCAGCGAGTCGGGCGACTCATACAGGCGCTGGGCCGCGCAATGGCTGCCTTCGTACTGCGCCGGCTTGAGCAGGCGCGACAGGTCCACGCGCACGCCCTCGCGCGGCGCAACCTCGAGCTGTTCCAGCAGGTCGGTGCGGCCGACGATCTCGTCCAGCGAGCGCACGCCCAGGTAGGACAACCACTGCCGCACTTCCTCGGCCAGCAGGCGGAAGAAGTTCTCCACGCGCTCGGGCAGGCCGGTGAAGTAGTTGGCACGCAGGCGCTCGTCCTGGGTGGCCACGCCGGTGGCGCAGTTGTTGAGGTGGCAGATGCGCAGGTACTTGCAGCCGAGCACGATCATCGGCGCGGTGCCGAAGCCGAAGCTGTCCGCGCCCAGCAACGCCGCCTTGACCACGTCCAGGCCGGTCTTCAGGCCGCCATCGGTCTGCAACAAGGTGCGCGCGCGCAGGTCGTTGCCGACCAGCGCCTGGTGCGACTCGGCCACGCCCAGCTCCCAGGGCACGCCGGCATAGCGGATCGAGCTGACCGGCGAGGCACCGGTGCCGCCATCGTGGCCGGACACGGTGATCAGGTCGGCGCCGGCCTTGACCACGCCAGCGGCAATCGTGCCCACGCCGGCATGCGAGACCAGCTTCACCGAGACCAGCGCATCGGGATTGACCTGCTTGAGGTCATAGATCAGCTGGGCAAGGTCTTCGATCGAATAGATGTCGTGGTGCGGCGGCGGCGAGATCAGGCCGATGCCGGGCTTGGCATAGCGCAGCCGGGCGATCAGCTCGTTGACCTTGTGCCCGGGCAACTGGCCGCCTTCGCCGGGCTTGGCGCCCTGCGCGACCTTGATCTGCAGCACTTCGGCATTGACCAGGTATTCGGGCGTGACGCCAAAGCGGCCCGAGGCCACCTGCTTGATCTTCGAACGCTTCTCGGTGCCATAACGCGCCGGGTCTTCGCCACCCTCGCCCGAATTGCTGCGCCCGCCCAGGCGATTCATCGCGATGGCCAGGGCTTCATGCGCCTCGGGTGAAAGCGCGCCCAGGCTGATCGCGGCGGTGTCGAAACGGCGCAGTACATCTTCTGCCGGCGCCACTTCATCGAGAGGTGTCGGCGCATCGGCACGCTTGAGCTGCAACAAGTCGCGCAGTGCCGAAGGCGGGCGCGAATGCACCGCATCCATGTAGCGCTGCCAGTCTTCGCTGGCACCGGTGCGGGTGGCGCGCTGCAGGGTCAACACCACGTCCGGGTTGTACATGTGGTACTCGCCGCCGTGCACGTACTTCAGCAGGCCGCCGACTTCCGGCTTGAGCAGGTCGTTCCAGGCCCGCGCGGCGAGGTCGCGCGCTTCGTGATCCAGCCGCGCCAGGTCGACGCCGCCGATGCGCGAGGCGGTCTCGGGGAAACACAGTTCGACCACGTCCGGGTCCAGGCCGACGATCTCGAACAGCTGCGCACCGCGATAGCTGGCGATGGTGCAGATGCCCATCTTCGAGATGATCTTCGACAGCCCCTTGTAGACGCCCTTGCGATAGCTGCGGCCGATCTGCGACTGCTCGCCGCCCTTCTTCAGCACCAGGATGCCGCGGCGGCCCAGGTCGAACAGGGTCTGGTAAGCCAGGTACGGATAAACCGCAGTGGCACCGAAGCCGAGCAGGCAGGCCATGTGGTGCGGGTCGCGCGCGGTACCGGTCTCGATGATCAGGTTGACGTCGCAGCGCAGGCCCAGCCGCGACAGATGGTGGTGAACCGCGCCGGTGGCCATCAGCGCATGCACCATCGGCCTGTCGGCGACCGGATAGCGGTCGCTCAGCAACAGCATGACGGCGCCTTCGCGCGCGGCCTGTTCGGTTTCGCGGCAGATGCGCTCGATGCCGGCCTTCAGGCCTTCCTCGACCGAGTAGGACAGGTCGATCAGGCGGTTGCGGTCGACGTACTGCGGCATCTTCAGCAACTGCCGCAACTTGCGCTGGCTCAGCACCGGCGAATTGAGGATGACGTGGTTGACCGTTTCCGGACCGGCGTGGAAGACGTTGGTCTCCTTGCCGAGCTGGGTGGTCAGCGACATCACGCAGCTCTCGCGCAGCGGGTCGATCGGTGGGTTGGTGACTTGCGCGAATGCCTGGCGGAAGTAGTCGTACAGCGGCCGGGTGAACTGGCTCAGCACCGCCATCGGGGTGTCGTCGCCCATCGAGCCGGTGGCTTCCTGCTCGGTCTCGGCGAGCGGGCGCAGTACCTGCTCGACCTCTTCGGTGCTGAGCTGGAACAGCTTGTGATAGCTGCGCAGGGTCTGCTCGGAGAACGGCTCCTCGACCAGCGAAGGGTCGATCAACTCGGTCTGCAGGTAGGTCACGCCCTGGTGCAGCCATTGCTTGTACGGCGCACGCGCACGATTGATGCGGTCGATGGCGTCGGAGTCGAGCAGATCGCCGCGCTTGAGGTCGATGGCCATCATCTCGCCCGGGCCGAGCTTGCCCTTGCGGGTGATGCGTTCGGCCGGCAGCTCCCACACGCCGGCCTCGGAGGCGACCAGGAAATGGCGGTCCGACGTCAGCATCCAGCGCGCCGGGCGCAGGCCGTTGCGGTCGAGCATGGCGGCGGCATAGCGGCCGTCGCAGGCGACGATGCCGGCCGGGCCGTCCCACGGTTCGGTGTTGAGGCCGTGGAATTCGTAGAAGGCGGCCAGGTCGGCGTCCTTGAACTCCAGCGACTGGGTCGCCGGCGGCACCAGGATGCGCAGCGCCTGCAGCAGGTCCATGCCGCCGGCGATCAGCAGCTCCAGCATGTTGTCCAGGCTCTGCGAGTCCGAGCCCTTCATCGAGATCACCGGGTCGAACTCGGCGATATCGAAGCGCGGCGTCTTCCATACCTTGCTGCGCGCCTGCGCCCAGCGCCGGTTGCCCTCGATGGTGTTGATCTCGCCGTTGTGGGCGAGCAGGCGGAACGGATGCGCCAGCGGCCAGCGCGGCATCGTGTTGGTGGAAAAGCGCTGGTGGAAAACAATTGCGCTCGAAGCCAGGTCGCTGCGCTGCAGATCCGGATAGAAGGTGGACAGCTTGTCCGGCAGCACCATCCCCTTGTAGCTGATGGCATTGGGCGAGAGGGTCACGACGTAGAAGTCGTCTTCATCGCGCAGGACTTGTTCGGCGCGGCGGCGGGCCAGGAACAGCGCCAGTGCAAAGGCGTCCTCGTCCTGGCCGGCACCGGCATCGACGAAGATCTGTTCGATCCGCGGCAGCGTATCGCGCGCAAGTTGGCCGCAGACGCTGTCGTCGGTCGGCACCACGCGCCAGCCGCGCGGGGCCACGTCCACGCGCTGCAATTCCTGCTCGAAGGCCTGGCGGCAGCGTGCGGCCGCTTCTGCATCGTGCGGCAAGAACACCACGCCGGCGGCGTAGCGCGGGCCGATGGCGATGCCGGCCTCGCGCGCTAGCGCGCGCAGGAAAGGATCAGGTTTGCGAATCAGCAGGCCGCAGCCATCGCCGGTGAGCCCATCGGCGGCGACACCGCCGCGGTGGGTCATGCGCGAAAGCGCGGCAATGGCGGTATCGACCAGCGCGCGAGAAGGCTGGTCGTCCAGCTGCGCGATCATGCCGAAGCCACAGGCGTCGCGTTCGTCACGCGCGTCGTAGAGACCGGGTTGTTCAAGCCCTTGGCGAGTGCGGGGGGCCATGCATGCCTCGTTGCGATCCGGGAAGCGGCGACAACAGTCCCCGCTCTAGCCCAAGCAGCGCAGTCGAGGTCACCGGACGATCGACTAAATCACACTTGTTGCGGTGCCGCAACTCACCGTTACAGATGCAACGAGAAGGCGCCAAAACGCTTGCGCCACAGGGTCTGCGGCGACGCGCAGTGCGTCGCCGCACAGCCGCTCAGCCGCAGCGCACCGAGGTCACCACGCGCTTGTCGTCCACTTCCAGATTCAGGCGCTCGCCGTTGAATTCCATGGTGACCACCTGGCCAGGCTCGAGTACGCGCACTTCGCTGGCCTTGGCTTCTTCGCGGGCCTGGGCGGACAGCGCATCGGTCAGCGGTTGTCCGATCAGTGACTGCAACTGGCTGGCATCGCACTTACCGATGGGCGGCGGCTCGGGTGCGGTGTCCGGGCTTGGCGTGGCGGCATCGGAGGCGGCTTGCTGCGCCTGTGCGGTGACTGCCTCCTGCTCGTCGGGTTGCGGCGAGTTGCACGCGGCAAGCGCCAGGACCGAGGCGGCCAGCATCAGCTTCAGGGGGGTGCGCCACAGGGGCGAGGGGACCATGGGTTGCATCGGAGACCTCCGGTCTGAATGGGTCAGCCAAGAATAAGCACAATGCCACGCACAAAGCAGTCCCCGGCGCCTGGCCCTCACTCGGCGAACATCGGCCGTTGACGCCTTCTCGGCGCAGCGTTGGTGAATATCGACCGGTGCCACGCAAACTCCCCCTCGATCCCAACCACGCCATTGCCCGCCAGGCCGGGCTGGTCCACGTCAACGACCAGGCGCCAGGCATCCAGCGGCGCCGGGCCGGCAAGGGCTTCACCTATCGCGATGCCGACGGCCACCCCGTGCGCGACCCGCAGACCCTGCAGCGCATCCGTTCGCTGGCGATCCCGCCGGCCTATACCGAGGTGTGGATCTGCCCGCTGCCGCACGGCCACCTGCAAGCGACCGGTCGCGACGCGCGCCGCCGCAAGCAATACCGCTACCACCCGGACTGGGCCCAGGTACGCGGCGACGGCAAGTTCGAGCGGCTGGTCGCCTTCGGCAAAGCCCTGCCGCGTCTGCGCCGGCGTCTGCGCAGCGACCTGGCGCGCTCGGGCTTTCCGCGCGAGAAGGTCCTGGCGATCGTGGTCGCGCTGATGGCCGACACCCTGGTGCGGGTGGGCAACGAAGAATACGCGCGCAGCAACCGGTCCTACGGCCTCACCACGCTGCGCAACCACCACATCGCCTTCCTCGGCGGCGGCCGCGCGCAGCTGAAGTTCCGGGGCAAGAGTGGCCTGGAGCATGAGGTCATCATCGACGACAAGCGCCTGGCCAAACTGGTGCGGGCCTGCCGCCAGCTGCCCGGGCAGGCCTTGTTCCAATATCGCGACGACGACGGGCAACTGCAGCCGGTCGGCTCGGGCGAGGTCAATGCCTACTTGCGCGAAGCCATGGGCGCCGAGTTCACCGCCAAGGACTTCCGCACCTGGGGCGGTACCCTGGAGGCGCTGCAACGACTGGGCCGGCTACCGCTGCCGGAACAGCGCAGCGAGCGTGCGCTGGCGCAGCTGCAAAAGCAGGTGCTGGCCGAAGTGGCGGCGACCCTGCGCAATACCCCGGCAGTCTGCCGCAAGGCCTATATCGACCCTTGCGTATTCGCGGCCTGGCGCGAGGACAACCTGCGCGTGCCGGACTCCGTGCGCGGGCCGCGCCAATGGGAGCAGTTCGCGCTGCGGTTCCTGGCCCGGGCGCACGCGGCCAGCCGCAAGCCGGCGCGTGCACGCAAGGCCGCCGGCCCCAGCCGTGCGGCCCCGGCCAAGAAAGGCCTCAGCCGCAATAAATAGCGGTGATGTTGTTGGTCGGCCCGCGCTCGACGGTGAGGCGGTCGCCGCCGCTCTGCTCGGCGCCTTGTGCCGGGTCGGCCTGGCCGCTGCTGGTCGCCCCGCTGGTGGCGCGCTGGCCCTGTACCACCTGGACATTCAAGCTATCGCTGTCCACCCGCGCGCGCTCCACCGTCTGCGCCGACGCCGCCAGGCCCACCGCGCCGCGCACCATGTCGGTGTGGCACTGGCCGGAGATGACGCCATCGATAGGCTGCACCGCGATCACCTGGACCGGCGCACAGGCCGACAAGGCAAGGAGGGCGCAGGGCAGCAGCCCCACTACGAGACGGTGGCCAGGACGGTTCATGCAGGCAGCTCCTTGAAGGTGTTGCCCGCCAGCGTGATCGCTGCGCCGTATGCGCGGCATGAAGGCAGCGTGCGATCCCATCACTTTCTCTGAGCCTTCGCCGAGGCATCGTCGGACGCCCGCTACCCGGAGCCTCGCGATGCCCACCTGCGACGTTTGCGGCAACGACTACGACAAGGCCTTTACCCTGGAACAGGGCGGCCGCCGCGGCACCTTCGACTCGTTCGAGTGCGCCATCCACGCTTTCGCCCCCAGTTGCGCCCACTGCCAGTGCCGGATCATCGGCCACGGCGTCGAGGCCGGCGGCAAGATCTATTGCTGCGCCAATTGCGCGCGCCACGCCGGTGTCGAGGGCGTGGCCGACCGCGCCTGACCATCGATACCCCGAGGACCCCATGGCCACACGCAAGACCGCCTCGAAGAAGACCGCCACAAAGAACCCCGCCACAAAGAACCCCGCCGCGAAGAAGGCAACCAAGTCACCGGCGAAATCGGCCTCGGCCAAACCGACGGCGCGAGCCAGCCGACCGGCCGCCGCCGAGGCCACCGCACGCCGGCAACGCGCGTTGCAGGCGCAGGTCGATCGCAAGGACGCCGCCAAGCCGGCCAAGAAGGCCGCCAAGAAAGCGGCCCAGGCCGGCTCCCGCCGCCAGCCGGAGAACCCATTGCCCAAGCAGCACCTGCGCAAGCCCGGCAATGAGCACGACCTGGCGATGGAACCGCGCTATCTCGCGCCGGATTACCGCGGCAGCGGCAAGCTCGAGGGCATGACGGCGATCGTGACCGGCGGCGATTCCGGCATCGGCCGCGCGGTGGCGATCTTGTTCGCGCGCGAAGGCGCCGACGTGGCGGTGCTCTATCTCAACGAGCACCAGGACGCGCAAACCACCTGCGAGGCGGTCGAGGCCGAAGGCCGCCACTGCCTGCTGATCTCCGGCGATGTCCGCGACAGCGCGTTTTGCGACGCCGCCGTCGCCGAGACCGTGGAGACGTTCGGTGGCATCGACATCCTGGTGAACAACGCCGCCTTCCAGCTGCATACCGAGGCGATCGAAGACCTCACCGACGAGCACCTCACCGAAACCCTGATGACCAACATCGGCGGCTACTTCCACATGACGCGCGCGGTGGTGCCGCACCTGCGCGAGGGCTCGTGCATCATCAACAGCGGCTCGGAAACAGGCTTGTTCGGTAGCAAGGCGCTGCTGGACTATTCGGCCACCAAGGGCGCCATCCATGCCTTTACGCTGTCGCTGGCCGCCCAGTTGCAGCCACGCGGCATACGCGTCAACGCGGTCGCGCCAGGGCCGGTGTGGACGCCGTTGAACCCCGCCGACAAGCCCGCGGACAAAGTGGCCGACTTCGGCAAGGACAGCGACATGGGCCGCCCCGCGCAGCCCGAGGAGCTCTCGCCGGCCTATGTGTTCCTGGCCTCGCCGGTCACGGCCAGCTACATCAGTGGCGCGATCCTGCCGGTGATGGGCGGGCCACACGGCTGATACCCGGCGCCGCATGCGGTGATAATCCCGCTATCGACGCGGGGGACGCATGCAGGAAGCACGGCAGGCTTGCAGGATATTGGTGCTTGGCGGCTACGGGCACTTCGGCGCGCGCATCGTGCGCGCGCTGGCGGCCGACGGCAACGTCGAAGTGATCGTCGCCGGCCGCTCGGCCAGCCGGCAGGGTCCGGCGATGTTTGCCGATCTGCCGCAACAAGCGTGGTTGCAATACGCCGATCTCGATAGCACGTCTCCCGAGCTGGTCGCTGAGCTTTCGCGCTGGCGGCCGGCGCTGGTGATCCATACCGCCGGTCCCTTCCAGGGCCAGGGCTACGAGGTTGCCGAAGCCTGCCTGCGCGCGGGTGCGCACTACATCGACCTGGCCGATGGCCGCGATTTCGTGCGCGAGTTCCCCGCCCGTATCGATGCCGCCGCGCGCGCTGCGAACCGCGCCGCACTCACCGGCGCCAGCACGCTGCCGGCGATTTCCAGCGCGGTGGTCGATGCACTGCGTGGTCGCTTCGAGCGATTGCACGAGATCGACATCGTCATCGCCCCCGCGCAGCGTACGCCGCTGGGGTTGGCTACGGTACGCGCGGTGCTGTCGTACTGCGGGGTGCCGTTCCGGTGCTGGCGCGACGGACGTTGGCAGGAGACCGTGGGTTGGCGCAGGCCACGGTGGGTCAGTTTCCCGCACCTGCGGCCGCGGCTGGCCTCGCCCTGCGATGTGCCCGACCACGATCTGTTGGTCGAACGCTATCCCGGCGTGCGCAGCGTAAGCTTCCGCGCCGCGTTGGAACTGCCGCTGCTATCGCGCGCGCTGGCGGCGATAGCGACCCTGCGTCAGTGGGGCGTACCGGTGCCGATGGCTGAGTTGGCGCCGTTGTTTGCACGTGTCGGGCGCCGCTTCGACCGCTTCGGCAGCGAGTTGGGCGGCATGACGATCGAGTTGCGCGGTCAACGCGGGCAGCAGCGTCGGGTGGTGCGATGGGACCTCACCGCGCCGGCCTTGCACGGCCCCGAAATCCCCTGCCTGGCGGCGGTGTTGCTGGCGCGTCGGCTGGCCAGTGGCCACGCGCTGCCAGTGGGTGCGAGCGCGTGCATGGGGCTGTTGACGCTGGCCGATTTCGAAGCCGCCTTCGCACCGTGGGGAATCCAGACCGACATCGGCATGGCCACGCCGGCGGCAGCTTAGGAGGCCGCCGTGAGCGGCGCTGCCGCCCCCTCTTCTTCGTGGGCCTCCACCAACCGCAACATCAGCTGCGCCAGCGTCACCACGTCCTGGTGGTTGTGCGCCAGCACCCGCCGCAGGTCCACCGCATCGCCGCCGCGCAGGTAATGCAGCCACGCCGCCGGCGCTTGCGAGCCGGGCAGGTCGTCTTCGCGCAAGATCCGCAGCAGTTGCCGCTCGATCGTCGCCAGCCGGCAGTTCTCCCAGGTGCCGCGGTAACGCCGCCGCGTCGGGAACAGCAGGTCCACATGATCGAGCGCGGACAAGGGATCGCCCCGGCGCGCAAGCCGGTAGCGCGTCTTGAGCAACGGCGCGTCGTAGCAGCGACCGTTGTAGCTGGACAGCACGGTGGAAGGCCGTAGCCAGCTGGCGAAGGTATCGAGCATCGCGCCTTCGGCGGCCATCGTCGCCATCAGCAGTTGGCGGATACGCAGGCCCTCGCCCTGCTGCGGATCGCAATGCCAGTCGGCGGCGCCGACCATGAAGGCGCGCGTGCCGGTACCGCCGGCCAGGCCGGTGGTCTCGGTGTCGAAGAACAGCAGGTCGCCCGGGGCGACGGCATCTTCGCGCCGGGCGAAGGCCAGCGACAAGGCGGTGCGGGGGATCTTCTGCGGCAGGAAGGCTTCGACCAGATGCAGGCCGGGCGCAATCTGCTCGCCCGGCAAGTGGCGGTCGCGCGAGGCGGGGCGCTTGGCGGGCAACGAGGGCGCGGTCACCGCGCGCTCGCGCAGGCCGATCAGGCGCCGCAGGGCATCGATATCGGTGCCGCGCTTGGGCGCGACCGGTGATGGCACCTGGGGCATGGGCGCTGCGATTTCCGTCATCGCCTTGTGCCGGACCTCGCGTTCGATCCACGCGAACACCGGCTCAGTGGCCGGCGGCGGCGCTGCGACGGGCGCGGACGGCAGCGTCTGCCCCGCCTGCTGTCGCAGCAGGCGCAGTTTGTCGGCGCTTACGCCCATGCCGCCACATCCCCAGCCTGCGCAAGTTCACCGCCGTCGCTGGCGTGACCGTTATCCAGTTGGGCCAGCAGCGCCAGTACGCGCAGCGCCAGGGTCTTCGGCGTCTCGCCCTCGCCCTGTTCCTGCGCCGCCAGCACCGGGCCCACACAAGCCGGGCAACCGGCGCGGCAATCGCAGCGATGGACCAGCTCGCCCGCGCGCGCCACCAGTTCAGCCTGGCGCTGCCACAGCGGTTCGCTCAAGCCCACGCCGCCGGGGAAGTTGTCGTACAGGTAGACCGTCGGCACGAACTGCTGTTGCAACTCGACGTGGCCCTCGGCGCCATCGGCCCCGCGCAGCTGGCCGCGACCGCTCTGGTCGGCCACCGCGAACCACGCGCCATCGCCATTGCCCACCGCCTTCTGCAGATCGCGTGCATCGGCCATCACCGCCACCGTGGCGACCACATGCAGGGCGTAGGCGGCGCCGAGGAAGCCGTCCAGTGCGTCCTGGCGCGAGGTGAAGGCCTTGCCCAGCGTGGCCTGCGGCAACTGCCACCACACCGAAGTGGTGTGCAGCTCCTGGTCGGGCAGGTTGACCGGCCCGTAGCCGATGTTCTCGTGGGTGTAGTAGCGAATCTTCTTGTAGCCGGCAACGCGCCGCACCACGTGTACTTCGCCGTGGTGGCAGTCGCCGCGCCCGGCGGGGCCGCCATCGAAGCGGTCCAGCACCTTGAGCTTGGTGTAGTCGATGCTGTCGGTGTAGTAGTCGACATGGGTGCGGGTGACGTAGGCCTTGCGGCCTTCCCAGTCCAGGCGCTCGACCTGGTAGGGCGTGCTCTGCACCATGTGGATCGCGCCTTCGTACAGCGTCAGCGCCGCTGCCGAGTAATCCACCTCGGCGATGATCTGCTGCTTGCCGTCGCTGCGATCGACCACCACGAAATTGCCGTCGGCCACCGAGCGCAGGCTCACCGCGTTGGCCGGGTAGCTGTCGGCGATCCATTCCCAGCGCTCGCCTTCCTGGTGGATGACGCCGCTCTCGGCCAGCGCTTCCAGGAACACCAGCGGATCCACCGGGCCGAACGGCTCGCCGGCATTGAACGGCAATTCGAAGGCGGCGCAGCGGATGTGGTCGAACAGGATCAGGGTCTGGTCCGGGGCGATGCGCGCGTGCTCGGGCGAAGCATCGGCGAAGAAATCCGGATGCCGCACCACGTACTGGTCCAGCGGTTGCGAGCTCGCTACCAAAATGCCAAGCGCCGGCTGTTGGCGGCGGCCGGCGCGACCGAAGCGCTGCCACGTCGCGGCCACGCTGCCGGGGTAGCCATTGAGCACGACCACGTCGAGCGCACCAATATCCACGCCCAGTTCGAGCGCCGAGGTACTGACGATGCCGTCGATCTGCCCGGCGCGCATCGCCTTCTCGACCTCGCGCCGCTCGGTCGGCAGGTAGCCGCCGCGATAGGCGCGGATGCGCGGGGGCTTGCGCGGGTCGTGATCGAAGATGTCCTTGAGGTACTTGGTGAGCACCTCGACCATCAGCCGGCTCTGCGCAAATACCAGCGTCTTCAGGCCGGACTTGATCGCGATGCGGGCGATGCGGTTGCTCTGCGAGCGTGCCGAGGCGCGCAGGCCGAGGTCGGGGTTGACCACCGGCGGGTTCCACAACAGCACGTGCTTGTCGCCGGTCGGCGCGCCCGATTCGGTAACCGGATGCACGCGATCCTCGATCAGTGCCTCGGCATGCGCCTGCGGGTTGCCGATGGTCGCCGAGCACAGGATGAACTGCGGCTGCGCGCCGTAGAACGCGCAGATGCGCTTGAGCCGCCGCAGCACGTTGGTGACGTGGCTGCCGAACACACCGCGATAGGTATGCACCTCGTCGATCACCACGTACTGCAGGTTCTCGAAGAACTGCGCCCACTTGGTGTGATGCGGCAGGATGCCCTGGTGCAGCATGTCCGGGTTGGAGACGACGATGTCGCCGTGCAGGCGGATCGCCTGGCGTGCGTCGCCCGGGGTGTCGCCATCGAAGGTGAAGGCTTTGACCCCGAGGTCGCCGGCGCGGTTGAGCTCCAGCAGCTCGGCGACCTGGTCCTGCGCCAGCGCCTTGGTCGGGAACAAGTACAGCGCCTTGGCGCGGCGGGTCATTGCCGCGGCGACCACCGGCAGCGTGTAGCACAGCGACTTGCCGCTGGCGGTGGGGGTCACCACGGCCACATGCTCGCCACGCGCGGTGGCATCCCAGGCTTCGGCCTGGTGGCTGTAGAGCTGTTCGATTCCGCGGCTGCGCAACGCGGCCGCAAGCGCCGGTGGCAGGTCCGCGGGCAGCGGCGCGTAACGGCCTTCGCGGCCGGGAATCGTGAAGCTGCCGGTAATGCGGTCGTGGTAGCGGCGCGCCAGGCGCGCGGTCAACAACGCGCCGTCGCGCGCAGGGGCACCGTCGAGTGTGGCGAGCGCGCGCTCGGCGTCCTCGGTGCGTGGTGCTAGCGCATAGGCCATGGCGTGGAGCTTCCCCAAAAAGTGCATCTAAGTCGTCCATTGTCTCAAGCCGTGAGACTGCGTTACGAGCGGGCGAAATTCAGGATCCTGACGCGCGCAGCCATCGAAGTGCGGACGCGGTGCTCACGCCCATGGCGGCAGGCTGTGTATCCCCCAAGCAGGAGAAGCCAAGATGACCCAGCCCATTCCAGAAGGCACCGTAGTGGTGGTGGCCGACGGCGGCTCGGCCCGGGTGTTCACCAACGTCGGCAGCAGTGGTGACCTGCAACTGCACCAGCAGCAACTGCTGGACGTACAGAACGTGGACGACGAGGGGCCCGCCGGCCGCGTGCCCAAGGACATGAGCGAAGCGCAGCTGGACGAGGCCACCTTCGCCAAGCAGCTGGCCGAGCAGCTCAACGAAGGCGCGCTGCAGAATCGCTACGCGCACCTGCTGCTGGTGGCCGACCCGACCACGCTCGGCCGGTTGCGTCCGCTGCTGCACAAGGAAACCCAGGCACGTTTGCTGGGCGACATGGCCAAGGACCTGACCAACGCGCCGCTGGCCGATATCCAGCGCGCACTGCGCTGAGGACACCGGGTGGCGTTCGCAACCGACTATCTGGCCACCGAGCCCGCACCAAGCGACGTCGCCGCGCTGCGCGGCCGGGTCGCGCTGGAGTTCGGCGCGCCCTGGTGCGGCCATTGCCAGGCCGCGCAGCCAGCCATGGCGCAAGTGCTTCAGGAACGCGAAGACGCGAGCCATCTCAAGATCGAGGACGGCAAGGGCCGTCCGCTGGGTCGCGCCTACCGGGTCAAACTGTGGCCAACGCTGGTGCTGCTGCGCGACGGTGAGGAAGTTGCGCGGGTAGTGCGTCCCCGCAGCGCCGAAGACCTGGCGCAGGCGCTGGCGCAGTGGGATGCCGCAAGCGGCGCGGCGCCCGGCTAGATCGCGGGCATGTCCGGATAGGGCATGCCCTGGCCGGTCTCCAGATAGCGCTTGAGGCTGGTGCCCAGAAAGAACGCCCAGCCGCGCTCGCACATGGGTTGGCAGGGCGAATCCGGATAGTCCTCGTGGCTAAACTCGATCCGCGTGCCGCTGGCGGTGGGCTGGAGGCTGAAGCACATCGACGAGCCCTTCCAGGCTTCGCTATCGAGCAGGTTCGAACGCGTGCAATGCCACACCACGCGCCGCCGCTCGGGCTCGTGCAGCACGTCCAGCTCCACCACCCAGCCATGCCCGCTCCAATCCAGGCGCAAATGCCCGTCGCGGCCCTCGACCTCGCGCGTCCACCAGCGCGCCAGATGCGTGGGCTGGGTGAGCGCGCTGGCCACCACTTCGGGCGCAGCGGCAATGTGGAATTGTTGGCGGATGTCCGGGCTCATCGGTTGGGTCTGAGGCGCGACCAGCAGGCAATGATGGCGCAGCATGCCATGGCCGCGTGTTGCGGTGCGCAAGCACGATGCACACCGAATTCGCGTTGACCGGCTACGACATGCTCGCTATCAATCGTGATCAACGCAGTTTGCCGGAAGCGCTCGACATGTCACGAAGTAGAACCTTGATACGCCGCAGTGGCGCCAGCTATCTCATCAGGCTGAAAAAGCGCGAGGTCGACCGGACCCTCGCGTTCCTCGTGTGCTGGTTTGTCTGGAGCCAGAGAAACGAGTTGAAGGATCTATTCCAAGGGCTTGCAGGGTTCTTTGCTTAAGCTCGCATGCCCGCTAGGCGTCGCGGCGCTCGAAGCGCCGGAACAACGCCAACACCACCACGCACATCAACGACACCCCCGCGGCAATGGCATAGCGGCCAATGCCGGCGGCAATGCCGATCGCCGCGGCCATGATCAGCGAGCAGGCTGTCGTCAGCCCGCTGACCTGGTCTTCGCGGCGCCCACGCAGGATGGTGCCGGCGGCGACGAAGCCGACGCTGGCCACCACCGCTTCGATCAGGCGCACCGGGTCTACCTGCAGCAGGTCGCGGTAGCGCTCCTGCTGGAAATGTTCGGCGATGCTGTCGCCGAGCCCCACGATCAACGCGGCGGCACCGGCGATCATCATGTGCGTGCGCAGCCCTGCGGCGTGCCGGCCCATCTCGCGCTCGATCCCGAGCACCCCACCCAGTGCCATCGCGGCGGCTACGCGCAGCAGCACGAAAAGATCCTAGCTCAAGTGTTCCACGCGCGTTCCTCGGCTTGGGGCATGGCCGCACCATCGCAATCCTCCAGCCGACGCTAGGTGAAGGCCGCTCGGTCTATGCTCTGGCGATGAAGCCACATTCGCCCGCCTGCGACCGCAACCAGGAGCCGATCCTGGCCGTGCTGCGGCAGTACTTCGGTGACCGCCGCCATGTGCTCGAACTGGGCAGTGGCACCGGCCAGCATGCGGTCCACTTCGCCGCCGGCCTGCCGTGGCTGCAATGGCAGGCCAGCGATGCCGCGGCCGCATTGCCGGGCATCAACGCCTGGCGCGAGGAAGCCGCGCTGGCCAACCTGCCGCTGCCGTT
>DATCVI010000051.1:0-8584 GCA_036566925.1 Stenotrophomonas sp.
GAGACGCCAGCCTTCGGCCGTGCTGCGCCAACGCACGTTGGCCTGCAGGCGGTCCCAGGCAACCATCGGCACCGCGGCTGCGCTGCTGGCCCCGCCGATGCCGCGCAAGCGCACTTGGCCCAGGTCGGCCTGGGTAGTGACCGCGACGATGCGATGCGCGCGCAGGTCGGCCCAGGCCTGGGCGCGACCCTCGGCGGCGGCCAGTTGTACTCCGGCGGCCTTGAGCAGCGGCGACCAGGCACCGAGCTCGGCCGGCGCAGCGGCGGCGTAGGCGGTGCCATCGCCGCTGCTGCGGTCGAAGTCGACTACTGCGGTCACCGGCGCACGCGAGGTATCGATCCAGGCGCGGCCGCCCGCACGCAGGCGCCCGCCGTTGACGCGCAGGCGCAGGTCGATGCGCGGCAGCGTGGTATTCACGCCCAGGCCGGGCGCGTGCACCTGCAACTGGCCGCCGACCACCTGCAGTTCGCCCAGCCGGCGCAGCGCATCCAAGGGGTCGCCATGGCCGGTCGTCGGCAGGCCCTGCACCGACCAGCTGCCGTCCTCGGCGCGCAGCAGGGTCAAGGCAAGGTTGCGCAGGCGCAATTCGGTCAGCGAGCGGCCGGGCAGCAGGCCGGAGTACATCGCTACCAGCACTTCGGCCTCGCCCACGCGTACGCCGTCGCGCGCGCCGATGCGCAGGCCCTGTAGCCGCAGCAGCGGGCCGCGGCGGGTCCATTCGGTGCGCATCGCATCGAAGTGCACCGGTTGGCCGGCGCGGGAACTGAGCCAGGCTTCGACCTGCTGCGGTTGCCGCTGTACCAACGGCAGCACCTGGCTCAGCGCGCCGACCACCAGCGCGACCACGACCACGCCCAACGCCAGTGCATAACTGGTGTAGCGACGGGTGAGGCGAAGACGGCGGCGCAGCGGTGTGGGCATCAGCAACCGGGCACGGGCGCTCGGGACAAGGGCGAGCGCACAGCATGCCAGCCCGTGGCCGAACTCAGGGGCAACGCCGCCCCGCTCCTACCTGCTGCGCGATCAGTCCGGTCGCCGTAGCCGCCATTCACAACAGCACCACGTCGAACTGCTCCTGCAGGTACTGGTCGTCGGACTGGAAGCTGATGGTCTTGCCGAGGAATTCCTCCAGCTCGGCCACCGCGGTCGACTCCTCGTCGGTGATGCGCGCCACCACCTTGGACGAGGCGATCACCAGCAGCCGCGCCGCCTCGAACTGGCGCACGGCGCGGGTGATTTCGCGGAAGATTTCGTAGGTCACCGTTTCGGTGGTCTTGATGCTGCCGCGCCCACCGCACTCCGGGCACGGTTCGGACAGCTGCCGCTCCAGGCTCTCGACGGTGCGCTTGCGCGTCATTTCCACCAACCCCAGGGGCGAGAAGTCGTAGACCGTGGTCTTGGCGTGGTCGCGCGCCAGCGACTTCTCCAGCGTCCGCAGGACCTGGCGGCGGTGCTCGGGGTCGTCCATGTCGATGAAGTCGATGATGATGATGCCGCCGAGATTGCGCAGGCGCAGCTGCCGCGCCACCGATTGCGCCGCTTCCAGGTTGGTGCGGTACACCGTCTCTTCGAGGTTGCGCTGGCCGACGAACGAGCCGGTGTTGACGTCGATGGTGGTCATCGCCTCGGTCTGGTCGATCACCAGGTAGCCGCCGGACTTCAGCGGCACCTGCTTCTCCAGCGCGCGGCCGATCTCGTCCTCGACGCCGTACAAATCGAAGATCGGCCGGTCGCCCGCGTACAGCTCGATGCGCTCGGCCAGCACCGGCATGTACTTGGCGACGAACGCCTGCAATTGGGCGAAGGTCTCGTTGGAATCGACCTTGACCTTGTCCACGTCCTTGCGGATGAGGTCGCGCACCGAACGCAGCGGCAGGCTCAGGTCTTCGTAGATGATGCTGCAGGTGGGCGATTCGCGGCCGCGGCGCTCGACCACGTTCCATACCCGCGACAGGTAGGCGATGTCTTCGGCCAACGCTTCGGCCGGCTGGCCTTCGGCATTGGTGCGGATGATGTAGCCGTAGCCGCCATGACTCGCCGCCAGCTCGGTGACGATGCCCTTCAGGCGCGCACGCTCGGCCTCGTCCTCGATCCGCGCCGAGACCCCGACCACCTTGGACTGCGGCAGCAGCACCAGGTAGCGCGAAGGAATGCTGATCTGCGTGGTCAGGCGCGCGCCCTTGCTGCCGATTGGGTCCTTGACCACCTGCACCACTACGTCCTGGCCGTCGCGCAGCAGCTCGACGATCGGCACCGCGGTGGCAGGCGTGAGCGGCGGCTCGGCCGATTCGACCAGCGCCGGCGAGGCCGCGCGCACCACGTCGTTGGCATGCAGGAAGGCCGCCCTTTCCAGGCCAACCTCGACGAAGGCCGCCTGCATCCCCGGCATCACCCGCTGCACCTTGCCCTTATAGATGTTGCCGACCACCCCGCGGCGCCAGCCACGCTCGATGTGCAGCTCCTGCAGCATGCCGTTTTCGATCACCGCCACGCGGGTCTCGCGCGGCGTCACATTGACCAGGATCTCTTCGGACATCAGGGCGCTCCAGTGGGGTTGAGCAATCGCGCGGTGTGGTAGAGCGGCAGACCCATCACCCCGGAGTAACTGCCGGCCAGGTGCTGGACAAAAGTTTCGGCGCGGCCCTGGATCGCATAGGCCCCGGCCTTGCCCATCGGCTCGCCGCTGGCGACGTAGGCGGCAATCGTCGCCTCGTCCAGCGGAGCGAAGTGCACGCGCGAACGCGCAGTCTCCTGGCGTGGCGGCTGCCCGGCCTGGGCCAGCGCGACCACCGTGATGACCTCGTGTTCGCGTCCGGACAGCGCGCGCAGCATGGCGGCGGCGTCGATGGCATCGGCCGGCTTGCCGAACACGCGCTCGTCCAGCACCACTTCGGTGTCGGCGCCCAGGACTTGTGCCTGCGGATCGGTTTCCCGCACCGCGGCCAGGCCCGCCAACGCCTTGTCCATCGCCACCCTGCGCACGTAGTCCAGGGCGGCTTCGCCCGCGCCACGCACTTCGGGCACCTCCAGGTCCAGGACCTGGAAGGGGACGGCGAGGCGTTGCAGGAGTTCGAGGCGGCGGGGGGAGCGGGAAGCAAGCCAGAGCATCGGCAAAGCATAACCTGCGGCCCTGCACGAACGCGCCGATGCGCACCCGGCACGCCGACTCACAGGCGGTTCATCGTGGCGAAATCAGTCTGGCCGCGCCCATCCTCAAGGAACGTCGAATGCGCACTCGCCTCAAACCCCTCCTGCTCGCCCTCTCCCTCAGCCCGCTGGCCATTGCCATGACCGCCCAGGCCCAGAACACGCCCGCCTATTCGATTCCATCCGATGCCACGATCCTCAATGTGTCGGCCGATGCAGAGGCCCGGCGCGCGCCGGACGTGGCCACCTTGTCGGCCGGCGTCGTTACCCAGGCCGTCGACGGCAACGCCGCCATGCGCCAGAACGCCGAGCAGATGAACAAGGTGATCGCGGCGATCAAGCAGGCCGGCATCGCCGAGCGCGACGTGCAGACCAGCGGCATCAATCTCAGCCCCCAGTACCAGTACAAGGAAGGCGAGGCGCCGAAGATCACCGGCTACCAGGCCAGCAACACCGTCAGCCTCAAGGTCCGCGACATCTCGCGCCTGGGCAAGGTGCTCGACACCCTGGCCGCGCAGGGTGCCAACCAGATCAACGGGCCTTCCTTCGAGATCGACCAGCCCGAGCCGGTGTATGACGAAGCCCGGCTGGCGGCACTGAAGAAGGCGCAGGTGCGGGCGGAGACCTATGCCAAGGCGCTGGGCCTGAAGGTGCGGCGGATCGTCAGCATTTCCGAAGGCCGCGGCGGCGGCGTGCGGCCGGTGATGATGATGTCGGCACGGGCGCAGAGCGCGGCGATGGATACGCCGGTGGCGCCGGGTGAGACGACCTTGTCGGTGAACCTGGATGTCACCTTCGAGCTGGCCAGGTAAGGACGTTTGCCAAACGCCAGCGAAACGACGCTGGCGCGACGGCTATCCAGTTCCTCGCATCCAAGTCGAATATCACAAGGCAGGCGTTGTCCCGGCAGAGGCCGGGACATCTGTGCAGTTCCTTTCCGCAGTTCCTTTTGAGGAGGTGGATCATGGTTCGCACGCAGTATTCGCCCTTTGCCTTCCGCTTCGACCCTTCGCGCATCCTCGCCCTGAGCACGGCCATCGCCCTGCACTTGTTGGCGTTGCTGCTGTTGTTGATCCCGCTCAGCAATCGCGGCGTACCGGCGCCACCCCAAGCGCCGGCCCCGCGCTGGCAAATGCCGATCAGCGTGCCGCAACCGCCGGTCCCGGTGCCGATCACCCAGCCGCGACCGCAACCGCCGACACCCGCCATCCCGCATCCCGCGCGGGCCACCCCGCTCACGCTGCCCGTCGCTACGGCTGAAAGCGCAACGGTGGCCGAGCCTGCCGCCGAAGCGGCCGCCACCGCCGAGCCGGCGGACACCGGCATGCCCGAGATCGCAAACCCCGTGGTCGGCGCCAGCCTGCAATATCTCAACGCACCGCCGCCGCCCTACCCCCGCGCCGCGTTGATGGACAGGCGCCAGGGCACCGTGCTGTTGCAGGTCCGGGTCGATGCGAACGGCCTGCCGGTCGCCGTGGAGATTGCTCGCAGCAGTGGCTTCCGGGTGCTTGACCAGGCCGCCCGCGAACAGGTCTTGCGGCGCTGGCGCTTCCGTCCGGCGCTGCAGGACGGCCGCGCCGTCGAGGCGATCGGGCTGGTGCCGGTGGCATTTTCGCTGTCGCAATGACCTTGCAAGGTGGCCGCGCCCGCGCGCGGCCACCGTTACGGCGCCAGACGGCTCAATCCGCCCACGTATGGCCGCCCGTTTGCCGACGTTAGCCGATCTTGGCCGCACGACGCGCCATCTGCCATCAGTTGCAAAAATTACCACCCAAGTCACATTTGTGCCGAAAGCATGAAATTTCCGTGACGCGGGCCTTAAACCTGAGTAGATTCTGAATGTCGCCATTCATGCATGACCTCCGGGTCTTGTATGCGACATACCGATGAACCCTACTCAGGAGAGAGAGCTAGTGGCAGTCAATCAACGAACCAAACGGGCCCTGCAGCGCTCTGCGCTCAGCCTCGCCCTCGGCATCTGCTTCAGTCCCACCCTGTACGCGCAGTCCAATACCGCCGGTGCGATCTTCGGCCAGGCGGGCGCCGGTTCTACGGTGCAGATCCAGAACCCGGCCACCGGCTTCTCGCGCTCCATCACCGTCGGCAATGACGGCGCCTACCGCTTCTCGGCCCTGCCGACCGGCAGCTACAACGTCACCTACACCGGCTCCGACGGCACCAGCACAACCCGCGAGGGCGTCAACGTCAACGTCGGCACCGGCACCTCGGTGAACTTCGGCGCCGGCCGCGGCGATGCGGCAACCCTGGATACCGTGCAGGTCCGCGCGACCTCGGCGGTCAACCCGATCGACGTGTCCTCGGTGGAATCGACCACGATTCTCACGGCCGAGCAGATCGCCAAGATCCCGGTGGCGCGCGATGCGACCTCGGTCGCGCTGCTGGCACCGGGCACGGTGCGCGGCGATGCCACGTTCGGCAACCTGGCTTCGTTTGGCGGCTCGTCCGTCGCCGAGAACCAGTACTACGTCAACGGCTTCAACGTCACCAACTCGTTCCGCAACCTCAACTTCTCGCAGATCCCGTTCGAAGCGGTGGCCGAGCAGCAGGTCAAGACCGGCGGCTACGGCGCCGAGTTTGGCCGCTCCACGGGCGGCGTGATTAACCAGATCACCAAGCGCGGTACCAATGAGTTCCATGCCGGCGGCAACGTGTTCTACACGCCGCGCGCGCTGAACGCCGATACGGTCAATTACTACTATCGCAATCCGCTGGCGCCCGATGATGTCGGCACGCTGGCGCAGGACAACTCCGACGTCGATACCAACCAGCTGATCACCTCGGCCTGGGCGTCGGGCGCGTTGATCCAGGACAAGCTGTTCGCCTACGGCCTGGTTTCGTACGGCGATACCGACCGCGGCGTGGCCGCCACCCCGTTCGGCGACAAGGCCGGCGATGAAAGCACCAAGCGCCCGACCTGGTTGGTCAAGGTCGACTGGAACATCAACGACAGCAACAAGCTGGAGTTCACCTCCTTCAGCGACACCTCGAAGATCGACACCAAGACTTACGATGCCGACGGCAACTACATCGGTACCCGCAAGCAGGAAAATGGTGGCGAGAACTACATCGGCAAGTACACCGGCTACTTCACCGACAACTTCACCATGTCGGCGTTGTATGGCCACGGCGAGTTCAAGCGCAAGGACGGCGCGGTCACCGCGACCGGCCTGGACGTGAGCTACAGCGGCGACCTCAACGTGCCGGCCACCGGCTGCCCGCGCGTGCTCGACATCCGTCCGACCTACCGCCAGCTCCTCACCGGCGGCGAGATCACCACCTCGTGCAATATCACCAACGACTCGATCGACCGCGCCGACTCCAAGGATGAGCGCGATCAGTTCCGCCTGGACTTCGAATGGTCGCTGGGCGATCACCTGGTGCGCTTCGGCTACGACCGTGACGACTACGAGTCCATCGCCGGCACCTCGATCGAAGGCGGCCGGTACTGGCGTTACTCGACCAACAACGGCCCCGATCTCCTGCCCAACACGGGTGATGAGTTCGACATCGTCCGCGAGCAGATCACCACCCAGGGTTCGACGGTCAAGCTGAAGCAGTGGGCGATGTATGTCGAAGACAGCTGGAGCATCACCGACACGTTCCTGGCCTACGTCGGCGCGCGTTGGGATACCTTCGAGAACTACAACGGCGAAGGCCAGCAGTACGTCAAGATCGACAACCAGTTCGGCCCGCGCCTGGGCTTCAGCTGGGACGTGCTCGGCGACTCCACGCTGAAGATCTACGGCAACGCCGGCCGCTACGCCCTGCCGCTCACCCCGAGCGTGGCCGTGCGCGGCGCCAGCGCCTCGCTGTACACCCGCCAGAACTATCTCTACACCGGCTATGACCCGGTGACCGGTGCACCGACTGGCCTGACCCCGCGCGGCGGCCTGACCTACATCAACGGTGAATTCGGCGAACCGAAGAACCCGGCGACGATTGCCGCGACCAACCTCGACCCGATGTACCAGGACGAGTACATCCTCGGCTTCCAGGCCCAGATCACCGACCACCAGGCGATCGGCGCGCGCGGCATCTACCGCGAGCTCAAGGCCGCCATCGACGACAACTGCGACTACTTGCCGATCTACGACGCGGCGGTGGCCGACGGCCTGAGCCCGAACATCCCCAACGCCGGCTTCCCGTACTGCCGCATGTTCAACCCCGGCGAAGACTCGGTGTTCCTGACCGACGTCGAGGGCAATGGCGTGCTCACCGAGTACACCATCCCCTCCGAGCTGTTGTCGCCCAAGGCCAAGCGCGAGTACAAGGCGCTGGAACTGTTCTGGGACGGCAGCTGGGACAAGTTCTTCTTCCAGGCCTCGTGGACCATGTCCTGGAACAAGGGCAACACCGAAGGCGGCGTGAAGTCGGATATCGGCCAGGGCGACACCAGCGTCACCCAGGACTTCGACTACAAGGAACTGATGGTCGACTCGTACGGCTACCTGCCGAACGATCGCCGCCACAGCATCAAGATCTTCGGCAACTACCAGTTCACCGACGAATGGTCGCTGGGTGCCAACATCCTGGTGCAGTCGGGCCGTCCGCAGAACTGCCTGGGCGTGCTCTACCCGTACCACGACGGCATCCACCCGTACGGCTCGTCGTTCTTCCGCTGCGGTACCACCGAAGCCGGTGGCGCCGATGGTCCGTCGCAGCCGTATCCGCGTGGCACGTATGGCCGCCTGCCGTGGACCAACTCGCTGGACCTGAACATCGCGTACTTCCCGAAGTGGGCCCCGGGCCTGCAGCTGAAGATGGACGTGTTCAACGTGTTCGACCAGCAGAAGGTCACGGCGGTCTCCGAGGTGGCCGAAGACGGCACCACCGGCGCGCCGTTGGCGACCTTCGGCACCTATCGCAGCACCCAGGCGCCGCGTTCGTTCCGCTTCATGGTTCAGTACGACTTCTGATCCACCGCTGCATCCACAAGAAGAAGCACTTGTAGCTCTCTTGCTCCGACGGCCGCCGCAAGGCGGCCGTTTTTTCCGGGGCGGATATCGGAATCACCCATGCAAGCAAAGCTCGACCCACAAGCCCAGCTCGATCAACTCTGGCGCGACGGCCAGGCCCATGAGCGCCAGGGCGATCTGGGCGCCGCGCGCGAGGCCTATGCCAGCATCGTCGCGCTGCACGCCCAACACATTCCCGCCCTGCTGCGACTATCCCGCTTTTCCGAAGAGGCTGGCCACTATCGCCAGGCGCATCAACACGCTTTACGCGCCGCCGATGCCGCGCGCCTGGGCGGCAGCAGCCGCCTGCTGGCCTACGTCACGATGCGCCTGCTCGATTTCGCCGAGGAGGTCGAGGTCGCCTCGGTGGTCCTGGGCAGCAACTGGCAGGACCCGCAGGTCCTGCAGCAATCGCCGGCACTGTTGCAGCACCTGTGGCTGGCCGGCCGCTACGAAGACGC
>DATCVI010000052.1:0-7519 GCA_036566925.1 Stenotrophomonas sp.
TGCGGAACAACTCATCACTCATAAAAAAACGTCCATGGCGTGCAAGCAACTAGAAAGGACGCCGCCCTGCGGCGGCGTCCCTTGTGCACAACGGCTTTCAGCACAGGAACAGTGCAAACCGCTTCAGTTTCACCACCACCATGGCGATCGCGCCGGCCCGCACGGGGCACAGCAGGCTGCGTAGTAGTCACTGCAGCAGCAGAAACCGCCGCTCACGGCCTGGATTTCTTCGAGGGTAAGTTCACGCATTGCATTCTCTCCATACGACTTTCAGTAAATAGCAATAGGCCATCAACGCATGGACGAAGCGAAAAACGTGTCCCGGCGTTTGACCGGGGGCAAGCCTGGGCAATCGCAACAACGAAGGCAATCGATTGACTGCAACAAGCGCAATATCGCGGCATAAATCTCATGCCATTGAGACAGGTCGCACAAGAACCATCGTCGATCGGTCTGGAACGGATCGCGGTGATCCTAAAACGATCCCGCCTGGACTTCCGGATCCGCGAGCAGCAGCATCGGCATCCACAGCAACAGGTTGTTGGCCAGCAGGTGCAAGTAGAGGACAGCGGCGAATGCGCGGCCACGCCCCTCTGGTCGCCAGACGGCATAGGTGGCGGCATATAGGAAACCCTGCACCCCGCCGACCAGTAGCAGCTTCGGCATGCTGGATACGTGCAGCACTGCGAACGCTGCCCAGGAAATTCCGACGCGCCAACGTTGTCCCATGCCACGTCGGCACAGCACTTCCTGAAGGCAGTCTTGCAGCAACCAGGTCTCGAGCACCGGCAACAGGAAGCCGACGACTACCCACTGCACCATTGCCTGATCGCGGCTGACACCGACGGGGATGGACATGATGGTCAGTGGCAGGGCGACCACAACAATCGTGGCCAGGCAGATCGTCGTGTAGACGACGCCTCCCCTGGACTTGAGCGCCTCCAGCACGGACCACAGGCTCGACATGAAAGGTTCGGGGCCCGAAGGCCCCGGATGACTGATCACGGACGAGACTTCGAGAGTTGTCCCTGATGGATGGCGGCAATGTTCGCTTCATACCAAGCGTACGCCTCGCCATACCACCTGCCCAACGTCTCGCCGACGCCCGCACCGGATACCTGCGCGATTTCCACGTCGGTGAGATCTCGCATTTGGCCTATCTCCTCCACGCCCCCCTCCTTTCCAGCCTGACTCACAGAACGCGCGGCTCCGCGGTTGCGTAGCCCTCCTTGAAACCTTTGACGAAATCCATCGCGAAATCGATGACACCTATCGCCTCCATGGCCCAAAGGACATTCCCGCCCGATACCTGCGCGATTTCTTCCAACGTCAGCTCTCTCATATCCACTCCTCGTTATTGACGATTACGTCGCGCATCCGTGCGTCTGCTAAGCGAAACTCCTAATGCATTCGCAACGCGGACACCTGCTCCGGCGACACCTTCCGGATCTCATCGCGTGCTCGCACGCAGTCGCGATGTGTACGTTTCGATCTCGTTGCTGAGCATGCAAGATCACAGAAGTCCGGAACGCGCTCAAGCGGATTAATCCAACACATGAGCGAACGTCAGCTACGTTGACATTCCTTATCTATCTGCAGATTTCGCGAGCGTTTTTGGATGATTGCCAACAAAGCAATCAAGTTGCGCAAGAATCGCTGACATTCGACATTCCGTGCACAACTCCGCCTCGCGCAGCGCTATCTTCCCTGCGCATGGAAAGTGACATCGCAACGCGTATCCGCACGGCGCGACGAATCGCCGGCATTACGCAAGCGGAACTGGCGTCGCGGCTGCGCGTGACGCGCAGCGCCGTGGCCAACTGGGAGCGCGTGAGTGGCGTCTGGCCGGCGAGCTCGCGGATGTTGTCGATCGCCGTGATCACAGGCGTGTCCTACGAATGGCTGGCCACCGGCCGCGGCGTACCCATCGACCACACACTGCCGGCAGCAGTGGCCGGCGAACTGGTGGACGACCCGAAAGAACTACGCATGCTGCGCGCCTTCCGAGGCTGCCACAGCGCAATGCGGCGCGCCCTGCTGGAAATGGCCGAATCCCAGCGACACCGCCGCGCCTAGCGGACTCAGCCCTGGCTCTTGCTCTTGCTCCTGCTCTTGCTGTGGGGTGTTCGGGGGCGGGATCCTTTCGGGACAATCGACGACATGGTTGTCGTCGATTAGCCCCCACGGATGGGTTCACGGCGTGTCCCGAAAGGATCCCGCCCCCGAACGCCGCCGATAGATACAGAACAACAGAACAATCAGCCGCGCTCAGCCTCCATCTGCTTACGAATCTGCGCATCCACCGCCGCAATCGCCGTCATATTCATCACCCGTCGCGACGTAGCACTGGACGTAAGAATGTGCACCGGCTTGGAAATACCCATCAGGATCGGCCCGATCGCCACACCATCGGTAAATACCCGCACCAGGTTGTAGGCGATGTTGGCTGCCTCCAGGTTCGGTAGCACGAACAGGTTCGCGCGGCCCTTGAGCGTGCTGTTGGGCATGATCTTCTGCCGCAGCGCCTCGTCCCACGCCGTATCGCCCTGCATCTCGCCATCGATATTGAGCTTGGGGTTGCGCTTGACCAGCAACTCGCGCACCTCGCGCATCTTCAACGCATCGCGCGAAGCATGGCTGCCGAAATTGGAGTGCGACAACAGCGCAATCGCCGGCTCGATACCGAACAGCTTGAGCCGGTAGGCCGCCTGCAACGTCGCTTCGACGATCTGCTCGGCCGTCGGGTCTTCCTGCACGTGCGTATCGACGAAGAAAAACGCGCCCTGCTGGTTGATGACGCCGGTCATCGCCGAGGTCGAGCTGACGCGCGGCTCCAGCGGGATCACGCTGCGCACATAGCCGAGCTTCTTGTGGAAGCGCCCCACCACGCCGGTCAGCATGGCATCGGCCTCACCGCGCGCCACCATCACCGCGGCGATCAGCGTGGGGCGCGAGCGCATCAGTTCCTTGGCCGCGCTGACGGTAACGCCGCGGCGCTCGGTCAGGCGATGGTAGTACTGCCAGTAATCGTTAAAGCGCGGATCGTCGAGGATGTTGGTGATCTCGAAGTCCGTGCCGGCCTGCATGCGCAGGCCCATGCGCTGGATGCGGCTTTCGATCACGTCCGGGCGGCCGATCAGGATCGGCAGGGCCAGGCCCTCGTCGATCACGTTCTGCACCGCGCGCAGCACCACTTCCTCTTCGCCCTCGGCATAGACCACGCGCTGCTTGTCGGCGCGCGCGGCGTCGTACACCGGCTTCATCATCAGGCTGGTGCGGTACACGAACTGGCTCAGCTGGTCGCGGTAGGCGGCCATGTCGGCGATCGGCCGGGTGGCGACGCCGGAATCCATCGCCGCCTGCGCAACTGCCGAGGACAGCTCCACCAGCAGGCGCGGGTCGAGCGGCCGCGGGATCACGTAGTCCGGGCCGAAGCTCGGGGTCTCGCCGCCATAGGCCGCGCCCAGGTCGGAGGCCTCGCGTCGTGCCAACGCGGCAATCGCGCGCACGCAGGCGATCTTCATTTCCTCGTTGATCGAGGTCGAGCCGACATCGAGCGCACCACGGAACAGGTATGGGAAGCAGAGGACGTTGTTGATCTGGTTCGGGAAGTCCGAACGGCCGGTGCCGATGATCGCGTCCGGGCGCACCGCGCGCGCCGCATCCGGCATGATTTCCGGATTGGGATTGGCCAGCGCGAAGATCACCGGGTTCGGCGCCATCGTGGCGACCATCTCCGGCGTCAGGATGCCGGCAGCCGACAGCCCCAGGAAGATATCGGCGCCCTCGACAATCTCGGCCAGGGTGCGCTTGTCGGTATCGCGCGCGTAGCGCAGCTTTTCCGGATCCAGGTCGGTGCGGCCGGTATGCAGCACGCCGTCGCGGTCGAAGGCCAGGATGTTTTCCGGCTTCAGGCCCAGCGACACCAGCATGTTCACGCAGGAAATGCCGGCCGCGCCCATGCCGGTGGTGGCGAGCTTGACCTCGCCGATGTTCTTGCCGGTGATCTCCATGGCGTTGATCACGGCGGCGCCGACGATAATCGCGGTGCCATGCTGGTCATCGTGGAAGACCGGGATGTTCATCCGCTCGCGCAGCTTGCGCTCGACGATGAAGCACTCCGGCGCCTTGATATCTTCCAGGTTGATGCCGCCGAAGGTCGGCTCCAGCGAGGCGATGATCTCGACCAGCTTGTCCGGGTCCTGCTCGTCGATCTCGATGTCGAACACATCGATGCCGGCAAACTTCTGGAACAGCACGCCCTTGCCTTCCATCACGGGCTTACCCGCAAGCGGGCCGATGTTCCCCAGGCCCAGCACCGCGGTGCCGTTGGAGATTACCCCGACCAGGTTGCCGCGCGCGGTCAGCTCGCTGGCCTGCCGGGGGTCCTCGACGATCGCCTGGCAGGCGAAGGCCACGCCCGGCGAGTAGGCCAGCGACAAGTCGCGCTGGGTCAGCATCGGCTTGGTCGCGATGACCTTGATCTTGCCCGCCGGGGCCATGCGGTGGTAATCGAGGGCGGCGTTCTTGAACTCGTCGTTGGACATCGAGATTTTTGTTTTGGCGGCTGCGCGAGAGCGGAGATTCTACCCCGGGGGGCCTGGGCGCTGGCTGTCGCGCAGCTGTCGCCCAGGCATTACAGGCATGTTGCGCTGCGGCGTAACCGCGCTCGCAAGGCGCGCGCGGCCAGCCGCAAGGCCGCTCAATCCGGGCTCTTGTCGTCCACCGGGATGAAGGCGGCCGCCAGCGCCGGCGGCGCGGCGTAGATGTCTTCGCCCTGGTCCAATGCGCGCTGCAACTGCGCCTGGTCCAGCGCGCCTTCCCAACGCGACACCACCACCGTGGCAACCGCGTTACCGACGAAATTGGTCAGCGAGCGGCACTCGCTCATGAAGCGGTCCACGCCCAGGATCAGCGCCATGCCGGCTACCGGCACCTCCGGCACCACCGACAGCGTCGCCGCCAGGGTGATGAAGCCGGCGCCGGTCACGCCGGCCGCGCCCTTGGAGCTGAGCATGGCCACCAGCAGCAGGGTGATCTGGTGGCCGAGGGTGAGGTCTGTATTGGTGGCCTGGGCGATGAACAGCGCCGCCAGGGTCATGTAGATGTTGGTGCCGTCCAGGTTGAACGAATAGCCGGTGGGCACCACCAGGCCGACCACCGACTTGCTGCAGCCGGCCTTCTCCATCTTTTCCATCAGCGAGGGCAACGCCGATTCGGAGGAAGACGTCCCCAGCACCAGCAGCAGCTCGGCCTTGAGGTAGCGGATCAGCTTGAGGATCGAGAACCCGCACAAGCGCGCCACCAGGCCCAGGATCACCAGCACGAACAACAACGAGCTGACGTAGAACGAGCCCACCAGCCAGGCCAGGTTGACCAGCGCCTCGATGCCGTACTTGCCGATGGTGAAGGCGATCGCGCCGAACGCACCGATCGGCGCTGCGCGCATGAGGATGTGCACCAGCCGGAACACCGGCGCGGTCAACGCCTCCAAGAATACCTGGATCGGCCGGCCGCGCTCGCCCACCATCGCCAGAGCGATGCCGAACAACACCGCCACGAAGAGGGTCTGCAGAATGTTGCCATCCACGAACGCGCTTACCAGCGTGGTCGGGATGATGTCCATGAGGAAGCCGACCAGGGTCAGGTCGTGCGACTTCTCGACATAGCTATGCACCGCACTCTGGTCGAGATCGGCGACATTGACGTTCATGCCCGCGCCGGGCTGCACTACGTGGGCCACGATCAACCCGACCACCAGGGCCAGGGTGGAGAAGAACAGGAAGTACACCATGGCCTTGGCGAAGACCCGGCCGACAGTGCGCAGCTGGCTCATGCCGGCAATGCCGGTGACGATGGTCAGGAAGATGACTGGGGTGATGATCATCTTCACCAGCTTGATGAAGGCATCGCCCAGCGGCTTGAGCGAAGCGCCCAACGCCGGTTCGAAATGGCCCAGCAGCGCGCCGAGCACGATGGCCACGACGACCTGGAAATACAGCTGCCGATAGAGCGGCAGGCGCGGTGGCGGGGTTGCGGGACCGGCGGTCACGACATGCATGTTCGGGCACTCCAGCGGACGGAGGCGCCGGTTGGCGCTCCTGCGGGGACTTTTTAGCGCAGCACGCCGCTGGGGGCGGATAGCCTATTGGTACTAGATGCCGGGATCGTCACGTCGGCGGCCCCTACAATCAACATTCCGGCAGACCGGCCGTTATTGCTATGCAAAGGCTCCGTGCATGGCGACGCGGCTACCACCCGCCCCGCTGCCGGACGATTCCCCTGGAGAAGATCTCATCATGAAGCCCACCCGCCCCCTCGCCGTGCTCGCCTCCGCGGTCGCCTCCGTTCTCGGCCTGTGCGCCCTGCCGGCCGCGGCCAATGCCGCCAACTTCGACGACTGGCCGACCAAGTACACCTTCAGCGACGGCACCGAACTGGCCGGCACCTTGAACTTCGCCTACGACACCAACGATTTCTCGGGTGACGACCGCCTCGAAGACGACAACGGCATGCGCCGGCGCGAATTCGGTGCCACCTTGAAGAAGAAGGGCGTCTACGACGCGATGGTGTATTTCGACTTCGAGGCGCATACCTGGCTGGACGTGTTCGTGCGGATGGAGACCAAGGCGCTGTTCGGCAGCGACTTCGGCAAGATCCGCGTTGGCTACATCAAGACCCCGGTCGGCCTGGACGGTGTCACCAGCTCGCGCGCGGGCAGCTTCATGGAAGTCGCCCTGCCGGTGCAGGCGATCTATGCCGGCCGCCGCACCGGTATCGAATGGACCTACGACCAGCCCCAGTACTTCCTGCAGGCCGCGGCCTACGGCGGCAAGGACCTGCAGGGCGACAACCCCGGCACGATGCAGGCAGTGCGTGGCGTGTGGACCCCGATCAAGGCCAATGGCGATGTGCTGCACCTGGGGCTGTCGGCCTCGGTGGAGAACCCGCGCGGCTACCACAATGGCCGCGACGAGCACTTCGACCCCAGCGGCCGCCTGCGCGCACGCCCCGAAGCCGGCCTGACCGACATCCGCCTGGTCGACTCCGGTACGCTGACGCCGGTGGACCAGATCCGCCGCGCCGGCTTCGAAGGCATCTGGATCCACGGCCCGTTCTCGGTACAGGCCGAGGCCCTGCAGGCCAAGGTCACGCGCGACAACGGACTGCCGGACTACAACGTCGATGGCCAGTACATCTACGGCAGCTGGATCCTCACCGGCGAATCGCGCCCGTACGCCGCCGGCGCGGTGGCCAACGTCAAGCCCGCCCATGCCTACGGCGCGGTCGAACTGCTGGCGCGCTACAGCCGCCTGGATCTGCAGGACAACGGGATCGACGGCGGCCGCCAGCACGACTGGACCTTTGGCGCCAATTGGTACCTCACCAGTCACTTCAAGTTCCAGGCCAACTACGTCAAGGCCGACGCCAGCCGCCGCGGCATTCACACCACGCCGGATATCTGGGAGTTGCGGGCGCAGGTGATGTTCTGACGATGGCGTGCGGGGTTCGAACCACG
>DATCVI010000053.1:0-2327 GCA_036566925.1 Stenotrophomonas sp.
GGCTGCGCGCTGATCGGCGGCGAAACCGCGGAAATGCCCGACATGTACCCGCCGGGCGAGTACGACCTGGCCGGCTTCTGCGTCGCGGCGGTGGAAAAATCCAAGTTGCTCGACGGCGCCGGCGTGCGCGCGGGCGACGTGCTGATCGGCATCGCCTCCAGCGGCCCGCATTCCAACGGTTATTCGCTGGTTCGGCGGATCTACGAGCGCGCCGGCGCACCGGCCGAGCACGTGCTGGAAGACGGCACCCGCCTGATCGACGCGCTGATGGCTCCGACCGCCCTCTACGTCAAGCCGGTGCTGGCGCTGCTGGCTTCGCATGGCGCCGCCATCCACGGCATGGCGCACGTCACCGGCGGCGGCCTGACCGAGAACATCATCCGCGTCATCCCCGAAGGCCTGGGCCTGGATATCCGCGCCGCCAGCTGGCCGTTGCCGCCGGTGTTCCAGTGGCTGCAGCGCGAAGGCGCGGTCGCCGACAGCGAGATGTGGCGCACGTTCAACTGCGGCATCGGCTTCGTGCTGGTCGCCGACCCGGCGCAGGCCGCGGCACTGGAACAGGCGATCGACGCCCAGGGCCTGTCGCACTGGCGCATCGGCGAAGTCGTGGCCGCTGCCGACGGCGGCGAACGCGTGCATATCGGCTGATACGGGCATGACCACGCTGCCGCCGCTGCCCGCCCCGGTCGCCGTCGCCAGCACCGACGACCTGGCCCACCTGCGGCTGCTGGCGGTGTTCCACTACGTGGTCGCCGGACTGACGGCGTTGTTCGCGCTGATCCCGAGCCTGCACCTGGCGTTGGGCATCGCCGTGGTCAGCGGTGCGATCCCGGCCGAAGATCCCGACGCGCGCTGGGTCGGCTGGTTCTTCATCGTGTTCGCCGCGGTTTTCATCCTGTGTGGCCTGGGGTTGGCCGCGGCGATGGCGTTTGCCGGGCGCAATTTGCAGCGGCATCGCGGGCATACCTATTGCCTGGTGGTCGCCGGCCTGTCGTGCATGGTGATGCCGTTCGGCACCGTGCTCGGCGTGTTCACCCTGATCGTGCTGCTGCGTCCTGGCGTGCGGGCGCTGTTCGAGGGCGCCTCGGTCCCATGACCGCACGTCTGGCCGTACTGGCCTCGGGCCGCGGCAGCAACCTGCAGGCCATCCTCGATGCGATCGCTGGCGGCGCACTGGACGCGCAGGTCGTGGGCGTGTTCTCCGACAAGCCGGCCGCAGCGGCCTTGCAGAAGTTGCCGCCCGATCGCCGCTGGTCGGCCAATCCGCGCGATTACCCCAGCCGTGACGCCTTCGACCTGGCCCTGGGCGATGCCCTGGCCGCCTGCGCGCCGGACTGGATCGTCTGCGCCGGCTACATGCGCATCCTCGGCGAGGGCTTCGTGCGCCGCTTCGAGGGCCGGCTGGTCAACATCCATCCCTCGCTGCTGCCGCGCCATCGCGGCCTGCAGACCCACGCCCACGCCCTGGAAGCCGGCGATGCCGAACACGGCGCCAGCGTGCATTTCGTCATTCCCGAGCTGGATGCCGGCACTGTGCTCGCCCAGGTCATGGTGCCGGTGCTGCCTGGCGACGACGCCGCCAGTCTGGCCGCCCGGGTGCTGGCGCGCGAGCATCCACTGCTGATCGCCAGCCTGCAGTTGCTGGCCAGTGGCCGGGTTCGTGAACACCAGGGTCAGCTGATGCTGGATGGTCAGTGCCTGTTTACGCCATTGCGACTAGATTCCGCCGGAACGCTCCGGGTCGCGGCCGACACATAGCCGTGACCGGGGCTCCGTCATCCTGAAGGCCCGTTTTCATCCCGATGCGCATGCCCTGCTCCCGCCTCGCCCTGCTGGCCCTGTTGTGCTGGCCCGTCCTGCCGGGCCTGGCGCAGGAGATCGCGCCGCCGCCGGCCACCGCGCCCGCGCTGCCGCAGGCCGAATGGACCGCGCCGGCGCTGGAACCGTTCGTGGCCACCTACCAGGCCTTCTACAAGGGCAAGGAAGCCGGTGACGCCACCTTGCAGGTCACCCATCTCGGCGGAGACCAGTGGCGGGTGGACATGGCGGTGCGCGGACGCAAGGGCTTTGCCAGCGTCCTGGGCCTTAATCTCGAACAAAGTACGGTGTTCGACGTGCGCGACGGGACCTACGTGCCGCTGACCCAGAGCACGGTGAAGAAGGCCCTGTTCTTTGGCAAGAAGGTCACCGGCGTCTACGACTGGAAGACCAAAACCGCACAATGGGACGGCGACCTGAAGAAAGAACGCCGCCAGCCCATCACGCTGGAGCCCGGCGACCAGAGCGCCCTGTTGCTGAACCTGGCACTGATGCGCGATGCCCGCCCA
>DATCVI010000054.1:0-19243 GCA_036566925.1 Stenotrophomonas sp.
CCGACGCGCGCGGCGGCCGGGAACGGCGTGCGGCGGTCGCCGTCGCGGCTCAGTTCGAAGGCCACCACCATGCCGGCCTGGCGGACGTCGGCGACGTGGCGGTGGTCGCCGATCGCGCGAGACAACGTGCGCATGGTCGCGGCGGTGGCGTGGTTGCGGGCCAGGATGTCGTCGCTGGCGAAAATGTCCAGGCTGGCCAGGGCGGCGGCGCAGGCCAGGGGATTGCCCGTGTAGCTGTGGGAATGCAGGAAGGCGCGCTCGCGCGAGTCGTCGAGGAAGGCGTCGTAGAGGTCCTGGGTGGCAAGCACGGCGGCCAGGGGCAGGAAGCCGCCGGTCAGGCCCTTGGACAGGCACAGCAGGTCGGGCATGACGCCTGCCTGTTCGCAGGCGAACATCGTGCCGGTGCGGCCAAAGCCAGTGGCGATTTCGTCGGCGATGAGGAAGGCGCCGTGGGCGTCGCACAACTGGCGCACGCGCGCGATGTAGGCCGGGTCGTGCATGCGCATGCCGCCGGCGCATTGCAGTCGCGGTTCGAGGATCACCGCGCAGATTTCGCCCGGATGCTGGTCGAACAGGTCGGCCAGGGCGTCGGCGGCTTCGTGCGCGCGGGCGGCGGCATCCTGGCCGGGCTTGGCCAGATAGGCGTCGGGCGAGGGCGCGAACAGGGCCTCGGCCAGCAGCGGTGCGTAGACCCGGCGGTACAGCGGGATGTCGCCCACGGCGAGAGCGCCGATGGTCTCGCCGTGGTAGCCGTTCTCCAAGGCGACGAAGCGGGTGCGGTGCAGTTCGCCGCGGTTGCGGAAGTAGTGGAACGCCATCTTCAGCGCCACCTCCACCCCGGCCGAGCCGTTGTCGGCGTAGAACACCTTGGACAACGGCGCGCGGTCGGCCTGGCGCGGGGCGATCTGCAGCAGGCGCTCGGCCAGGCGGATCGCCGGCTCGTGGCCGAAGCCGGCCAGCATCACTTGTTCCAGCGAGTGCGCCTGGGCGCTGATGGCCGCGGCGATGCGCGGTTCGGCGTGGCCGAACAGGTTGGTCCACCAGCTGCTGACCGCATCCAGGTAGCGGCGGCCATCGTGGCCGATGAGCCAGGCACCTTCGCCGCGGGCGATCGGCACCAGCGGCAGGGTGTCGGGATGCTCGCGCATCTGCGTGCAGGGGTGCCAGAGCACGGCGAGATCGCGTTGCCGCCAGGCGTCGGCCAGGGCGTTGGGGTCTGCTAGCATTTCGTAGGATGAAGCCCTTTGTGCCTATGCCCATTCTACTGACCCGCTGCCTGGACCGTTCCTTCCCCCATCGCCCCACGGTAGCGTGCGCATGAGCCGGCCGTTGCCGGTGATCCACGAGGTGCGCGAGCTGGGCGAGGGCCGCCAGCAGCTGGACCTGGAGTTCTCCAATGGCGAGCGCCGGCTTTATCACCGCCAGCTCAGCGGCGGTCACGGCGCGGTGGTGGTGGTGCCGCTGATCGACGACGAGACGGTATTGCTGGTGCGCGAGTACGCCGCCGGCATGCATCGCTACGAACTCGGCCTGGTGAAGGGGCGCATCGATGCCGGCGAGACGCCGCTGCAGGCGGCCGACCGCGAATTGAAGGAGGAGGCCGGCTACGGCGCGCGCCGGCTGGACGTGCTGCGGGCGATGACCCTGGCGCCCACCTACATGGCGCATCAGTCCTGGCTGGTAGTGGCGCGCGACCTGTATCCCGAACGCCTGCCAGGCGATGAGCCGGAGGAGCTCGACGTGGTGCCGTGGAAACTGGCCGACCTCGACACACTGTTGCTGCGCGAGGATTTTTCCGAGGGTCGCTCGCTGGCGGCGCTGTTGATCGCCCGCCAGTGGCTGGCGGGCAAGCTGTGAGCCGGGTGTTGGATGCCGGCGTCGGCGAAGGCGTCATCGCGATCGCCCAGGCCGCCGGTGCGGCGATCATGGCGGTCTACCGCGACGGTTTCTCGGTGCAGACCAAGGACGACGCCAGTCCGCTGACCCAGGCCGACCTGGCCGCGAACCGGGTCATCGTGGAGGGTCTGGCGACGTTGACGCCGGACATCCCGGTACTGAGCGAGGAATCGGCGCAGGTACCGTGGCCGCAGCGGCGCGGTTGGACGCGTTACTGGCTGGTCGATCCACTCGATGGCACCCGCGAGTTCATCAAGCGCAATGGCGAATTCAGCGTCAACATCGCCCTGATCGAAGAGGGCGTGGCGGTATTCGGCGTGATCCAGGCGCCGGTCGATGGACGCGTGTGGCACGCCGCCGCTGGGCGGGGCGCTTACCGTCGGCTGCCGGGGCAGGCCGATCTGCGCCTGCAGGTACACGCACCGGCCGGCGTGCCGTTGCGGGTGGCGGCCAGCCGCTCGCACCGTGGCGAGCGCACCGAGGCGCTGTTGGCGCGAATGGGCGAAGTCGAAGTGATCGCACAGGGCTCGTCGTTGAAGTTCTGCCGCATCGCCGAGGGCGAGCTCGATTTCTACCCGCGCTTCGGCCCCACCTCGGAGTGGGACACCGCCGCCGGGCAATGCATCCTGGAAGCCGCGGGCGGCGCCGTGCTGGCGGCCGACAGCGGCAGGCCGTTCCGCTACAACCAGCGCGAGACCGTGCTCAACGGCGATTTCGTCGCCCTGGGCGATCCGGCGTTGCCGTGGCGCGAGTGGCTGTAGCGCCGGCCTGCGTCATCATGGCGCTCCCTGTCGAGACATCCATCGCATGACCGCTTCTGAAGACCCTCGCGACATCCACGCGCTGCTCACGATCATGGCGCGCCTGCGCGACCGCGACAGCGGCTGCCCCTGGGACCTGGAGCAGGACTTCGCCAGCATCGCGCCGTATACGATCGAAGAGGCCTATGAAGTGGCCGACGCGATCGACCGCGGCGACCTGCCCGCGCTCAAGGACGAACTCGGCGACCTGTTGCTGCAGGTCGTATTCCATGCGCAGATGGCGTCCGAGCAAGGTGCGTTCGCCTTCGGCGATGTCGTCGCGGCGATCAGCGACAAGCTCGTGCGCCGGCACCCGCACGTGTTCGCCACCACCGAAGTCGACGGTGCCGAGGCGGTCTCGGCCAACTGGGAGGCGATCAAGCGCGCCGAGCGCGCCGCCGCCGGCGAGCAGGATGACTCTGCCTTGGCCGGCATCGCCCGCGGCCTGCCGGAATGGCAGCGCGCGGTGAAACTGCAATCGCGCGCGGCGCGGGTGGGCTTCGACTGGCCGAGCCCGGCACCGGTGCTGGCCAAGCTGCACGAAGAAATAGAGGAGGTGCGCGCCGAGTTCGCCCATGGCGATGTTGCGGCGCGCCAGGCGCAGCTGCAGGACGAGATCGGCGATGTGCTGTTCGTCTGCGCCAACCTGGCGCGGCACGCGCGCGTGGACGTCGGCGCGGCCCTGCGCGGAGCCAACCAGAAGTTCGAGCGACGCTTCCGCGCGATGGAAGCGCTGGCGCGCGCGGCCGGCACTTCGCTGGAGGCCCTGTCGCTGACCGAACAGGACGCGCTGTGGGACCAGGTCAAGGCGGCCGAACGCGGCCCGCTACCCGCGGCAGGCTGATCCCGTGCAGCGGCTGCCGCCTGCCCGGTGGGCGGCAGCGGCGTATCCTGTCGCGGTCGTAGTGCCCGGAGGGGAGCATGCGCCGCTTTGCCAGTTTCCGTGAGTTCTATCCGTTCTACCTGGGCGAACACACCAACCGCACCTCGCGCCGATTGCACTTCATCGGCAGCTGCGGCGTCCTGGTGCTGGCCGGCATCGCCCTGGTTACCGCGCGGCCGGCCTGGCTGCTCGGCGCGTTGCTGTGTGGCTACGGCTTTGCCTGGGTGGGGCACTTCTTCTTCGAGAAGAACCGCCCGGCCACCTTCAAGCACCCTTTCTATTCGTTTGCCGGCGACTGGGTGATGTTCCGCGACATCCTGCTGGGCCGCATCCCGTTCTAGCGCGGGCCCGATCGCGGTGGCGCCGCGCCGGCGCTGGGGCATACTGCCGCTTCACAGGGAAAAAGGAGAAAGGAATGTTAAGCACAGGATTCCTGACGTTCGTGGTGCTGGTCGTCTGCGTCATCCTCTTGTTCAAGGCCGTGCGCATGGTGCCGCAGGGCTATGAATGGACGGTGGAGAAGTTCGGCAAGTACACCCGCACGCTCAGTCCCGGCCTGCATTTCCTGATCCCGGGCGTCTATGGCATCGGCCGCAAGGTCAACATGATGGAGCAGGTGTTGGAAGTCCCGAGCCAGGATGTCATCACCAAGGACAACGCGGTCGTGCGCGTGGACGGGGTGGTGTTCTTCCAGGTCCTGGACGCGGCCAAGGCCGCCTACGAGGTCGCCAATCTCGAAGTGGCCACGATTGCCCTGGTGCAGACCAACATCCGCACCGTGATCGGCTCGATGGACCTGGACGAGTCGCTGAGCCAGCGCGAGACCATCAACGCCAAGCTGCTCAACGTCGTCGACCATGCGACCAATCCGTGGGGCATCAAGGTCACCCGGATCGAGATCAAGGACATCCAGCCGCCGCAGAACCTGGTGCAGTCGATGCAGCAGCAGAAGATGGCCGAGCAGAACAAGCGCGCGGCGGTGCTCGACGCCGAGGGCGTACGCCAATCGGAAATCCTGCGCGCCGAAGGCCAGAAGCAGGCCGCCGTGCTCGAAGCCGAGGGTCGCAAGGAGGCCGCGTTCCGCGATGCCGAAGCACGCGAGCGCTCGGCCGAAGCCGAGGCACGGGCGACGCAAATGGTCTCCGACGCGATCGCCGCCGGCAACGTCCAGGCGATCAACTACTTCATCGCGCAAAAGTACGTGGAAGCCTTCAAGGAGTTGGCGACCGCGCCGAACCAGAAGTTCGTGCTGATGCCGATGGAATCGGCCGGCATCATCGGTTCGATCGCCGGCATCGCCGACCTGGCCAAGGCGGCGCTGGGCGAACGCACCAACCCCCCGGCACCACGCGGCAACCCACCGCCGCCGCGCTTCGGAGCCTGAGCCATGCGCCCGGAAGTAGTCGGCTGGGCCGCCGTAGCGCTGCTGCTGTTCGCGGCCGAAGCGCTGGCGCCGGGCGCCTTCATGCTGTGGATGGGCTTCGCGGCCACGGTGGTGTTCGTCGCGGTGTGGGTCATTCCAGGCATTCCGATCCTGATCCAGGCGGTGGCCTTCGGCGTGCTCAGCTTCATCTCGGTGCAGGTGTACCGCACCTGGTTCCGGCGTGGCGAGCGCCCGAGCGACCGGCCGCTGCTCAACCGCCGCGCCGAACAACTGGTCGGCCGCGTGGTCATCCTCGACCAGGCCATCGGCGGCGGCCGTGGCCGCGCCAAGATCGATGACGCGTTCTGGGTCGTCGACGGACCCGACTTGCCCGCCGGCAGCGCGGTGCGGATCGTCGCCGTGGACGGGATGACGCTGAAGGTGCAGGCCGCCTGAGCGCGGCCTGACCCGCGCCCGCGGACGTTGCTGCTGCTGTGCGCCGTGATCGGCCGGCAGCGGCAGGCGATAATGCGCGTCTTTCCACCGGAACCGACGCCATGACCCTCAAGCAGACCATCCTCAACGACACCCATCGCGCCCTCGGCGCCAAGATGGTGGACTTCGGGGGCTGGGACATGCCCATCCACTATGGCTCGCAGCTGGACGAGCACCACCTGGTGCGCCGCGACGCCGGCATGTTCGACGTCAGCCACATGACTGTCGTGGACCTGCATGGCGAGCGCGTGCGCGCGTTCCTGCGCCACCTGCTGGCCAATTCGGTGGACAAGCTCAAGGTGCCGGGCAAGGCGCTCTACACCTGCATGCTGAATCCGCAGGGTGGGGTGATCGACGACCTGATCGTGTACTTCCAGGCCGAGGACTTCTTCCGCCTGGTGGTCAACGCCGGCACCCGCGACAAGGACCTGGCGTGGATCGGCGAGCAGGCCGCCGCGTTCGCTGTGCGCGTAGAGGAGCGTCCGGACTTCGCGATGATCGCGGTGCAGGGCCCGACTGCGCGTGACAAGGTGATCTCGCTGCTGGCCGAGGCCGACCAGGCGCCGGCGCGCAAACTCGGCCGCTTCGCTGCACTGCATGCCAAGTCCAACGCCGGCGTGCCGCTGTTCGTGGCCCGTACCGGCTACACCGGCGAGGACGGTTTCGAGATCGTGCTGCCGGAAGCCGACGCGGTCGCGTTCTGGAATGCATTGCTGGCCGCCGGGGTGAAGCCGGCTGGCCTGGGCGCGCGCGACACTTTGCGCCTGGAAGCGGGGATGAACCTCTACGGCCAGGACATGGACGACGACGTCTCGCCCTACGAGGCTGCGCTGGCCTGGACCGTGGCGTTGGACGAAGGCCGCGACTTCATCGGCCGGCCGGTACTGGAAGCGCAACAGGCAGGCGGCGCGCCGCGGCAGATGATCGGCCTGGTGATGGACGACAAGGGCGTGCTTCGACACGGCCAGAAGGTGCTTACCGCGCAAGGCGAGGGCGAGATCCTCTCCGGCACGTTCTCGCCGACGCTGGGCAAGGCGATCGCCTTCGCGCGGGTGCCGGCGGGCGAGCCGGGCGCGGTGCGCGTGGACATCCGCGGCAAGGAAGTGCCGGTGCGCGTGGTCAAGTTCCCGTTCGTGCGCGAAGGCCAGGCCCAGCCCGGCGTACTCGGCTGAGCCGGCCGAGCGAGGCTACCCGGCGCGAAACCTGCGTCACCGCGGCGGCTGCTGCAGCTGCGCCGGGTTGGTTAAACTACCTCCCCATTCCCCGATACCGTTTTCCCGGAGCTTTCCCATGAGCGAGATCCCAGGCGACCTCAAGTTCCTCAAATCCCACGAGTGGGCCCGCGTCGAAGGCAACGGCCGCGTCACCGTCGGTATTTCCGATCATGCCCAGGGCCTGCTCGGCGACCTGGTCTACGTCGAGCTGCCGAACGTCGGCGACACCGTCGAGGCCGGCAACGGCGCCGCCGTGGTCGAGTCGGTCAAGGCGGCGTCGGACGTCTACAGCCCGGTCAGCGGCAAGGTCGTCGAGGTCAACACGATCCTCAACGACAAGCCGGAGACCATCAACGAGGACGCCTACGGCGAAGGCTGGATCTTCGTGGTCGAGGTCAGCGAGCCGGACCAGCTCAACGAGCTGCTCGCCCCGGACGACTACGCCGAACTGCTGGAAGACGACGCTCACTGATTCTTCACTTCAGCTGGCGTCATCCAAAACGGCCGCGAAAGCGGCCGTTTTTGTTTGCGCGAGACGGCGGCGATCGAGCGGGTTTGCGGGTGTCGGTGCGCATGCAGCGGGTCGGCTGCTGCTTCCCCATCGGCTGTCGGGCGATACGAAAAGTCGTCTTGGCCAACCGCTGGCGCGTCGCCGGAAGTGCGCGTGCGCGTCTCCGAAGTGGTCGTCGAGGTCGGCCGGTGGCAGGAAAAGTTTGCGCATTTCGGTCGATGCAGTGCCGCGAAAGGTACTTTGGCGAAAAAATTTTTCGCCCTCCGCCGACGCCGCCGATGCTGTCCGGCGCGCCGACCTTGCGTGCGCGTGCAGTACCCGGCCACGCTGCGCTTGCGCGCAGTGGCGCGAACAATACAGCTGAAAAGAAGTAGTTTTTTTTTATCGACCGCGATGCCGGCAGCTGTCGGCCCTACCTTCGAGGCGGGCGGCGAGGTGTCGCTGCACCCGCCGGAGCGGTGCCGCGCCGGCGCCGGGTCGAAAAATATTTTCGCTGGAGTGTTGACAGTAAAAAAAACCGTGATTAGGTTTCGCCCCAAGCAGACGTTGCTGCCGCAGAGAGTGAGTCGAATCGACATCAAGGTGACAAGCAAGCGCCACGCATCCACCCTGGAACCTAAGACGGTGGATATGGGACTGCTTCCCTCCGCGAAAAGTACGACGTCCTTCCATCGCGCACCCGTGTCGGCGTCGACGCGGGTGTTTCTGTATCCGCCGCGTCGAAGTCGACGGTCAGGCGGTATCCGCGGGCGGGTTCCCGCCGCGGACTTTGGTTTCACTGGGCACTCAACTCCATAGTTCACTGACGAGGAGCCATCACATGGCCACTAAGAAAGCTGCGAAGAAATCGACCGCCAAGAAAGCGGTGAAGAAGACCGCGAAGAAGGCTGCTGGCAAGAAGACCGTAAAGAAGGCAGCGAAGAAGGTCGCCAAGAAGGCCGCCAAGAAGTCGCCGGCCAAGAAGGCGGTGAAGAAGTCCGCGAAGAAGGCGACCAAGAAGGTAGCCAAGAAGTCCGGCGCCAAGAAGGCCGTGAAGAAGACCGCGAAGAAGGCCACCAAGAAGGTTGCCAAGAAGACCGGCGCCAAGAAGGCCGTAAAGAAGACCGCGAAGAAGGCTGCCAAGAAGGTCGCGAAGAAGTCGACCGCCAAGAAGGCTGCCAAGAAGGCCCCGAAGAAGGCTGCGAAGAAGGTTGCCAAGAAGAAGCCGGCCGCTCGCAAGAAGAAGGCCGCTCCGGTCGCCCTGCCGGCTACCCCGGCACCGCTGATCTGATTCAACTGTCCCGATAAGCCGTACATCAGGCTCTCTCCCCGGTGCCCAGCGGGGAGGGAGCTTTTTTATGGGGGGGCGGAAAGCAAAGAGGCGGCACATGGCCGCCTCTTTGCTTTTGGCGCATCAACCAACTGGGGACAAGCCCCCCTTCTGTTAAGGGGGGCGCGCCGACAGGCGCGGGGATAGGCAAGGCAGGAGCTGGGACCCGAAGTTTGCGCAGCAAACTTTGGGCGCGCCAGCCGCAAAGCGGCTAGCGCGGCGAGGCCACTGCCTTGCCGGTCGAAGTGCCGCGGCGCGCGGGCGCCTGCTGCTTTTCGGCCAGCATGTTGTCATTGCCGAAGTCGCTGTCGACGTCGATATCCAGCCAACGCTGTGCCGGCAGGCCCATGGCGCGGTCGAGGATGGTCGGCAGCAGGCCGGAGGGCAGGCCGCTTTCGCCATTCCACATGATCGCCACGCCGAGATCGCGCTCGGGTACCAGCGCCACCAGGCCGCGATAGCCCTGGACTGCGCCGGCATGGAAGACAACCTGGTGGCCGGCGTACTCGAACACGCGCCAGCCCAGGGCATAGCCAGCCGAGCTCACGCGCTCGCGGCGCCAGCCCGAACGCATTTCGCCCGGCGTGGAAATCAGCGAGGCGTGCAGCGTGGCCAGCAGCGGCGCTGGCAGCACGTCGGGGCGATGCCCGGTCTGCGCGAGCAGCCACTGCGCCATGTCGCTGGCGCTGGCGTTTACACCGGCGGCCGGGGCCAGGCGGTAGTAAGTGGGCTTGGGCGTCAGCCCGACCCAGCCGTTGCGGCTGCGCACGTGCGGGCGCGCCCAGCTCGGACTGGCCTGGATGCCGGCCAGGCCCATGCTGGCATCGTTCATGCCGAGCGGCTTGAAGATGCGCTTCTCCACCGACTGTTCGTAGAAATTGCCCGAGGCGGCGAAGACCACGTCGCCGACCAGGCTGAAGGCGACGTTCTGGTAGGCGTAGCACTCGCCCGGCGCACAGCGCAGCGGCGCGTAGGCGAGCTTGTGGCTGAGGGTGTAGTAGTCGTTGTCCGACTCGACGTCGCGATCGTAGGCGTTGCGGGTCAGGCCGACGCGATGGCTGAGCACGTCGGCGATGGTGAGCTGGCGCGTGGCGACCGGATCGCTGAGCTGGAAGCCGGGCACGTAGTCGACCACCTTGCTGTCCCAGCGCAGGGTGCCGTCGTTGACCAGCAGCCCGGCCATGGTGCCGGCGAACGCCTTCGACAACGAGGCCAGCCGGAACACGGTATGGGCGTCCACCGGTTGCGGGTGATTGACGTCAGTGACGCCAAAGCCGCGCGCGCTGAGTACGCGACCACCTTGGACAATGGCCAGCGCCATGGCGGGGACGCGCTCGCCGTAGGTCAGCTGTTCGGCCATCGACTCGAACACCGCCGGATCGAACCCTTCGGCCAACGGTTGGATATTTTCCTGGCCCAGCGCGGCGCGATAGGCCACCGGTTGGGTAGGCGAGGCGACGACGTTGTTGAAGGCCTGTAGCGTCTGCGTCGGCGGCGCCGGCGTTTGCGCGGTGGAAGACAACGCGAAGGGCATCAGTACCCCGAGCAACCCCGTTGCAACCGGACGAAGACGCCGGCGCTTGCTCATGTCTTTCATGGATGTGTGCTGCCTGTGACCCTGCTTGCAAGGATTCTAGCGCCGCTTTTCCGGATAGCACAAACCGCGACAAGATGAATGGGCATCGCATTGATCTTGTGGGGGTTTTTCCGACACGCGTCCCAGTGTGAAGCCGCGGCGGACGGCCCCGCTCCGTCCTGGCTCAGGCGCCTGTCGGTACCCGCCCCAGCAGCAGGTCGGCCGCCCGCTCGGCCAGCATCATCACCGGCGCATTGGTATTGCCGCCAGGCAGCGTCGGCATGGCTGAAGCATCGACTACCCGTAGACCCGTCACCCCGCGCACGCGCAACTCGGGATCTAGCACTGCCTCTGGATCATGGTCCGCGCCCATGCGGCAGGTGCCGACCGGGTGGTAGACGGTTTCGGCCTTGCGGCGCACGAACGCTGCCAGGCCGGCGTCGTCGAGGTCGTCGCGCTCGGGGAAGATCGGCTTGCCGCGCCAGGCATCGAAGGCCGGCTGGGCGAGGATGCGGCGCGACAGCCGCGCGCACTCCAGCATCATCCGCAGGTCGAAGCCGTCGGCATCGCTGAGGTAGGCCGGATCGATCGCCGGCGCCGCCAGCGGATCGGCGTTGCGCAGGCGCAAGCGACCGCGACTGCGCGGACGCAGGAAGCAGGCGTGCAATGTGTAGCCGTCGCCGGGCAGACGATGCCGGCCATGGTCGTCGAGCAGGGCCGGGACGAAATGCAGCTGGATGTCGGCGCGCGCATCTTCGGCCAGGGGCGAACGGAAGAAGCCGCCGGCCTCGGCGATATTGCTGGTGCCGGCGCCGCGGCGGCCACCGAGGAAGTAGCGCAAGGCGATCGCCAACTCGCTGGCGTGGTCGTAGCTGACCCCCGGCACGGTGTGCACCAAGGTGCAGACGTCCAGGTGGTCGTGCAGGTTGCCGCCGACGCCGGGCAGGTCCGCGTGCACGGGCAGCCTGTGCATCAGCAGATGGTCGGCGGGACCAATGCCGGAGAGCATCAACAGCTGCGGCGAATTCACCGTGCCGGCGCACAGCACGACTTCGCGCGCCGCTCGCGCAATCTGCGCCAGGCCGCGTTGCGCGTACGCCACGCCCACGGCGTTGCCGTTTTCCACCACCACGCGATGTACCTGCACCCCAGTGAGCACCTGCAGGTTGCGGCGTGCGCGCACCGGGTGCAGGTAGGCGACCGCCGCCGAGCAGCGTGCGCCGTCCTTCTGCGTGACCTGGTAGAAGCCCACGCCGGCTTGCTGGCTGCCATTGAAGTCGGGGTTGGCGTGCAGCCCCGCCTGCACGCCGGCGCTGACGAAAGCCTCGGACAGGGCATTGCGGTGGCGCAGGTCGCTGACATGCAGCGGCCCATCGCCGCCGTGCAATGCGTCGGCGCCCTGCTGGTTGCGTTCGCAGCGGCGGAAATACGGCAGCACCTCCTGCCAGCGCCAGCCATGTGCGCCGGCTTGCGCCCACTGGTCGTAGTCGCCCGGGTCGCCGCGGACGTAGCACATGGCGTTGATCGAGCTCGAACCGCCCAGCACCTTGCCGCGCGGCCACCATAGCCGTCGGCCGGCCAGGGCGGGCTGTGGCTCGGTCTCGTAGTTCCAATTGAGCGAGCGCAGGTTGGCCAGCCGGGACAGACCGGCCGGCATGTGGATGAAAGGATGACGGTCACGCGGACCGGCCTCGATCAACAGCACCTGGCAGGCCGGATCGGCGCTGAGGCGGTTGGCCAATACGCAACCGGCCGAGCCGGCACCGACGATGATGTAGTCGAACACGCATTCCCTCCCCGGAACTCGCGTTGCCCGAGCATAGGCAGCTGGACGTGTTGCGGCAACGCGCTGTCGCACCCACGGCGCTGGCGGTCGGGCGGGGCATCGGCTAAGTTGCGCGCTTCCTCCCCCCGGAAGCGCTCCATGTTCCTTCGTCGCTCGGACACCTGCGCGTGCCGGTGCCCATGAACGCGCCCGCTGGGCGGCGTCCGTTGGGTGGGTTGCTGACGGCGTTCGGCGGCTCGCCGGCACTGTGGTGGTCGTTCCTATACTTCTTCTGCCTGCTCAGCGGCTACTACGTGCTGCGGCCGGTGCGCGAGGCGATGGGTGCCTCGGCCGATGTCGAGGCGGTGTTCCCGCCCGCCATGATCGCCTTCTTCGGCGCCCGCGGCATGCCACTGAAGGACTTCACCCTGCAGGTGCTGTTTACCTGCACGTTCCTCATCATGCTGCTGCTGCAGCCGCTGTATGGCGCGCTGGTAAGCCGCTTTCCGCGCCGGGTGTTCCTGCCTGTCGTGTACGGGTTCTTCATCGTTACCCTGCTGCTGTTCTACGTGCTGTTCGATAGCGGCGTGCCCGGGCGTGGCATGGCGTTCTTCCTGTGGATCAGCGTGTTCAACCTGTTTGCGGTGGCGGTGTTCTGGAGCTTCATGGCCGATGTCTTCAGCAATGCCGAAGCCAAGGCCTACTACGGTTATATCGGCGCGGCCGGCACTATTGGTGCGTTCGTCGGCCCGATCCTCACCCGCACCCTGGTCGAGCGCATCGGCATTGCCAACTTGATGCTGGTATCGGCCGGGTTCCTCGTCATGTGCGTGCTCTGCCTGCTGCGCCTGCGCTTGTGGGCGGTGAAGCGTGAGCACGAGCAGCGCCTGGTCAGCGGCGAGGTGCCGATGGGCGGCAGCGTGCTCGCCGGCCTGCAATTGATCGCGCGCGAGCCGCTGCTGCGCTGGCTGGCGTTGGTGGTGATCCTGGGCGTAGGCGTTGGGACGTTGCTCTACAACGAGCAGGCGGCGATCGTGCGGCGGCTGTTCACCGACCCGGCGGCGAGTACCGCGTACTACGCCGGCATCGACCTGGCGGTGAACGCGCTGACCTTGCTGGTGCAGTTGTTGTTCACCCGCCTGCTGCTGTCGCGCTACGGCATCGCCCCGGCGCTTCTGATCCCCGGCATCGCGATCATCGTGGGCTATTCGATCCTGGCGGTGTCGCCATTGCCGCTGATGGTGGCGGTGGTGCAGGTGGTGACCCGCGCCAGCGAGTTCTCGCTGGCCAAGCCGGCACGCGAGACGATCTACACCCGGGTCGGGCGCGAGTGGCGCTACAAAGCCGGCGCGGCGATCGACACCGTGATCTACCGCGGCAGCGACCTCACCTTCGTCTGGGTGCACAAGCTGCTGTCGGCCTTCAGTTCGCACGCGGTGTTCAGTGCCGGCCTGCTGGTGGCCAGTGGCTTGACCCTGGGTGCCTGGCGGTTGTTGCGCGAGGTCGCCAAACTGCCCGCAGAGCGCGCGCACGCGCCCCATTCGACCAAGGAACCCGACGCATGATCCTGGCCCGCTCTGTTGCCGCGCTCGTGGCCCTGCTGCACCTCTACTTCCTGGTGCTGGAGATGTTCCTGTGGACGCGCCCGCTCGGGCTCAAGGTGTTTCGCAATACGCCGGAGAAGGCGCAGCTCACTCGCGTGCTGGCGGCCAACCAGGGGCTCTACAACGGCTTCCTGGCCGCCGGGCTGGCCTGGGGTGTGTTCGCCGCGCGCGCGGATGTGTTGGCGTTCTTCCTCGGCTGCGTGGTCGTGGCCGGACTCTATGGCGCGTGGAGCGTGAGCCAGCGAATCCTGTGGGTGCAGGCGGCGCCGGCGGTGGTAGCGCTGGTGCTGCTGTCGCTAGGGCGTTGATGCGCGACGCGATCGCATCAGATTGAGCACTGAGCCGACCAGGAAACCGATGAACGCCGGGGCGAGAAGCCAGGCCAGTTGCCATGTGAGATCGCTGTCGATGGCGATGCCACGCCATTGCAGCCACGGATGCACCAGGTTTGCCGCCACGTGGGCGATGAAGGCAGCCAGCAGGCTGCGGGATTGAAGATAGATCAGCCCCAGTCCCAGACCGCCGAGGAACGCGACAGGATTGCCATGCGGCACCGCGAACACGGCGCTGCTGACGAGCAGGGCGATGCTCCAGTGCCAGCGCGTCGCAAGCCATCCGAGCAGGACTACCCGGTAGAAGAACTCCTCCTCCAGCGCGCCGATAAGCAGGGCCGGCCAAAACGCCCATGGCGGCCGGGTCATCGTCACCGTGGCCAAGGTGTTGAAGTCTTCCACCACCTGCGCCGGGCTCGCCGCGGCCGCGATAAGCAGATACAACGCTTCGCTGCCGGAGCGCAGGAGCAGGCCCAGGGGCAGGGCGAGCAGCAGCCACCGGGCATTTGGAATGGCGCACCGCCCCTGCACTCCGGGCGAGGGTAGTGACCATCCACGCAGGCGCAGGCTGCCGGCCATGATCAGCAGAGAAATACCGGCCGCCAGCCAGGTCGCCTCATCTTCCTGCCCGCCTTGCACCACGACTGTCGCGGCCACCGTGAACTCGAGCAGCTTGGCGAGCAGGCACAGACCGAGGAGGTCTCGGAGCGATGGGAGACGGTTTGATATCGCGGCAAATGACACGTTGCCAAGTAGAACCAGGATCGCCTCGGCAAACTATGCGGAATATCGAACTAGATGGCGCCTCACCCCTTTCGCGGCGACACCCACATCGCGATGCGCGCATGGAACACCTGTTCGCCGGCATCGTTGCGCACGGCGACATCCACCGGCAGCTCATAGCCTTCGGCCGCTTCGCGCAGCGGCACGGCCGGCGTGGCGGTGGCGTGCATCGTGCCGGTCGCCTTGCGCTGGTACTCGACCGTCATGCCCTTGGGGATCCAGCGCATCGACGGCGGTAGGCTGGCATCGACCATCACCCCGCCGGCAAGTTCGGCCAGGTTGCACAGGGCGATCGCGTGCACCGTGCCGATGTGGTTGTGGACGCGGCGGCGGTCGGCGATGCGCGCCTCGCAAATGCCCGGTTCGAGCCGGGTGATACGCGGTGCAATCGTGCCGAAATACGGCGCCTTGAAGCACACCGCCCGCGAGAACAGCCAATGGCCGCCGGGCCAGCGGGTGATGCGTTGGTACAGCCGCAGCAGTGAGGTCATCTTCGATCTCCGGATACGAAGACGGCGGGCCTGGGCCCGCCGTCTTGGGTTACCTGGCCAGGACTCAGGCCGCTTCGCGCGACTGCCCGCTCTTGGCCGGCGCCTGCTCCTGGTAGCTGGCCGCGCGCAGTTCGTGGGTATCGAAGTCGTCCACGGTGATCGTGTCCAGGGTGATCTCGCGCAGCTCTTCCAGCAGCTTGCGCTCCTCGGCGCTGATCACGCCTTCAGCCACGGCCTCGTCGAGCTGGGCACTGAATTCCAGCGCCTCGATGCCCTTGGTCTTGAGCGCCTTGAGGAATTTGCGCTCGACCGGCTCGGCCATCACCGCCTTGGCCAGATAGCTGGCGATGCGGCCACCCGGGTTGTTCTCGCACGGGGTCAGGAACACGCCCCTGGCCAAGCCGTCGCGGGCCTCGTTGGGGGTCATCAGCAGCGCGGCAACGCGACGCGACAGGCGGTCGCCGGGGGCTTCGGCGCGACGGCCGAGCGGGAAGATCAGCGCCCACATCAGCCAGCCGACCGGACGGATCGGGAAGTTGCGCAGTGCCGCCGACAATGCCGTCTCGATCTTGTGCACGCTGTCGTGGAAGGCCCAGGCCAGCAGCGGCTGGTCGGCCTGCGGCGCGCCTTCGTCGTGGTAGCGCTTGAGCATGGCGCTGGTCATGTAGATATGGCTCAGCACATCGCCCAGGCGGCCGGACAGGGATTCCTTGAACTTCAGCTTGCCGCCGAGCATCAGCATCGACACGTCGGCCATCAGCGCCAGGTTGGCGGAGTAGCGGTCGAGCTTGCGGAAGAAGCGGCGGGTGTAGTCGTCGCCCGGAGCGCTGCCGAAGCGCGCGCCGGTCAGGCCGAACCAGAACGAGCGCACGGCGTTGGAGATGCCGAAGCGGATATGGCCGAACAGGCTCTGGTCGAACTCCTCCATGCCGCGCGCGGTGTCCGGGTCCTGCGCCGCCTTCATTTCCTTCATCACCCACGGATGGCACAGGATCGCGCCCTGGCCGAAGATCAGCAGGCTGCGAGTCATGATGTTGGCGCCTTCGACGGTGATGCCGATCGGCGCGGCCTGCCAGGAACGGCCGGCGAAGTTGCGCGGCCCCAGGATAATGCCCTTGCCGCCGACCACGTCCATCACATCGCTGATGACTTCGCGGCCCATGGTGGTGCAGTGGTACTTGGCGATTGCAGAGGGCACCGAAGGCACGTCGCCGCGGTCCACGGCGGCCGCGGTGGCCTGGGCCAGCGCGCTGATCGCATACGCCTTGCCACCGATCCGCGCCAGCGCTTCTTCCACACCTTCGAAGCGGCCGACCGACAGGCCGAACTGCTTGCGGATACGCGCATAGGCGCCGGTGACGACCGCGCCGAACTTGGCGCCGCCGCTGGCGGTGGAGGGCAGGGTGATCGAGCGGCCGACGGCCAGGCACTCGTTGAGCATGTTCCAGCCCTTGCCGACCATGTCCACGCCACCGATCAGCTGGCTCAGCGGAATGAACACCTCGCGGCCGTGGATCGGGCCGTTCTGGAACGGCGAGTTGAGCGGGAAGTGGCGGCGGCCGATCTCGACGCCGGCGGTCTCGCGCGGCAGCAGCGCCAGGGTGATGCCGATGTCCTTGGTGTCGCCGATCAGGCCTTCCGGGTCGTACATGCGGAACGCCAGGCCAATGATCGTGGCCACCGGCGCCAGGGTGATGTAGCGCTTGTCGAAGGTGAGCTTGACCCCGAGCACGTTGGCGCCATTCCACTCGCCCTTGCAGACGATGCCGTAGTCCGGGATGGAGGTCGCATCGGAACCGGCGAACGGGCCGGTGAGGCCGAAGCACGGCACTTCCAGGCCGACCGCCAGGCGCGGCAGGTAATAGTCCTTCTGCTCCTGGGTGCCGTAGTGATTGAGCAGCTCACCGGGACCGAGCGAGTTGGGCACGCCGACGGTGGAGCTGACCACGCTCGATACCGAGGCAATCTTCTGGATCACCTTGTGATGCGCCAGTGCGCTGAAACCCAGGCCGCCGAACTGCTTGGGGATGATCATGCCGAAGAACTTGTTGCGCTTGATGAAGTCCCACAGCTCCGGCGGCAGGTCGGCGTGGACGTGGGTGATCTCCCAGTCGTTGATCATCGTGCACAGTTCTTCGACCGGCCCGTCGAGGAACGCCTGTTCTTCGGCGCTCAGCTGCGGCTTGGGGTAGTCGAGCAGCTTCTGCCAGTCCGGGTCGCCGGTGAACAGTTCGCCCTCGAAGCCGACCGAGCCGGTTTCCAGCGCGATGCGCTCGGTCTGCGACAGCGGCGGCAGCACCTTGCGGAAGAACTTCATCAGCGGCGCGGTCAGCAGCGGCTTGCGGATGAAGGGCAGCAGCACCGGCACCGCGACCAGCGCCACCAGCACCGCGGCAACCACCGTGGCGGTGGCATTGGCGCCAAGCAGCCAGCCGGCGACCAGCAGCGTGGCGCTGATCGCCACCCAGGCAGCCAGGCGCAGGCGGTGGTACGCGGCGAAGCCGGCCGCCAGCAAGACGAGAAGGAAGGGGGCGACGATGCTCATGGTGCTGCTCCAGTGACGTACTCGGTAGCGTGCTTGATGTCGGTAGACGCGGAAACGGCGTGTGCCGCGGGCAACGCGTCCAGATAGTGCAACACAGCGGCGGTAAATGCGCTGTTTTCATCGCCGGCGACCATGTGCGTGGCTTCCGGCAGGCGCACGTGCTCGGCGTGCGGGACCAGGGTGAGGAATTCGGCGACGGTTTGCGGTGTGACCAGATCGCTGCGGCCACCGCTGACCAGCAGCACCGGGCAACGGATTTGCGCGGCGGCCTCGAGCAGCACGCGCTGCTGTTCGTGGGCATCACCGCCGGCCAGCTCCTCGATCAGTCGCGGATCCCAGTGCCAGTACCAGCGACCGTCCTGCCCTTCATGCAGCAATTTGCGCAGGCCATCGCCGGATTTGCGCGGACGATGTGGCAAATAGACCGAAATGGCATCGGCGGCGCTTTGCAGCGAATCGAAGCCGTCGGGGTGCGCGCTCATGAAACGCAGGATGCGCTCGACCCCGGCGGTCTCCCAACGCGGTGTGATATCGACCAGCACCATGGCGCGAAACAGGCCCGGCCAACGCGACTCTGCCAGCAAGCCGAACAGCCCGCCCATCGAGGCAGCGACCAGCACCGGCGGCGGCGACATTTCGCCGGCCAGCACGATCAGGTCATCGGTGAACTGGATGCCGTCGTAGGGCATATCGTCCGGGTTACGGCTGGATTCGCCATGGCCACGGGCATCGTAGGAGAGCGTGGCGTAACCGGCCTCGGCCAGCACGCGCGCAGTGTCGTCCCAGGCTTTGCGGGTCTGGCCGAAACCATGCGCCAGAACCACGCTGCCTTTGGGCCCGCTGCCCAACCGCGAGGCTGCCAGACGGGTTTGCCCGGCACCGGCCAGTACGGCTTGCGGCGGGATAGCAGGGAAAGGGATGGGGGTCACCATACCGACTAGTATGGACCGTTAGACCGGCCTGTCAATACTGGCTGGTATGGTTGATGAAAAGTAGGCGGGACAGGGCTTTGCCCGGGGTGTGAGAGGGCCGCATACTGCAACCGACTGCGGCGTATGGTTAAATCTGCCGATGACTGAAGACAACGCATCGCAGAACGACGCCCCGGTCCGCGCACCGAGCGGCCGCAACAACCGCCTCAGCGCCGAAGACTGGGCCCAGGCCGCCTTGGACCTGATCGCCGAACAGGGCGTGGGCGCGGTGGCGGTCGAACCGTTGGCGCGTCGTCTGGGCGTCACCAAGGGCAGCTTCTACTGGCATTTCCCCTCGCGAGACGCGCTGCTGCAGGCCGCACTCGAACGCTGGGAGCTGTTCGAGCAGGAGCAGGTATTCGGCAGCCTGGAGGACGTGGAGGACCCGAGCGCCCGTTTGCGCGCGCTATTCCAGTTGGTTGCTCACGAAGTCAAACCGCATGTGATCTACAGCGAACTGCTCAAGGCGCTGGACCATCCGTCGGTGCGCCCGGTGATAGACCGGGTCTCGCAGCGGCGCCTGGAATACCTGGTGGCCTCGTTCCGCCAGGCCGGGCTGAGCCGCACCGATGCGCAGCATCGGGCGCGGTTGGCGTACGCGGCCTATGTTGGCTTCCTGCAGTTGTCGCTGCAATTGCAGCAGCCCAAGCCGGCACGGGAAGACTTCGAGGCTTATGTGGAGCATGTGATTCAGACGTTGATTCC
>DATCVI010000055.1:0-99388 GCA_036566925.1 Stenotrophomonas sp.
GACCTGTTCGACGGCGACTATCTCTTCCACCTGAGCCGCGGCCGCAAGGCGCCGGTGAAGAGCTTCCTGATGGATCAGCGCGTCGTGGTCGGCGTTGGCAACATTTACGCCGCGGAAAGCCTATTCATGGCGGGGATCAGCCCACTTCGCGCGGCAGGAAAGGTGTCGCGCGAGCGCTACCAGCAGCTGGCAACCGCGGTGAAGCACATCCTCGCCCACGCCATCCAACGCGGCGGCACTACCCTGCGTGATTTCATCAGTCCCGATGGCGTCCCTGGTTACTTCGAGCAGGAACTGTTGGTTTACGGCCGCGAGGGGGAGGAATGCAGCCAATGCGGCCGGCCACTTCGACACGCCTCGATCGGCCAGCGTGCCACCGTCTGGTGCCCCGGTTGCCAGCGGTGACGCCTTCACGTCGAAGGTCCGCGCCGCGGCTATAGTCCGCGCCATCGACGGTGTAAGGACTGCACCATGGGCGAGACGACGGACATCACCTTGTGGCTGGATTCGGCCCGCGCGGGCGACCGTGCCGCGCTTGACCGCGTGTTGTCCACGCTCTACCGCGAACTGCACACCATGGCGCGGCGCCAGCTTGCCGGCCAACAGAACCACACGCTCGACGCGACCTCGCTGGTGCACGAGTCCTACCTGAAATTGCTGGGCGCCAGTGGCCGTGCGCGGTTCGACGATCGCGCCCACTTCTTTGCCTATGCCGCCTCGGCCATGCGCAGCGTCGTCGTCGACTATGCCCGCAACCGCCTGGCGAGAAAGCGCGGTGGTGATCTCAAACGCGTGGCCGAGATCCCCGAGGACAGCGAGAGCGGCGTGCGGCTGGATGAGAATCTGTTGGCGCTCGATGTCGCCCTGAACCGCCTGCATGACCTCGACGAGCGCCTCGCGAAAGTCGTAGAGCTGCGCTATTTCGCCGGCCTGTCCGAATTGGAGATCGCCGAACTGATGCAGCGCTCCGAACGCAGCATCCGGCGCGACTGGCAGAAGGCACGCATACTGCTGTTGGCCTCGATGCAGGAGCGTTGAGCGGCCATGGACGCAGACCGTTGGGCGTTACTGTCACCGCTTCTGGACGAGTTGCTCGAACTGGACGACGACCTCCGCCAACGTCGCCTGGCCCAGTTGCAAATGGCTGATCGGGCGCTGGCGGCCGAACTGCGCCAGCTGCTGGCGGTGGAAAAGCAGAGCGACGCCTTTATTGCCGAACCGCTCCTGGCGCGGCATGAGCAGCAAGCGTTGGTGGGCGACCGCATAGGCGCTTATCGGCTGCTTCAGCTGCTCGGCGCGGGTGGGATGGGCCAGGTCTGGCTCGCGCTCGACGAAGGCTCGCCAGATGCGGGACGCGTCGCCTTGAAGCTGCTGCGCGCAGACCTCGCAGACCCGCATCTGCGCAGTCGTTTCTTGCGCGAGCGCGACATTCTCGCCAGTCTCGACCACCCTCAGATTCCGCGACTGCGCCATGCCGGAAGCGACGGCAGCGGGCAGCTGTATCTTGCGCTCGACTACGTCCAGGGTGAGCCGATCACCGCGTACTGCCAGCAACATGGGCTTTCCACCGCTGCTTGCATCGAACTTTTCCTCCACGTCTGCGCGGCTCTGAGCCACGTACACGCGCGCGGCGTGGTTCACCGTGACCTCAAACCTTCCAACATCCTGGTCAACCCGCAGGGAAAAGTTTCCCTGCTGGACTTTGGCATTGCCCAACGCACCGATGACCCGCCCGAAACCATCCCGGCGAGTGGCGACCGCACGTTCACCCTGCACTACGCCGCGCCCGAGCAGATCCGCGGGGAAGCCACCGCCGAGACCGTCGATGTGTACTCGCTGGGCGTAGTGCTATACGAACTGCTGGCTGGGCAGAAGCCCTATCGGCTGCGGCGGCAGAGCGATGCCGAATGGGAGCGTGCCGTAATGCGCGCGGAAGTGACGCCGCCTTCGGCAGCGTTGGACCACCAGCAAGTCAGCGCAGGCGTTGCCGATCCCACCAAGCGCGCGACCAGTCTGCGCGGCGATATCGACGCCATCGTGCTCAAGGCACTGCAGAAATCCGCAGGCGATCGCTACGCAACCGTAGAAGCCCTGGCCGACGATCTGCGCCGCTGGCAGCGCGGCCAGAGCGTGTCGGCCGCCTCCCACGCAACCCCTCAGCGATGGCTGCAATGGATACGACGCAACCTCAGAGGCCAAACCGCAAATGCCTGAAAGCCCTGCTTTGCCCGCGACGCGCCGCGGGCGACAATGCATTGCGTCCCCAGGAATCTGCGCATGCCGTCGAACCCTTGCCGTCACTTCTTTGCACTTCTGGCGCTTGCAGCCGCCGCCGCCTCGTCCGCAATGGCCGCCGACGGACCGCAGATGCTCATCCTGGACAACGGCAGCATCCGCCTTGAAGCTACCCCCGCCTTCGGTGGCCGGGTGCTCTCCTGGCACCTGGCCGGTGAACCCAACGTACTGAAGGTCGGCCAGGACGCCATTCGCAACCAGCCGCGCCCGCAGTGGTCGGCCAGCGCTGGCGACATTCCCTACCTTGGTCACGACGTCTGGGTTGGTCCGCAAAGCCAATGGTGGCTGCACCAGGAGGCCAACCCCGCGCGCCGACAGGCCGCCGCAAACTGGCCGCCGGATCCTTATCTCTCGCTCGCGCCCAGCCGCGTGGTTGCCCAGGGCCCGAGCGAGTTCACGCTGGAAGGCGTGGCCAGCCCCATCACCGGCGTGCGCCTGCGCAAATCGATTCGCCTTGCCGAGGAATCAGCAGATACCGTCATCTTCCAGGCCCAGGCCCAGAACATTCGCGACAGCGCCGTAGCGTGGGACCTGTGGTTCAACTCGCGCGTCGCTGCCAGTACCCGTGTTTTCGTGCCGGTGGCATCGCCAGAGAAGGACATGGACCTCAAGGCATCCACCGACCCCGGCACCACCGCGCCGACCCACGCCTGGGAACAAGGCATGTTCACCCTCTCGGCCGCGCGCTCCGATTCGCCCGCCATCCATCGCGGGAAATATCGCATCCAACCCTCGGCCGGATGGATGGCCGGCTTCGCCGGGCACCAGGTCTTCCTGATCCGCTTCGAACACCAGCCCCGCGAACGCATCCACCCCGAGCAGGGCCAGGTCGAGTTGTACCTCGACGCGGCGTCGCGTGCGCCGGCTGAAGGCCTGTTGGAAATGGAAGTCCACGCGCCCTATCGGCAACTGAAACCGGGCGAACGGATGCAGGCCAGCGAACGCTGGACCTTGCTGCGCTACGACGGCCCCGACGACGTGCGTGCCCAACGCGCATTCCTGTGCGAGCAATCCACCCGCCTCGACTTGACCAACGCCTGCGTCCCTGAAGCCCGCATTCATTGACCAGCCATCGCTGTGCGAGCCGGCTGGCTATGATGTGCCTCCCTCTTCCTTCCCGCCCGAACGGCCCATGGAACGACGCCAATTCCTCAAGAACGCCGCCGCCGCCCTTGCCAGCCTCGGCCTGCCGGCGATCCCGACATGGGCGCTGGCCGCCGCAAATGCCGTCGGCCTGCGTCGCCTGGGCCAACCGCAACCATTCGACTTCGCCTCGCTCAAGGGCCAGGCCCGTGCACTGGCCAATGCCCCGTACCAGTCGCACAAGCGCGTGCTGCCAGGGCCGGTCGAAAACCTGACCTGGGACCAGTACCAGTCGATCAGCTACCGCCAGGACCACGCCCTGTGGGCCGATAAGCCAGGCCGCTTCCAGGCCAAGTTCTTCCACCTCGGCCTGTATTTCCATTCGCCGGTGCGCATGTTCGAAGTGGTCGGCGGCAAGGCGCAGGAACTGGCGTATGACGGCGCCGCCTTCGACTATGGCAAGAGCGGACTACAAGGCAAGGGCCTGCCGGCCGACCTCGGTTTTGCCGGCTTCCGCCTCAACACCCGCCAGGATACCAACCGCGACTTCGCTGCCTTCCTCGGCGCCAGCTACTTCCGCGCCGTCGGCGCCGAAGGCCAGTACGGCCAGTCGGCGCGTGGCTTGGCAATCGATACGGGCACTGGCCGGCCGGAAGAATTCCCCGATTTCATCGCTTATTACCTCGAAAAGCCCGCGGCCGATTCCGACACCGTCGTCGTCTACGGCCTACTCGACTCTCCCAGCGTCGCCGGCGCCTACCGTTTCGCCATCACCAATGGCGAAGTGTTGCTGATGGAGATCGACAGCGCCTTGTACCCGCGCAAGGCGATCGAGCGCCTGGGCATCGCGCCTTGCACCAGCATGTACCAGACCGGCGAGAACGATCGCCGCATGGATTGGGACTGGCGCCCGGAGATCCACGACACCGACGGCCTGTCGATGTGGGCCGGCAACGGCGAATGGATCTGGCGCCCGCTGGCGAACCCGCCGCACCTGCGCTTCAACATGTTCGTCGACGAAAACCCGCGTGGCTTCGGCCTGTTGCAGCGCGACCGGAACTTCGACCATTACCAGGACGACGGCGTCTTCTACGAGAAGCGCCCGTGCCTGTGGGTCGAGCCGAAGAGCGGTTGGGGCAAGGGCTCGGTGCAGCTGGTCGAAATCCCGACCGTGGACGAGACCTTCGATAACATCGTCGCCTTCTGGAATCCTGAAGCCAAGCCGCAGCCCGGGCAGGAATTGCTGTTCGGCTATCGGCTCTACTGGGGCGCGCATCCCCCGGCATCCTCGCCGCTGGCCCTGTGCGTGGCCACGCGCACCGGCCTGGGCGGCGTGATCGGGCAAAAGCGTACGCACTTCTCCTGGCGCTTCGCCGTGGATTTCGCCGGCGGCGAACTGGCCGCGTTGGCCAAGGCCAACAACCTGCAAGTCGAGGCGGTGCTGCAGCTGTCGCGCGGCAAGACCGAGGTAGTCTCGGCGCGCCCGCTGCACGAAATCTCCGGCTATCGCGCCATGTTCGACGTCGTGCCGCCGGACGACTCCACCCAGCAGATCGATATCCGCCTGTTCCTGCGCCTGCAGGGCAAGCCGCTCACCGAGACCTGGCTATACCAATGGACGCCGCCGGCGGCGGCGGAGCGCAAGCTTTACTGATCCGTGCGTGCCGCGCCCCTAGTGGCGCGGCGTTTCACCAGGGCAGCGATTCCTGCAACGGCTCGATCCGGCCCTCGCCGCGCATGATTCGCTTGAACTCTGCCCGGCTCACCGACACATAGCGCTCGTTGCCGCCGATCTCCACCTGCGGGCCGTCCTGCACGGCATGGCCGTGCTCATCCACGCGCACGGTCATCGTCGCCTTGCTGCCGGTGTGGCAGATGGTCTTGATCTCCTGCATCTCGTCGGCCCACGCCAACAGGTACTGGCTGCCCTCGAACAGCTCGCCGCGGAAATCCGTGCGCAGGCCGTAGCACAGCACCGGAACGCGCAGTTGGTCGACGACTTCGCTCAGCTGCCACACCTGTGCGCGCGTCAGGAACTGCGCCTCGTCCACCAGCACGCAATCGAGCTTGCCGTGTGCACCGATATCCGCTTCGACCAAGCGCAGCAGATCGCGGTCGCGGTCGAACGGTTGGCCTTCCGCGCGCAAACCAATACGCGAGGCCACCACGCCAGTGCCGGCGCGGTCGTCCAGTTGCGGGGTGAGGATCAGCGTGCGCATGCCGCGCTCGCGATAGTTGTGCGCCGACTGCAGCAAGGTCGTGGTCTTGCCCGCATTCATCGCCGAATAATAGAAATAGAGCTTGGCCATGCGGGAATTCTAGCGGTGCTAGCTCTGCGCCGGCGATGACCGCTCAGTTTTCGGGAGCAGAGGGGGTCACCGGTTTGAGCGGGCCAACTTCCACTTGGGTACCGAGTTGGCGCGTCATCGCCGCATCCTGGCTGGCCCAATATTGTTGCGGTTCCCACAAGCGGTCGTCGTAGTAGGTCTCGCCGCCCACCGTGGGCGGGCACGTGCCCTCTATGCCCCTCGCCATTCCCTTGTGCTCCTCGGCCACGCAGACCGACACCTTGCCTGCCCAGCCAAGCATGCTGCCGGTAACGTCCTTGCGGTTGCGGCGCATCACCGCCTCAAGCCGCGGTTGCGCCGTGGCATCCGCATAGCGCGCCTGCAGCGGCTTGCCTACGGCTACCGCTCTTGCCTGCTCATCCGCATCCAAGGCATTCCAGAGCACTTCGCGTCGGGCCAGGGCTGCCGCATTGCCGCGCTCGGCCGCCAGGTCCATCCAGGCATACGCAAGCGGTCGGTCGACCGGCCCGCCGATACCTTCCCAATAGAGCTGGCCGAGCATGAACTGGGACAACTTGTCCGCATAGCGCGCACCAAACAGGAACTGCCGGCGCGCCTCGGCCGGACGATCCTGCTTCAGCGCCTTGAATCCCAATTGCCGTGCCTGCTCGCCTGGATGCGCCACGGCATAGGCCGCGCTCTGCGTGACACGGTGCAATTGGGGATCGTCCGCCCGGGCCGCCGCAGAGGCTGCTGGCAGGGCGGCCAAAACCAAGAAAAGCGACAGCGCGTTGCGCATGGCCATTTCCTCCGCTATGCACCGGCCGGCGTGGCCGCGGTGCTTCCTTGGAACCTGTGATAGACCAGCCCCGGAGCCCTGTCAATCGTTCGCGCCAGCCGAAGCGCCCGCTACAATGCTCCGCCCACGGAAGCCTCATGCACGGTCTCAATCCCCCCCAGCGCGCCGCGGTCCTGCACTGCGAAGGTCCCTTGTTGGTGCTGGCTGGCGCCGGCAGCGGCAAGACGCGCGTGATCGTGGAGAAGATCGCCCATCTGGTCGCCACTGGCCGTTATCCGGCCAAGCGGATCGCCGCGATCACCTTCACCAACAAGTCGGCCAAGGAAATGCGCGAGCGCGTCGGCAAGCGCGTTCGCGGCGAGGCGGGCGAAGGGCTGACCATCTGCACCTTCCATGCGTTGGGGCTGAAGTTCCTGCAGATCGAACACGAGGCGGCCGGGCTCAAGCGCGGCTTCTCGATCTTCGACGCCGACGACGCCGCGGCCCAGGTCAAGGACCTGCTGCATGGGGCCAAGCCCGACGTGATCGAAGACGCCAAGAACCTCATCTCGCGCGCCAAGAATACCGGCCTGTCGCCGCAGCAGGCGATGGCGGCCGCGCGCAGCAACCGCGAGAAGGAAGCGGCCAGCCTGTACGAGCGCTACCAGGCGCGGCTGACCACCTTTAACGCGGTCGATTTCGACGATCTCATCCGCCTGCCGGTGCAGATCCTCGAAGAGAATCCGCAGATCGTCCAGGCCTGGCGTGAACGCATCGGCTATTTGCTGGTGGACGAGTGCCAGGACACCAACGACGCCCAGTACCGGCTGCTGAAGATGCTGGCCGGCGAGCGCGGCAACTTTACCTGCGTGGGCGACGACGACCAGAGCATCTACGCCTGGCGCGGCGCCAATCCGGACAACCTGCTGCAGATGGCACAGGATTATCCGAAGCTGGAAATCATCAAGCTCGAACAGAACTACCGCTGCTCCAACCGGGTGTTGCGCGCAGCCAATGCGTTGATCGCGCACAACCCGCATGAGCACCTGAAAACGCTGTGGAGCGACCAGGCCGACGGCGAGCGCATCCGCGTGTGGGAATGTCGCGACAGCGATCACGAGGCCGAGAAAGTCGCCGCCGAGATTTCCTATCTCGCCAACGCCAAGCAGGCGCCGTACAGCGACTTCTGCATCCTGTTCCGCGGCAATTTCCAGTCGCGGCCGCTGGAAAAGGCCATGCAGCTGCTGCGAGTGCCCTACCACCTAAGCGGTGGCACCGCGTTCCTGGAGCGGCAGGAGGTCAAGGACTTGTTGTCCTGGCTGCGGCTGATCGTCAACCCCGACGACGACGCGGCCTTCCTGCGCGCGGTGCAATCGCCCAAGCGCGAGGTCGGTGCCGGCTCGCTGGCCAAGCTGGCCGAACTGGCCGCCACCAAGCACGTGCCAATGTCGCGCGCGGCAGAATCGATGGGCGCTCTGCAACACCTGCCGCCGCGCGCAGCCAACGGCCTGAGCGCCTTTACCGACATCCTGCGCGACCTGCGCCAGCACTCGGCGACGCTACCGGCGGCAGACCTGGTGCGCAGGCTGGCGGAAAAATCCGGCCTGCTCACCGACTTGCGCAACCAGAGCAAGGACGAAGCCTCGTTCCAGCGCCGCAAGGCCAACCTGGACGAACTGGCCGAGTGGTTCGAGGGCGGTCCGCGCGGCGCCAGTGCCGGCGACCTCGCCGCGCAACTGGCGTTGTTGTCGCGCAACGACAAGGACGATGGCGGCAACCAGGTGCGGATGATGACCTTGCATGCCTCCAAGGGCCTGGAGTTCCGCTACGTTTTCATCGTCGGCTGCGAGGACGGCGTGCTGCCGCACGAAGTGAGCCTGGATGAAGGCAACCTGCAGGAAGAGCGCCGGTTGCTGTACGTCGGCATCACCCGCGCCAAGGAACAGCTGTGGATGAGCTACAGCAAGGTCACGCGAAAGTTCGGCGAGCAGATCCGGCTCAAGCCCAGCCGCTTCTTCGACGAGATCCCTGCCGCGGAAATCCAGCGTGACGGCGCCGACCCGGCGGCCGACGCCGAACGCAAGAAGGAGCGCGCCAGTGCGGGCCTGGCAGCGATCCAGGCGCTGTTCGACTGACCCCTTGCCAGCGCCAGCGAGCATCGGCACCCTGTGGCCTCGCCTGCAAGGAGCCTGACCTTGGCGCTATCGATCCAGACGCAACGCCTGCATTTGCGTGAGCTCTCGCCGCAACAAGATGCGGCGAACATGCTGGCGCTGTTGAACGACCCAGGTTTCATTGCCGGCATTGGCGACCGCAGCGTGCGCAACGAAGCCGAGGCTCGCGAGTACCTGGCGCATTGGCATGGCGCGCAATACGCCAGCGTGGGCTTTGGCCACTACGCGCTCGAGCTGCGCCAGGGCGGTGAGTTCATCGGCACCGCCGGGCTGATCCAACGCGCGGACCTCGCGTTGCCCGATATCGGCTACGCATTGCTATCGGCACACCACGGTCGCGGCTATGCCGAAGAAGCGGCCCGCGCGGTGATGGCCCATGCCCGCGAGACCCTGGGCCTGCGCGGCCTGTGCGGCATCGTCTCGCCGGGCAACACCGCCTCGGTACGGCTGCTGGAAAAACTCGGCCTGCGCCGCGAGGGCGAGTACGTGATTGCCCCCGAACGCGAGCCGCTGGCCTATTACGCCATCAGCTTCTGAAGCAGGCTCAGTCGCGCCCGGCGTCGAGCGCATCAAGGCGCGCCTGCAGCTCGGCCACCTGTGATTCAAGGATCGACACGCGCGCGGCAAGGTCGGACGAGGCCGACGGCGCCGCCGCGGCACTCGGCACCGCCACTGCCGTGGTATCCACCGGCCCGCACAGGCCATGCGCGTAGCGCTCTTCGCGCTGCCCGCTCGCGCGCGGCAGGGCGGCGACCAGGTCGCGCTGGGCCAGCCGCTCCAGCACGTGGCGGATTTCCTCGGCATCGTTGAAGCGCAGCATGCGCTCGCTGCGGGCGAACAACTCATGCACGGTCTGCGGGCCGCGCAGGCACAGCAGGGCCAGCAGCACGACCTGTTGACGGGTCAGGCCGAGGGCGACCTCCAGCCGGTGCTCGTAGCGCTCGGCGCGCGAGGAGAACTGCTGCCGCACCAGCCCAAGACCTTCCAGCTGGCGCAAGGCGCGATGGACTTCCCCGGTTTCCAGCGCCATCACCGGCTCGCGCGCGGTCTTCTGGTTGGCGGCCACCTGCGCCGCGTTCACGGTCAGTGGGTAGGTGTCCGGCGTGGTCGCCTCTTTTTCGACCAGGCAGCCCAAGACCCGGGCTTGCGCGGGATCGAGGACCGGAATCGGGGGCAGGTCGGGGGCATTCATGGGAACGGACATCCGGGAGCAGGGGCCGGCAGGATAGCCGGGCCGGGGCGCTGAAACCCGCAGGTCACTGCCAAGCCGGTAAAATTGCCGCACTTTCCCTGGTAGTAGCCCATGCGTCGCAGCAATTCCCTGACCCTGACCCTCCTCGCCGCCAGCCTGCTGGCGTTGTCCGCCTGCAAGGTACAAGCGCCGGAAGGGGCCACCGCCGCCAAGCCCGCGCTGGCGCCCTCGGCCGCGCCGAAGGCGGCCGGACACACGGCGCAGGCCGATGGCGTGGCCGCTGACGACAATCTCAATGCGGTGCTGTGGATGCAGCGTTCGGAGGAATATCGCGCGCTGTCCGAACAGACCTACCGCGCCGCCGCCGACCGCCTGGACGAGGCCTTGAAGGAGGCCAACTGGGATGCGCTGGTACCGGAAGAGCGCGGCAACGCCGCCAAGGGCCTGAAGCCGGCCGTGGTGATGGACGTGGACGAAACCGTGCTGGACAACTCGCCCTACCAGGCCCGCCTGATTCGCGACAACCAGGAATACGACGAAGTCACCTGGGCGCAATGGGTCGCCGAAAAGAAGGCCAAGGCCCTGCCGGGCGTGGTCGATTTCGCCAAGGCCGCCGACGCCAAGGGCGTGACCATCCTCTACATCTCCAACCGCGCCGTGCACCTGCAGGACGCCACCCTGGCCAACCTGCGCAAGGTCGGCATGCCGGTAGCCGACAACAGCGTGTTGCTTGGCCTGGGCACGGTGGTCAAGGATTGCGAACAGAACGGCAGCGAGAAGAATTGCCGGCGCCGCCTGGCCGGCCAGCAGTACCGCGTGCTGATGCAGTTCGGCGACCAGCTCGGCGACTTCGTCCAGGTGCTGGCCAACACGCCGCAAGGCCGCGGCGAATTGCTGCAGCAGTACCACGACTGGTTCGGCGAGCGCTGGTGGATGCTGCCCAACCCAAGCTATGGCGGCTGGGAGCCGGCGCAGTTCAACAACGACTACACCCAACCGCGCGCGGCCCGCCGCCAGGCCAAGCGCGACGCCCTGGACGTAGCGCCATGAGCCGGCCACCGCTGCCGCTCACTGCACGCGAACGGCTGATCTTCGCGCTCGATGTCCCCGGCCGCGCCGAAGCGCTGCAATGGGTCGATCGCCTCGGCGATGCGGTGTCTTTCTACAAGATCGGCATGGAACTGCTGGCCTCGGGCGAGTATTTCCAGGTCCTGGATGAGCTGGCCAAGCGCGACAAGCGCATCTTCGTCGACCTCAAGTTCTTCGACATTCCGGCCACGATCGGCGGGGTGATCGGCCGGTTGTCGCAATGGCCGGTGAGCTATTGCACCGTGCACGGCTGGCACGCGCCGATGTTGCAGGCCGCGGTGGAAGCAAACCGCAGCGACATGCGTTTGCTGGCAGTGACCGTGTTGACCTCGATGGGTCGCGCCGACTTGTGCGCGATGGGCATCGATCGCGAACCAGCCGAGGTGGTCGTCGAGCGCGCGCTGGCAGCGCAGGCGAGCGGCATCGATGGCGTGATTGCATCCGGCCAGGAAGCCGGCGCGATCCGCCGCGCCACCGGCGCCGGCTTCTCCATCGTCTGCCCGGGCATCCGCCCCGGCGGGCCGGTGGGCGACGACCAGCAGCGCACCGTGGGCGTGGCCGAAGCCTTTCGCGAGGGCGCCGACGCGATCGTCGTCGGCCGGCCGATCCGCAAGGCGAGCGACCCGGTGACCGCCGCCGAAGCCATCCAGGCCGAGATCGCCGCGCTGTCGTTCTGACTAGAACTTCAGCCCGACTTCGAGCTTCACCTGCCGCGGCGTGCCGGTGATGTTGCCGGCGCGGTTGTACCAGGCATGGCGCTGGCCTTCCCAGTTGGCCATGTCCAGGTCGACCAGGTTGTCGAAGTTGAGCACGTTGATGATGTCCACGCGCGCGTACATCGAGGTAGCGCCGGCCAGCTTGAACTCCTTGGTGGCCTGCAGGTCGAGCGAGCGATAGCCGAAGATCGGCCCGCCCAGCAGGAAGCGACCGTTGCCGTTCGGCTTCACTGCCACCGGCACGCACTGAGGCTGGTCGCCGTACGGCGCAAGTTCCTGACAATAGCGGGTGTTCGCGCTGACCGGGGTGGCCAGGGTGAGCTTGGCGCCGAAGGTGATGCCCCACGGGCCGTCGTAATTGCCCGTCAGCACCAGGCGATGGCGCGCAGCGGCATTGGAGCGCACGAAGGGATAGGCCTTCATGGTCGGCATATCGAAGGCGTAGTGCTCGTTGATGTCGCGGTTCTGCCGCGCGTGGGTCCAGGTGTAGGCCGCCGACATACCCCAGCCGCTTTCCTTGGTATACGGCTTCTGCGCCGACAACAGCAACTGCGTGGTACGAGTTTCGATGCCCGAATCGCTCAGGATCAAGCTGCCGAAGCCCGGCAAGCCGCAACCCCACGGCTGCATGTAGCCCGGCTCGGCCGACCGGTTGCACAAGCGCGGTGTATCGAAGAAGTTGCCGTTGGGATAGCGATTGCCAAGCACGAAGGCAAAGCCGTTGTGGCTGAGGATGCGCGTGACCGTGACGTCGGTGCTCCAGTCGCCGACGCGGTTACGCATGCCCAGGCTGAACTGGTCCGAGTAGGGCGCCTTGAGCTTGTTGTCGAGCAGGTCAACTTCGATGCCCGCGTTGCTTGCCGGGCCCACCAGCGCTTGCAGGTTGCCCAGTCCGCCCAGCAGGCCCGGGTCCCAGGGATAGCAGGGCGCCGCGCCGCGATAGCAGCCGCCGCTGGCGGGGTCGGCGAAATTCACTGTGATCTGCGGCAGTGCGGCCTTCGTGCGTTCCAGCTGCAGGTAGGTAAACAGGTCGCGGTCATAAGCGCGACCTGCACCGCCGTGGATGACGTGTTGCTCGTCGGCGCCGATGTCGTAGGAGAACCCCAGCCGCGGTTGCCACGCGCCCTTGAAGGTACTGCGGTTGTGCCCGCTGCTGAGGTAGTCGTTGATCTCGATGCCGCCTTTTGCCAGCGTCTGCGCGTAGGTTTGCCCGGCGGCCGCGTTGGGATCCTGGCCGCCAAGGGCGGCGACCACGTTGGGCGGCGTCACGAACGCCAGGTACGAGGGATTCTTCTCGTAGTCCCAACGCAGGCCCAGGTTCAACTCGAGGTGGTCGTTGATGCGCCAATCGTCCTGGATATACAGCCCGATCTGTTCGGTGCGCGTGCGCACGCTCGGGGTCAGGCCGCCGACGCCGACGACCGGTTTGGTGAAGAACGCCTTGTACGGCACCGCGGCCGGGAAAGCCGGGTTCTCCAGCGAATAGGAGAACTGCGGATTGATGTCGCTGGCATCGGCGGCATACAGATCGATGCGCTTGTAGCGGGCGCCCATCTTGACGGTGTGCTCGCCCTGCCATTGCAGGCCGCTCAGGGTGAGGTTGTCTTCCAGCGACCAGCCTTTTTGTCCCTTGCGCTGCGCATCCAGCGGCGAGCCGCCGGCAGTTTCCAATACGGTGGGGTCCTGGCTGCCGTCGGGCGTGGTGTAGAGCAGGCCATTGCCCAGCGTCATCGGCGTCGGCTGGTAGAACGTGTTCTCCGAAGTGGCCAGCACCTCGTTGAACCAGCTGTCGCCGCTGTGGTCCCAACGCAAGGTCCAGCGCCGATCGGTGTTGTCGGTGATGGTGCCGTGCGAGCGCGCCGTGGTGCCACCCAGGCCGATCTGATCCTCCTTGCGGTCCTGCACGGACAGCTCGATGCGATCGCGGTCGCTTGGCTCCAGGTCGATCTTGGCGAACACCTGGTCCTGCTGGAACGGCTGGCTCGCCGGCCCGAGTTCCGCCGCGGCAGGCGTCGGCAGGCTGTCGATGGCGTTGCGGGCCACGCCGCCCGGGCCCACCGTGGTCGGCAGGGAGAAGCGCTTGGCTTCATAGGCCACGAAGAAGTGCGCGCGGTCGCGCAGCAGCGGGCCGCCGAAGGCGAAGCCATACTCCTTCTCCGCCGACACCGCCTTGTCGTTGCCGGGCTGGCGCTCGCTCGGCGTGCGTGCGCGCAAGTCCTCGTCGGTGTAACGGTAGAAGGCTTCGCCGTGGAATTCGTTGGTGCCGGACTTGGTCACCGACGTCACCGCGGCACTGGCGATCTGCCCGTACTCGGCCTTGTAGTTGGACGTGATCACCTTGTACTCGCCGATCGCCAGCTGCGAGAACGGATTTCCGGCGCTGGAGAACTGCCCGGCGATGCCGCCCCCGAGCACGTAGCTCTTCTGCCCGACACCGTCGATGTACACGTTGATGCCGTCGCTGCTCTGCGCCCCGCCGCGCAGCGAAGTGCGGCCGTTGGCGTCACGCGTGAACGCCATCCCGGGCACCGCATCGGCGAATTCAAGGAAGTTGCGCGAGACCTGCGGGGTGGTGCGGATCTGTCGCAGCGAGACGGTTTCGCCGACCTCTGGCGAACGCACCTCCTCGAGCATGGCCGGTGCGGTGACGGTGATCCGATCCAGGGTCGTGGTATCGGCGGGCGTTGCCGGCGCGGTGTCGAGGTCAAGGGTGACGGTGGAGGCCACGCTCAAGACGACGGTGCGGCTGCGGCCGGCCGCCTCGACCCGGTAGGTGCCCGGGGCCAGCCCGATCAATGAAAAGCCGCCGCTGGCGCCCAGCTTGGCGCGGCGAACTGCGCCGGTGGCTACTTCGGTGGCGACCACCTCGGTGCCTGCTGGCGCGTTGACCTGGCCGCGCAAGGCGGCGTTGGCCGATTGGGCGAAAGCGGGCGGCGGGGGCAGGCAAGCCACCAGGGCGCAGGCCAACAGGTGACGAACCAGGATGCGGGATTGCTGCGACTTGCTCACGTGGCCCTCCCAGGCGTGAAAGCGTTTCCGGGAGGATTGGCTGATCGAAGCGCTAGCTCAACGCGAAGACGGTGCTATCGGCCAGATCGTTGGATAAATCGAAGGGAATGGAGATTTATTATTCAAATTCAGTAAGTTACTCAGTAAACCTCGCCTGTTGCATAAAATTAAGGCAGCCTCTACCATGCCGCTCATCCGGTCCGCCGGAGATGTGCCACAACACTGTCCACTGGCTTCGGCCGGTTTTGAGGAGGCCGGGATCTCGCGATCCCGCCTCCTTTTTTATTGGCCCCCGTGTGGGACCGGGTGCCAGCATTGCTAACAGCAAGAAGGCCCGCGGACTGGGTCCGCGGGCCTTCGGTGTTGCCTCGAGCTTGCAGGACGGCTTTAGAACCGCACGCCCACCTCGACCTTGACCTGGCGCGGCGTACCGATGATGTCGCCGGTCTCGTTGTAGAACGCCCGCTTGTTGCCGGCTGCGTCGGTTACGTAAAGGATGTTGGTGAAGTTGTCGAAGTTGAAGACGTTGATGATGTCCAGGCGCGCGTACGCGCTCCAGTCACCGGCGATCTTGAAGTCCTTGGTCGCCTGCAGGTCCACCGAGCGGTAGCCGAAGATCTTGCCGCCGACCAGGAACTTGCCATTGCCCTGCGGGTTGAAGCCGGTCGGGATGCACGCCGGCTCGTTCGAGCCGAACGCCGGGTCTGGTCCGCACAGGAACTCGTTACTCGGGATCGGCGTGGCCAGGGTCAGCTTGCCGCCGAAAGTGATCCCCCAGAAGCCGTCGTAGTTGGCCGTGGCCACCAAACGATGGCGCGCGGCGGCGTTGGACTTGATGAAGGGATAGTCATCGAGTGTGGCGGCGTCGAAGGCGTAGTGCTCGTTGATGTCGCGGGTCTGTCGTGCACTGGTCCAGGTATACGCGACCGACGCGCCCCAGCCGCTTTCCTTGCTGTAGGGCTTCTGCGCCGACAGCAGGATCTGGGTGGTGCGGGTCTTGATGCCGTTGTTGCCGACGATCAGGCCGCCGAAGGTGGGCACGCCGCAGCCCCAGGGTTGGCTGTAGCCGGTGGCATTCGGGTTGCACAGCGAGGGCGTATCAAAGAAATTTCCGTTCGGGTAACGGTTGCCCAGGGTAAAGCCGAAGCCGTCGTAGCTGAGGACGCGGGTGACGGTGGCATCGGTCAGCCAGTCGCCGATCTGGTTGCTCATGCCCAGGCTGAACTGGTCGGAGTAGGGCGCTTTGAGGTTGTTGTTGAGCAGGTCGACTTCGGTGCCGGCATTGCTGGTGTTGCCGATCAAAGCTTGCAGGCCGGCCAGGCCGTTGAGCAGCGCCGGGTTCCAGTCGTAGCACGGCGCCGCGCCCTGGTAGCAGGCCCCGGTGGCCGGGTCGCGGAAGTTGACCGTCACCTGCGGCAACGCCGACTTGGTGACTTCCAGCTGCAGGTAGTCGAACAAGTCGCGGTCATAGGAGCGGCCGGCGCCACCGTGGATCACGTGCATCTCGTCGGCGTTGAGGTCGTAGGAGAAGCCCAGGCGTGGCTGCCAGGCACCGTCGAAGGCCTTGCGGTTGTTGCCGGTGGAAATGTAGTCGTTGACGTCCAGGCCGCCGAGTCGCAGCGAATCGGCATAGGTCTGGCCGGCCGGACCGTTGGGATCCTGGCTGTTGAGCGCGGCGACCACGTTCTGCGGCGTCACGAAGTTCAGGTAGGACGGGTTCTTTTCGTAGTCCCAACGCACGCCGATGTTGAGCATCAGGTGGTCGTTGACCTGCCAGTCGTCCTGGATATACAGGCCGTACTGCTTGGCATTGGACTTCACGCTCGGTGCCAGCCCGCCGATACCCGTCACCGGCTTGGTGAAGAACGCCTTGTACGGCGTGTCGGAGGGGAAATCGGGATTGTCGAGCGAGTAGTAGAACTGCGGATTGATGTCCAGCGCGTCGGCCGCGTACAGGTCCACGTCCTTGTAGCGCGCGCCCATCTTGATGGTGTGCTCGCCGTGCCATTCAATCGCGTTGAGGGTGAAGTTGTCCTCGAGCGACCAACCCTTCTGGCCCTTGGTTTGCGCCGCCAGCGGCGAACCGCCCTCGATGCCGACGATGGTGGCATCGTTGCTGCCATTGGGCGTGGTGTAGATGTAGCCGTTGCCCAGGGTGATCGGAATCGGGTTGTTGAACGACTCTTCGTGGGTGGCCAGCACCTCGTTGTAGAACCAGTCACCGCTGTGGTTCCAGCGCAATGCCCAACGCGTATCGGTGTTCTCGCTGATGAAGCCATGCGAGCGCGCCGTGCTTCCGGAGAAGCTTTCCTGGGTCTCGTCGCGGTCCTGGTAGGACAGCTCGAAACGGTCGCGGTCAGTCGGCTCGAAGTCGATCTTGGCGAAGTACAGGTCTTCCTGGAACTCCTGTGAGTCGGCGCCGAGTTGCGAAGCCGCATTGGCGGGCAGGAAGCCGACCGCACCGGCAGCCCCATCGTCCGGGACCGTGGTGGTGGGCAGGTCGAAGCGCTTGGCCTCATAGGTCATGAAGAAGTGCAGCTTGTCCTGGACGATCGGGCCGCCCAGCGCGAAGCCATATTCCTTCTCCGCCGACACCGCCTTGTCCTGGCCCGCCTGGCGTTCGGCCGGGGTCATCGCGCGCATGTCCTCGTCGGTGTAGCGATAGAACGCCTCGCCGTGGAACTCGTTGGTGCCGGACTTGGTCGCCGCGGTCACCGCCGAGCTCGCTACCTGGCCGTACTCGGCCTTGTAGTTGGAGGTGATGACCTTGTACTCGCCAATGGCCAGCTGCGGGAACGGATTGCCCGCGCTGCCGAACTGGCCGGCCACGCCGCCTTCCTTGACGTAGCTCTTCTGGCCCACGCCGTCGATGTAGACGTTGGTCGAGCTGGTGTTCTGCGCGCCGCCGCGCAGCGAGGTGTTGCCCTTGGCATCGCGGGTGAACACCATGCCCGGGACCGCGTCGGCGAACTCGAGGAAGTTGCGCGACACCTGCGGGGTGGTCTGGATCTGCCGCAGCGAGACGGTCTTGCCGACTTCGGAGGTACGCACTTCCTGCAGCAGGGTCGGCGCGGTGACAGTGACCGCGTCCAGCGTGGTAGCGGCACCGGCGCTGGGCGCGGCGGCCTCGCCGGCGGCGATGTTGAGGGTGGCGGTGGAGGCCACTGTCACGGTCACCGTCTCGGTGCGGCCGGCGGCCTCGACCCGATACGTGCCCGGCTGCAGGCCGACGACGGTATAGGCGCCATCGGCGCCCGTGGTGGCACGGCGGACCGCGCCGGTGGCAACGTTGGTGGCGACCACCTCGGTGCCGGCGGCAGGGGCGGACTGCGAGGTCACCTTGCCGCGCAGGTTGGCGTTGGCCGATTGGGCGAACGCGCCGGGAGCCGCCGCGAACAGGCTGGCGGCCAGGGCGCAGCACAGCAGGCTGCGGACGGGAAATTTGGCATTGGTTCGATTGGTTTTCACGAAGACCCCTCCCGGGCCGTGCGCTGGATGGTTGATTTGTCTCATGCGTAAGACGGATACAACTTCGGATGTGAAAATCTTGCGGTTAAGTGCAAACGTCGGAAAAATTTCGTAATGGAAGGCCGGTCGTCCGCGGCCTGGCCCAGCCGCACCTCGGGGTCAAAACCCTGGTGGGACGGGCGTTGCACCCATTCCGCGGGGCCAATCCTGGCCCTGCCTTGTCTCGTCATGGCCATCTGGGGCCGCTGCGTTGCGCATCTACCAACCTCGCCGCGACGGGGGGATCGCGGCACTCGGAGCGGAACCTAACAGGAACTGCAAACGTTTACATGATGCGATGCAATATGTGACGGTCATCCAGAATTAACAGGGATGGCCTCGCCGGGCGGGGCACCGGGACACCGACGGACAACACAGGACAGCGCCCCACGCCATGACACAGCTGCCTCCAGGCGCCTTGCCCCTGCAGGCCGCCCACCGGCAAGATGCGTGATCGATTGGGGAGTCGAAACGCCATGCCCTTGATGACCGCCCACCCTGCAACGTGGCGTCCCTTACCGTGGCTGCTGGCCGCCCTGTTGCTGCTGCCCGGCTGCAAGCGCGAGCCGGCGGAATTACCCGGCGCCACCGCCGAACCGGCCGCCACTGTGCGCGGGCTGGCCGAGCGCCTGCGCGCCAACGACCTGGCCGGCTTTGCCAAGGCCACGGTCACGCCGGAGCAGTATGTGCAACTCGACGTCGCGTGGCGCGAGGGCCACAGCCGCTGGCCATTGACCAGCCTGCCGCTGGGCGAGGATTTGCCGGGCCTGCTGCAATACCTGTCCGCCCCGGGCGCAGAGCAGCGCCTGCAACGCGCTTTCGACACCCAGATCGCAGGGCAGGACGCCGGCGTCAAGCAGGCGGCGCACTCCTTGGGCCTGTTCGGCGTGCAATACCTGCGCAACCAGGGCGACTACAGCCCGGAGCAGCGCGCCCATTACGTGCAGTTGGTCAATGCGCTGGCCGGCTGGGCGGGCAACGCGCCCTTGGCCGACCGTCCGCATGCGCAAGCCGCGATTCCGCGCCTGGTCGCCGCTGCGCGCCGGACCGGCTTCTCCGACCCGGCCGCCATGCAGGCCGCAGGTATGGAGGAAAGCCTGCGCCGGCTCGGGCCGTTCGTGCAGGAGCTCAAGGCCGTACTCGACACATACGGCCTGGCCCTGGACACCAGCCTGGACCAGACCCGAGTCGGCCTGGTCAGCCAGGACGGCGACGTGGCCCGCGTGCACCTGCAATACCCCTTGGCCACCGAGCAGATCGATACCAGCGCCACGCTGGTGCGAATCAACGGCCATTGGTACCTGCAGGGCATCCAGGACGAAGTAAAGCGGGTGCTGCAGGCACCGGCACCGGCCGCGCCGGCCGCGGTACCCGCAGATCAGGCGCCCGCACAGCCGCCTAAGCCATAATGGCGCCGATGCCCGAACAGAATAAATTGCCGTTCCCGGACGGCCAGCCCGACCCGGACCGCCCCGCCACCCCGACGCCGACCCCGGCGGCGGACGCTGTCCGCACGCCCATGGTGCCGCCCGGTGTCGGTGGCGCGCCGCGCCAGCCGCGGCGTCCGTTGTGGGCGCGCTTCCTCGGCCGCCTCGCCGATCCGTGGCTGGGGCTCACCATCGAGCCCGAGCAGCCCGGCCAGTACAACGACGGCCGCCCGGTGGTGTACGTGCTGGAGGACTACGGTCTCTCCAATGCCCTGATCCTCGACAAGGCCTGCCGCGAGGCCGGCCTGCCTTCGCCACTGGTGCCGCTGCCGGGCGACCCGCTCGGGCGCAAGCGCGCCTACCTGGCCCTGTCGCGCCGCAGTAGCAGCAACTCGCTCATTCCCGAGCAGCGCGGCGCCAAGACCCATTCCGACTCGCTGGCCAAGCTGTTGCAGGCGCACCGTGCCCGCCCGGACCTCGACGTCCACCTGGTGCCGGTGTCGATCTTCGTCGGCCGTGCGCCGGACAAGCAGAGCGGCTGGTTCGCCGTGCTGTTCTCGGAAAACTGGGCGCTGGTCGGCCGCTTCCGCCGCCTGCTCTCGGTGCTGCTCAACGGCCGCACGACGATCGTCCGGTTCGCCCCCCCGATCTCGCTGCGCCAGACCCTCGACGAAGGCCTGCCGCCCGAACGCACCCTGCGCAAATTGCAGCGGGTGCTGCGTACTCACTTCCGCCGCATCCGCGAGGCGGTGATCGGCCCGGACCTGTCGACCCGGCGCCTGCTGGTGGACCAGGTGCTCGCGTCCGAATCGGTCCGCGAAGCCATTGCCGCCCAGGCCAAGCGGGACAACAGCAAGCCGATCGATGCCTGGCGCAAGGCGCATGCCCTGGCCTGGGAAGTGGCGGCCGACTATTCCAGCCCGGTAGTGCGTTCTGCCAGCTTCCTGTTGTCGCATGTCTGGAACCGGATCTACGCCGGTGTGCTGGTCCACCACCTGGACAAGCTCAAGCAGGCCGCGCCCGGTTACGAAGTGGTGTACGTGCCGAGCCACCGCAGCCACATGGATTACCTGCTGCTGTCCTACCTGCTGTACGAGCGCGGCATCGTACCGCCGCACATCGTGGCCGGCATCAACCTCAACCTGCCGGTGGTCGGCACCCTGCTGCGCAAGGGCGGCGCCTTCTTCATCCGCCGCTCGATCCGCGGCAATGCCCTGTACTCGGCGGTGCTCAGCGAGTACGTGGCGCAGCTGGTGGCCGGTGGCTATTCGATCGAATACTTCGTCGAAGGCGGGCGTTCGCGCACCGGTCGCTTGCTGCAGCCGAAGGGCGGCATGATCGCGATGACGCTGCGCGCCTTCCTGCGCCAGCCGCGCAAGCCGGTGCTGTTCCAGCCGGTCTACATCGGCTACGAGAAGTTGATGGAGGGCAACAGCTACCTCGACGAACTCAGTGGCCGGCCCAAAGAAAAGGAATCCATCTGGGCGCTGTTGTGGGGGATCCCAAAGGTCCTCAAGCAGAACTACGGCCAGGTGGTGGTGAACTTCGGCGAGCCGATCGCGCTCAACGATGTCCTGGCGCGCGAAGCGCCGGAGTGGGATGGCCAGCCGGTTTCCGAAGACGAGAAGCCCAGCTGGCTCTCGCGCGCTGTCGATAGCCTGGCCCTGCAGATCCAGGAGCACATCAACGGCGCCGCCGACGTCAATCCCATCAACTTCCTTGCCTTGGCCCTGCTGTCCACGCCCAAGCACGCGATGGGCGAGGCCGACCTGATCGCGCAGATCGAGTTGTGCAAGAAGCTGCTGGCCGAGATGCCGTATTCGGACCGGGTGACGGTGACCCCGCATTCGCCCGACCGCATCATTGCCCACGCCGAAGAGATCAACGTGCTTACCCGCACGCCGCATCCGCTTGGCGATGTGCTCAGCGTCAGCGGCGACACCGCGGTGCTGTTGAGCTACTTCCGCAACAACGTGATTCATTTGTTCACCGCCTCGTCCTGGGTTGCCTGCTGCTTCCAGAACAATCGCCGCATGAGCCGCGCCGGCCTGGTGCGCCTGGGTCGCACGGTGTATCCGTTCCTGCAGGCCGAGCTGTTCCTGCCGTGGAGCGAGGACGAATTCGCCGCGCGCATCGAGCGCACCATCGATGTCTTCGTGCGCGAAGGCCTGCTGATGAACGTCAACGAAGACGACGGCGGCATCCTGGCCCGCAACACGGGCCAGACCGACGAAGTATTCCGCCTGCGCGCCATCGGCCATTCGCTGCAACAGGCGTTCGAGCGCTACTACATCGCCATTTCGGTGCTGGTAAAGAACGGCCCGGGCACGCTCGGCGCCGCCGAGCTGGAGAGCCTGTGCCAGCAAGCCGCGCAGCGCCTGAGCCTGCTCTATGCGCCGGCTGCGCCCGAGTTCTTCGACAAGAGCCTGTTCCGCGGTTTTATCCAGAAGATGCGCGAGCTGCGGCTGGTGTGGCCGGACGAGAACAGCAAGCTGGTGTTCGATGAAAGGCTGGATACGTGGGCCAAGGATGCGAAGTTCATCCTTGGCCGCGAGCTGCGCCACACCATCGAGCGGGTGAGCCCTGCGGCGGCCAAGCCGGAAGAAGTTGTCACGCAGGATTGAGGGTGCGCGGTCAGTACCGGGCGCGTGGCGACGCGTTCGACCGACGGGCGCCCCAAGTGCTCCCTGGCGCGGGCCAAGGACGCCAAGTTCATCCTCGGCCGCGAGCTGCGCCACACCATCGAGCGGGTGAGCCCTGCGGCGGCCAAGCCGGAAGAGGTTGTCACGCAGGATTGAGGCGGCGGCCGCGCGCCGCCGATTGATTAGCCGAACAAATCGCCGCTGATCCCGCCGGCGGGGTAATGCAACCGCCCTGCCGCGTCCACGCGCGCTGCCGGGTTGAGGCTGGCCGGAATGATGCCGTCGGCGACGATGTGCATCACCGGTTCGCCCGCATGCAGCAAGTGGTCCGCCACGATCTGCCGGTGGCATTGTCGCCAATCGGCCTCGGCGCACATCATCACGCAGCCCCCCTCTTGGCCAAGTTCGCGCAGCTCGGCCAAGCCGGCTGCAAACTCAGGCCCCAGGGCATAGTCGGCGTAAGCGTGGAAAGCGCCCTTGCCCCAATGGGCATTGAGCGACGGCGGCAATCCGTAATGGCCCTCGCGCCGACCTCCCAGCGCCGGCAAGTGGCGATAGCCGATGCCCGCTGCCGCCAGCGCGCCTATCAATGCCTTGCCGTTGAATTGCGGATTGAATCGCGAGCGCGGGATTGCGCGAACGTCGGCCAGCCAGCGCACGCCGGCGGGCAGCAGCAGATCGAGGAAAACCTCCCAGCGCCGATTTGAATGTCCGATCGTGTGGATCACGCCGGTTCGTCAGGGATCAGCGCGCTTTCGAGTCGGGCGATGCAGTCTTTCAGTTGCAGCTTGCGCTTCTTCAGCCGCTTGATCGTGAGCTCGTCCGCTGCCAGGTCGACCACGCGCCGACCGATCTCCTCGTCCAGGTCGCGATGTTCGCGACGGAGCGCGTTCAGGCGTTCGCTGACGGCGGCGGGGTCCAGGGTTTCCATTGCCTTCGAGCTTACACCGCCGGGTCGGCCGACACACTCGACCCGGTAGAATGCGCGGATGAGCGCCGTCGTTTCCCTGCCCGATCCCCTGCCGCCGCGCCGCGTTGCGCGCACCGGCGCGGGCGAGCACGCCAAGCTGGCCAAGCGCCTGCGCCGGCAGGTCGGCCAGGCCATCGCCGACTACGGCATGATCGAGGCTGGCGACAAGGTGATGGTGTGCCTGTCCGGTGGCAAGGACAGCTACACCCTGCTGGACATCCTGCTGCAGCTGCAGAAAAAGGCACCGGTGGCGTTCGAACTGGTTGCGGTCAACCTCGACCAGAAGCAGCCGGGCTTTCCCGAGCACGTGCTGCCCGACTACCTGCGCGCGCTGGGCGTGGCGTACCACGTGATCGAGCAGGACACCTATTCGGTCGTGAGCCGCCTGATCCCCGAAGGCAAGACGATGTGCTCGCTGTGTTCGCGCATGCGTCGTGGCGCACTGTATGCCTATGCGCAGGCCAATGGCTTCAGCAAGATCGCGCTGGGCCACCACCGCGACGACCGCGTGGCGACGTTTTTCATGAACCTGTTCCACCATGCCAAGCTTTCGGGCATGCCGCCGAAGCTGCGCAGCGACGATGGCCATCACGTGGTCATCCGACCACTGGCCTACGTCGCCGAGCGCGACATCGTCGAGTACGCGCAAGCGCGGCAATTCCCGATCATCCCGTGCAACCTGTGCGGCAGCCAGGAGAACCTGCAGCGGCGCCAGGTCGGGCTGATGCTGCAGCAGTGGGAAAAGGACTGCCCCGGCCGCCTCGAGCACATCGCCCGGGCCCTGGGGCAGGTCCATCCTTCGCATCTGGACGATCGCCAGCTGTTCGATTTCCTCGCACTCGGCCGCCCTGCCGACGCCGCACCACCGGATCCCACCGGCTGGTTGCCCGTTCGCGACGCCGATTCTCTTTCGTCTCCCTTGCCTGGTCCCTCATGTTCTTTCGCAACCTGACGCTGTTCCGCTTCCCCACCACCCTCGACTTTTCCGAAATCGACAAGCTCCTGCCCGAGGCCCTGCTCAAGCCGGTCGGCCCGCTGGAGCTGACCTCGCGTGGCTTCATTTCGCCGTTCGGTCGCGATGAGCAGGAAGTGCTCTCGCACCGCCAGGGCGATTTCCTCTGGCTGACCGTCGGCGGCGAAGACAAGATCCTTCCCGGCTCGGTGGTCAACGACCTGCTCGCGCGCAAGCTCGCCGAGATCGAGGAAAAAGAAGGCCGCAAGCCCGGCGGACGCGCGCGCAAGCGCCTCAAGGACGATCTGGTGCACGAGCTGTTGCCGCGTGCCTTCGTCAAGAGTTCGCGCACCGACGCCATGCTCGACCTGCAGCACGGCTACGTCGCCGTCGACACCTCCAGCCGCAAGAGCGGCGAGAACGTGATGTCGGAGATTCGTGGCTTGCTGGGCTCGTTCCCGGCGCTGCCGCTGAATGCCGAAGTGGCGCCGCGCGCCATCCTCACCGGCTGGATTGCCGGCGAGCCCCTGCCTGAAGGGCTCAGTCTCGGCGAAGAATGCGAGATGAAGGATCCGATCGAGGGCGGTGCAGTGGTCAAGTGCCAGCACCAGGAACTGCGCTGCGAGGAAATCGACAAGCACCTGGAAGCCGGCAAGCAGGTGACCAAGCTGGCGTTGATCCTCGACGACCACGTTTCCTTCGTGCTGGGCGACGACTTGGTGATCCGCAAGCTCAAGTTCCTGGACGGCGCATTGGACCAGCTCGAAGGCACCGACCAGGACGGCGTGCGCGCCGAACTGGACGCGCGTTTCGCGCTGATGAGCGCCGAGGTGCGGCGCCTGTTCCTGCTGCTCGAAGAAGCGTTGAAGTTGAGCAAGGCCGAGACCTGAGTCGAGGTGACGCAGGCGCCCGCCACGGGCGTATGCTGTCTTGGCCATGGCGAAGTTCCTCCCCCGACTGATCGCCTCGTCGCCCCGCACCGTGCAACGCGATTGCGTGCGCCTGCGCCTGGACGACGAGCAGGAAATCGAAGTGCTGCGCGTCCGCGACCCGCGTGCGCGGCGGATCAAGCTGAGCGTGGATGAGCGTGGCGCGCGACTGACCCTGCCGACGCGCGCCAGCCTGGTCGCCGGCGAGCGTTTCCTGCTCGAACATCGGCAATGGCTGGCCGAGCAGTTGGCGCGCTATGCCCAGGACACGTTGGCGCTGCCGCTCGAGCGCGGCGCCGCCGGACAGCACTTGCCGCTACGCGGCGAAATGCTGTCCTTGCACTGGCATGAGGCCCGCTACGCGCGCATCGAGATCGACGCGCAGGGCGCGCATTTCCATTTGCCGGCGCGCGCTGGCAGCGCGGCCATGGCACGCGCCGTGCGCGATTTCTATGAGTCGCAAGCCCGCGCCGACATCGGCCGCTGGCTGCCGCGCTACCTGCCGGGCCTGCCACGCGCACCCGCGCGGGTGCGGCTGAAGGTGATGTCTTCGCAATGGGGTTCGCTGGCGCCCGACGGCACCATGGCGCTGGACCTGGCGCTGGTGCTCGGCCGCGCCTCGGCCTTCGAGTACGTGCTGGTCCACGAGGTCTGCCATCTGATCCAGGCCAATCATTCGCCGGCATTCTGGCGCGAGGTCGAGCGGCGCTTCCCGCTATGGCGCGAGGAGCGCGATTACTTCCAGCGCGAAGGACGCTCGCTCAAGGCCCAGCTGCGGTGCTTGCTGCAGGCCGGCTGACGCCGCCAGGCACGCTAGGCGTATTCGCCCAGGAACGGCTGCACCAGCGCGGCGACTGTCTCGGGCATTTCCATGTGCAGGTGGTGCGTGCCGGCGATCACATGCAGGCGGCCATCGCGCAGCAATTGTGCGCGGCGGGTGCGCAGGGGTTCCGGAAAATGGGCCTGCGCCGGGCTGGCGTAGACCACCAGCGCCGGGCATTCGATGGCCGCCACCAGCACATCGATCTGCGCTTCGGTCATGCGTACCGCGGTCGGCAAGGTCAGGCGCTGGTCGCTGCCCCAGCTGTAGCCGCCGGGCACTGCGCGCACCCCGCGCTCGACCAGCAGGCGTGCGCTGGGTTCGCTCAGCTGGTTGATCATCATGCGCGCGCGCACCGGCGCTTCCAGGTTCGGGAATACCCGCAGCGGTTTGTCCGGCAGCGCGTGCGCGGCCTCTACGCTGTCGCGCAGGCGCTGCGCAGTGTTCTCCACCTGCTCGCCCAGGCCCCCCAACGCTTCGATCACCGCCAGCGACTGCACCCGCCGCGGCACTGCGGCGGCGACCAGGCTGGCGATGCCCGCCCCCATCGAATGACCCAGCAGGCTGAAGCGATCCCAGCCCAACGCATCGGCCACCGCCAGCACGTTGCCGATGGCGCCGATCATCGTGTATTCGCTGCCTGCCGGCAGTGCGGCGCTGTGGCCGTGACCGGGCAGGTCGATCATCACCAGGTCCAGGTCCTGCAGCGCGTGCGCCAGCGGCAGGAAGCTGGCGGCGTTGTCGAGCCAGCCGTGCAATGCCAGCACTTTGCGGCCGCCCTCCTGGCCGCAACGCAGGCCGCGCAGCTCGCCGAACGGCAGGCTGCAAGCGAACTCGCGCACTGTCCTCACGCGCGCTGCGCCAGCGCCGCCAGCGCCTGCGCGTGGCTCGGCGCGGCGTTGAGGCACGGGATGTAGCGCAGCTGCGCACCGCGTTCGGCCAGCGTGCGGGAAAAACCCATGGCCACTTCTTCCAGGGTTTCCAGGCAGTCAGTGGCAAACCCCGGGCAGACCACATCGACGCTGCGCACGCCGGCATCGGCCAGGGCCCACAGCGACGGCTCGGCGTAAGGCTGCAGCCAGCGTTCGCGGCCAAAGCGCGACTGGTAGCCGAGCTGCCATTGCGACTCCGCCAAGCCCAGGGCATCGGCGATCGCCCGTGCACTGGCCTCGCAACGCTGCGGATACGGATCGCCCGCATCGGCCACCCGCTGCGGCAGGCCATGGAAGGAGAACAACAGGCGTTCGCCGCGGCCGTGCGCGTCCCAGTAGCTACGGATCGAATCGGCCACCGCCGCCACCCAGCCGGCGTCCTCGGCGTAATCCTCGATCAGTTCGACTTGCACCTCGGGATGCCGTTGCCGCCAGGCATCGACCTGGTCCTGCACCGAGGCGGTGGTGGTGGTCGAGTACTGCGGGTACAGCGGCAAGACCACGACACGGCCAATGCCGGCCGCATGCAGGCGATCCAATGCCGGCAGTAGCGCCGGTTCGCCGTAGCGCATGGCCCAGTCCACGCGCCACTGCGGAAGTTCGGCTTGCATGGCCGTCGCCAGTGCGGCGGTGTGCACGGCCAGGGGCGAGCCGCCGGGCATCCACACCTGGGCGTACTTCTCGGCCGAGCGCGGGCCACGCAGCGGCAGGATCACCCCGCGCAGCAACGGCTGCCACAACCAGCGGGGCAGGGACACCACGCGCCGGTCGCCGAGGAACTCGGCCAGGTAACGCCGCACGGCTTTGGCCGTGGGCGCCTCGGGCGTGCCTAGATTGACCGCCAGCAAGGCGGTGTTCGGTGCGTCGGGCATGGACGGCATTGTGGCAGACCGTGGCGCGTTCGCCCGCTGATGCACCGATCGCGGCCATAGCGACCGCGAATCGCTGGCCGGGATCGCGACCGCGTGCCGCGCTAATGACTGATTCACCCCGGCGCGACTAACTTCGGCTATTGCCTTATCTTTCCGCGATCCTTTCTGGAGCCCGCCATGCCCCGCCTGTCGCGTCTTGCCCTGCTGCTGTCCCTGTCGTTCGCCGCCGGCCACGCTATTGCCGGACCCGAGGAAGACCAGCGCGCGCGCAACGCGGTGAGGGTGCTGGCCGACATCCAGAAGATCCCCGAGCAAGGCATCCCCGACAAACTGCTCGACGAAGCCCGCGCGGTCGTGGTCATCCCGGACACGATCAAGGCCGGCCTGGTCATTGGCGGCCGTCGCGGCCATGGCCTGATGTCGATCAAGACCCCGGACGGCACTTGGTCGCCGCCGGTCTTCGTCAAGCTCACTGGCGGCAGCATCGGCTTCCAGGCCGGTGTGCAGTCCTCGGACGTGGTGCTGGTGTTCCGCAACGACCGCAGCCTGGACAACATCGTCAACGGCAAGGTCACCCTCGGCGCCGATGCCGGCGTGGCCGCCGGCCCGGTTGGCCGCAACGCCGCTGCCGCCACCGACGGCCAGCTCAAGGCCGAGATCTGGTCCTGGTCGCGCGCGCGTGGGCTGTTCGCCGGCGTCGCCCTGGACGGGGCGATCCTGCAGATCGACGACGCCGCCGACCTCAACGCCTATGGCCCGGGCAGCACGCCGCGGATGATCTTCGAGGGCCGCGCGCCTGAACAGCCGTCGATGGACGTGGTTGCCTTCCGCGACCGCCTAGAAGAGGCCACCTACACCGCGCGCAGCAACCGTGGCGAGGGCGCACCGCCGCCGGCCCCGCGCGCTGCATCCGCGGCCGCGGTGCCTGCGCCGGTCCCGGCTGGTCCGCAGGAAGCTTCCACCGCGCCCATCCAGACGGTGCCTGCCAATGCGCCGCCGCAACAGGGTTTCCAGCCGGTCGGCGAGGGTGAGGTACGCACAGAATCGCTCGACGGCAAGCCCTGAAGGTCACCGCCCTGTCAGGGGCGTGGTGCGTTATCCTTCAAGCTCCTTCCATTGCAAGCGATGAACGATCATGGGCGGCTTTAGCATCTGGCACTGGCTGATCGTGCTGGTGATCGTGTTGCTGGTCTTCGGGACCAAGCGACTCACCAGTGGTGCCAAGGATCTCGGCAACGCGGTCAAGGAATTCAAGAAGGGCATGAGCGACGACGAACGTGCGGCGCAGCTCAAGGACCAGTCGCGCGATGCCGACAAGACCCCGTCGTCGGCCGACCGCGAGCGCGAGCGCGACGACCGCTGATCCAGGCGAGGGCGTCGGCACATGTTCGACATCGGTTTCAGCGAACTGCTGCTGATTGCCATCGTGGCCTTGGTGGTGCTCGGTCCCGAGCGCCTGCCCAAGGCCGCGCGTTTCGCAGGTCTGTGGGTACGGCGTGCGCGTTCGCAGTGGGATTCGGTCAAGCAGGAACTCGAGCGCGAACTCGAAGCCGAAGAGCTCAAGCGCAACCTGCACAGCGTCCAGGCCTCGTTGCGCGATGCGCAAACGCAGCTGCGCGAAGGTCACGACCACGTGCAGGCGCAGGGGCAAGCCCTCCGCGACGATCTCGCGCGCGATATCGACATCCGCACCAGCGCTGACAACGCACCTTCCGCACCGGTAGCGCCGAGCCCGGCCGACGCGCATGGCCCGGCCATCGAGTCCACGCAGGCCGAGCCGGCGCGAAGCGAGCCGACGCCGCCGGAGAAACAGCCGTGAACGCGCCGGAAGAATTGCACACCGAGAGCAGCCTGATCGAACACCTGGTCGAATTGCGCAGCCGGTTGGTGCGCGCGCTGCTCGGCCTCGGCGTGGTGCTGCTGGCGCTGCTGCCGTTCACCCGTTCGATCTACACCTGGCTGGCGCAGCCGCTGGTGTCGCAGCTGCCGGCCGGCCAGACCATGATCGCGATGAATCCGGCTGGCGCGTTCTTCGCACCGATGAAGCTCACCTTTTTCGTCGCCGTGTTCATTGCCGTGCCGTGGCTGCTATACCAGGCCTGGGCATTCGTGGCGCCGGGCCTGTACCAGCGCGAGAAGCGCCTGGCGCTGCCGTTGCTGGGCTCGGCCGTGGTGCTGTTCTATGCCGGCTGCGCGTTCGCCTATTTCCTGGTGTTGCCGGCGGTATTCCACTTCCTCACCAACTTCACCCCGGACGTCATCGCCATCACGCCCGACGCGAACGCCTACCTGGACTTCGTGCTGGTGCTGTTCTTCGCCTTCGGCAGCAGTTTCGAATTGCCCGTGGCGCTGGTGATCGCGGCATTGCTGGGCTGGGTGACGCCCGAGCAGCTGCGGCAGGGGCGCGGCTACGCCATCGTCGGCATCTTCGTGGTCGCCGCGGTGCTTACCCCGCCGGACGTGGTGTCGCAGCTGTTGCTGGCGATCCCGATGTGCCTGCTGTACGAACTGGGTATCGTCGCCGCGCGCGCAGTGGTGCCCAAGCCGCAGCCGCAGGACTGAGTGGCGCCGGGCGCTGGGCGCGGCGCGCGAAGGCAATCTCAGGCGACGAAGATGTCGTCGCGGGCGCCGGCCAGCGGCGGCGCGGTCACGTCGGCGTGGCCGAACATCTGCTTCCAGGCCGCGTACACCGCACCGGCGAATACCGGCATCAGCACGCCCATCAGCAGGAGCTGGGCCAGCAACATGGCCGCCGCGCCAATCAGCAACGAGGCGACCATCGCCACCAGCGCTACGGCGAAGTAGATCGCCACCAGCGCCACGAAGGTGAGCAGGAAGAACACCAGCAGCGCCGGCAGGTTGCGCACGCCCGCGCGCAGGCTTTCGCGCAGCGCGTGCACGCCGGTGGCGTGATCGAACATCACCTGCGGCGACATTACGAATAGCGCCAGGCTCAACGCGGCGAACGTCACGATCACCAGCAGCAGCCACAACAGGATGCGACCGGCCGGCAACTCGGCGACCAGCGCCTGGATCTGCGCCGAATCAGGCTGCGCGCCGGACTGGCTCATGGTCTGGTTCATCGCTTCGAGTTGCCCCATCACCTGCGAGAGATGCTGCAGCCCGTCGAAACCGATCATCAGCAATAGCAGCGCCGCCAGCACCACCACGGCCAGGGCCTGCGGCAGCAGCGAGACCAGCAGGTGCGGCGCGCGCCCCTCCTGGAGGCCGTGCAGCAGGTGCGAAGGGCGCGCGGCGCGGCCTTCGTCGACCTCGCGCACCGCCCACAGCATGCCGCCCATGAACACCGGGCCGGCCAGCAACATCAGGAACTGCACGGCCATGCCCAGCGCCGGCAGCGAGCTTGCCAACACCGCGCCGGCCACCGCGACCAGGCCCCACGTCATGCCGAGCATGCCCAGTGCCAGCGGCGCGCGGCGCAGCAGGGCGAAGCCGGTCAACAGCCATTCCGCGCCAGCCGAAGCCGACAGCTTGCGAATTTCGCTCATTCCCATTCCGGATCAGTGCGCGCCGGCCATTCCGGCGCGCGGCAATTATCGCGCTTTTCCGGGCGCGTTTTCGTGTCCGCCGGGACCAAGCAGCGTCCGCGCATGGCGCACGAAGCGTCGCAGCAGCCGGCGCGCCAGCGGCGCGGCGCTGACTTCGCGGGCCACTGTGCGGGCGCAGCGGCCATGGCGCTGCAGGCATTCGGCCCGGGCGTGGACGTAGCCGCGGATGTGATGGGTGGCAAATTCCGGGTGGAATTGCACCCCCCAAGCATGCGAGCCCCAGCGGAATGCATGGCAACCATCCTGCGGCGAGCGCGCCAGCACCGCGGCGCCGTCCGGGGCGCGCAGGACCGTTTGCAGATGGGTGGCATGGGCGGGGAAGCGCTCGGGCAGGCCGGCGAACAGCGGGTCGTCGAAGGCGGGCGGATGCAGCTCCAGCTCGATCGTGCCCGATTCGCGGCCGGCCGGGTTGTAGTCGACCTGGCCGCCGAGCGCGTGCGCCAGCAGCTGGTGGCCGTAGCAGATGCCGAACAGCGGCATGCCGCCGTGGGCGGCCTCGTGCAACCAGCCGGCGGTGCGTTCGCTCCAGTCGGCGCGGTCGGTGACGAAGGCGGCCGAGCCGGAAACAATGGTGCCGGCGAACGCGCGCCGGTCCGGCAGGCGTTCGCCAGCCTCGACGTTCACCACCACCGTGTCGGCCTCGGCCAGGCCGGCGGCCACCCGGATCCAATGCGGAAAACGCCCATAGCGCCGTAGTGCCGGCACCGGCTGGCCGGTTTCAAGAATCAAAAACGGCGCGGGAGGCTTCATTCCTTCGGCGGCAGGACGGACAGGACTTCTTCGATTGTAGTCAGGCCCTGCGCCACTTTTTCCAGCCCGGTACGACGCAACGTGCGCAGGCCTTCGCCGTGCGCGGCGCGGCTGAAGCCGGCCAGGTCCATGTCGGCACGGATCAGCGTGCGCAGGCGCGGGGTCACCGGCAGCAGCTCGTACAGGCCAACACGGCCGAGGAAACCGGTGCGCCGGCACTCCAGGCAGCCGACCGGGGCATGCACGTCCAGGGTCTCGGGCAACGCCTCGCCGGGCTCGCGCAACACCGCCCAATCGTCGTCGGACAGTACGTGCGGGCGTTTGCAATGCGGGCACAGGGTGCGGACAAGCCGCTGCGCCAGCACGCCGTTGAGGGTGGAGGCCACCAGGTAGTGCGGCACGCCGAGGTCGAGCAGGCGGGTGATGGCCGAAGGCGCGTCGTTGGTGTGCAGGGTCGACAGCACCAGGTGGCCGGTCAGCGACGCCTGCACCGCCATCTGCGCGGTCTCCAGGTCGCGGATTTCGCCGATCATGATGATGTCCGGGTCTTGCCGCAGCAGCGTGCGCACGCCCGAAGCGAAGTCCAGGTCGATGTTGGTCTGCACCTGCATCTGGTTGAACTCCGGCGAGATCATCTCGATCGGGTCTTCGACGCTGCAGACGTTGACGTCCGGCGTGGCCAGGCGCTTGAGCGTGGAGTACAGCGTGGTGGTCTTGCCCGAACCGGTCGGGCCGGTGACCAGCACGATGCCGTGCGGGCGTTCCACCAGCGCGGTCCAGCCGGCCGCCTCCTCCGGGCTGAAGCCAAGCTGGTCGACGCTCTTGAAGGCTGCATCGGGGTCGAAGATGCGCATCACGCACTTCTCGCCGAAGGCGGTGGGCATGGTCGACAAACGCATTTCGACCTCGCGCCCGCCCGGCGAGCGGGTCTTGATGCGGCCGTCCTGCGGCCGCCGGCGCTCGGCCAGGTCCATGCGCCCGAGTACCTTGATCCGGCTGACCACCGCGGTCATGACCGCCGGCGGCACCTCGAACACCTTGTGCAGCACGCCATCGATGCGGAAGCGCATGCGCCCCATGTCGCGGCGCGGCTCCAGGTGGATGTCCGAAGCGCGCTGCTCGTAGGCGTACTGCAGCAACCAATCGACGATATGCACGATGTGCTGGTCGTCGGCGTTGACATCGCCGGTGCGGCCCAGCTCCACCAGTTGTTCGAAACTCGGCAACCCGGTATTGGAATCGCCGCCACTGCGGACATCGCCGTGGGCGCCGCGTACCGAACGGGTGACGCCGAAGAATTCCATCGTGTAGCGGTGCAGGTCCAATGGGTTGGACAGCACGACCTCGATGCGGCGGCGGGTGAGGTGCTGGACATCGGCCAGCCATTCCAGCGCCAGCGGCTCGCTGGTGGCCACCAGCACGCGCTCGGCGTTTACCGCCAGCGGCAGGATGCGGTGGCGGCGGGCATAGGCGTGCGAGACCACCCCGGTTACCGAGGCGACGTCCACCCGGGTCGGGTCGATCCGCAGGTAGCGCATGCCCACCCGCGTGGCCAGCCATTCGGTCAGCCGCTCCAGGCCGAGCTCGCCGGCCGGCAACTGGCCGGCGCGCAGCTTCAGGTTGGACAGCAACACCAGCGGATGCACTTCGCTGGCATTGCGTGCGCCGCCGGCGGAGAACTGGATGCGCTCGCGGTCGCTCGGCGCGACCATCTCGTCGGCCAACAGGGCAGCCGCGACCCGGTCGAACACCAGCCGCCCACGCGGAAGCTCCGCCCGGACCGGGGGCATCGTCGTGTCCACAGGCTGCTGCCGTTGTTCCATGGTGTTCCCCGCTGCGGAAAGCCCCGCAAGACGGCCGCTATACTAGCGCACCCCTTCGCACGGCCCTTGCCGCATGTCCAGCCATCCAGGCGCCCAACGCGTACCGATCACCTTCCAGGCTTTGATCCAGACCCTCAACCAGTACTGGGCCGAACAAGGCTGCGTGCTGATCCAGCCGCTGGACCTGGAAGTGGGCGCTGGCACCTTCCACCCGGCGACCTTCCTGCGCGCGCTCGGCCCGGAAACCTGGAATGCCGCCTACGTGCAGCCTTCGCGCCGCCCCACCGACGGCCGCTATGGCGAGAACCCCAACCGCCTGCAGCGCTACTACCAGTACCAGGTGGCGATGAAGCCCAACCCGGACAACCTGCAGGAGCTCTACCTCGGCTCGCTGAAAGCGCTCGGCATCGACCCGCTGGTGCATGACCTGCGCTTTGTCGAGGACAACTGGGAATCGCCGACCCTCGGCGCCTGGGGCCTGGGCTGGGAAGTCTGGCTCAACGGCATGGAAGTCACCCAGTTCACCTACTTCCAGCAGGCCGGTGGCCTGGAGTGCAAGCCGGTGCTGGGCGAGATCACCTACGGCCTGGAGCGGCTCTGCATGTACCTGCAGAACTGCGACAACGTCTACGACCTGGTCTGGACCTACGGGCCAGACGGCGCGCCGGTGACCTACGGCGAGGTCTACCACCAGAACGAAGTGGAACAGAGCGCCTACAACTTCGAGCACGCCGACGTGGACGAGTTGTTCCACCGCTTCGACGCCTGCGAGCGCGAAGCGCAGAAGCTGGTCGAAGTAGGCCTGCCGCTGCCGGCCTACGAACAGGTCACCAAGGCCAGCCACGCCTTCAACCTGTTGGACGCTCGCCGCGCCATCAGCGTGACCGAGCGCCAGCGCTACATCCTGCGCGTGCGCGCACTGGCCCAGGCGGTGGCGCAGGCGTATTACGCGCAGCGCGAAAAGCTCGGCTTTCCCGGCCGCAAGCACGCAACGGACGCGGCATGATCCTCATCGGCATGTACGACTCGCCGTTCGTCCGCCGCGTTGCCGTGGCCCTGGACCTGCTCGGCCTGTCGTTCGAACACCGCGACTGGTCGGTGGGCCGCGACTTCGAGCGCATCCGCCAATACAGCCCGCTCGGCCGCGTGCCGGTGCTGGTGCTGGACGATGGCGAAGTGCTGACCGAGTCCGCGGTGATCCTCGATTGGCTCGACGGCCAGGGCGGCGCGCGCGCGCTGCTGCCCTCGCACGGCGCCGACCGGCGCCAAGCCTTGCGCTTGATCGGCTACGCCACCGGCGCGGTGGAAAAGGCCCTGCAGATCGTGATGGAGCGTGTCTTCCGCCCCGAGGAGAAGCGCCACGAACCGTGGCTGCAACGCTGCCGTACGCAGATGCGCGGCGCGCTGTCGGTGCTTGAGCAGACCTGCCAGCAGGCCGGCGAGCGCGAGTGGCTGGTCGGCGCGCACTTCGGCTTGGTGGACCTCACCGTCTCCTGCTACTGCACCTATGCACGCGACGCCGTGCCGTTCGACCTCGACGAATACCCCGCCCTGGCAGCGCGCGTGGCGCGCTACGAAACGCTGCCGGTGTTGCAGAAATACTACGTGCCGTTCTTCGCGCCGCAGACCGGCGCCGCGGCGCCCGCCAAGGATTGACCGATGAGCCAAGTTTCCCCCCTGCTGATCGAACTGGGTACCGAAGAGCTGCCGGTCAAGGCGCTGCCGGGCCTGGCCCAGGCCTTCTTCGACGGCGTGCTGGCCGGGCTGGAAAAGCGCGGCGTCAGCGTAGAGCGCGGTGATGCCCGCCCGCTGTCCACGCCGCGCCGTCTGGCGGTGCTATTGCCGGCCGTGGCTATCGAACAGCCGGAGCAGCGCTCCGAAGTGCTGGGCCCGTATCTGAATGTGGCGCTTGACGCAGAAGGCCAAGCGACCAAGGCACTGCAGGGGTTCGCCGCCAAGGCGGGGGTCGAATGGAGCGCGTTGGAGCGCACCAGCGACAGCAAGGGCGAACGCTTCGTCCACCGCGCGGTGAAGCCCGGCGCACGCACCGCCGACCTGTTGCCGGAAATCCTGGCCGAGGCCGTGGCGGCGATGCCGATCCCCAAGCCGATGCGCTGGGGCGACCACGAGTACGCCTTCGCGCGGCCGGTGCATTGGCTGGTGCTGCTGTTCGGCAAGGAAGTGGTGCCGGCGCAGTTGTTCGGCCTGAACTCGGACCGCATGAGCCGCGGCCATCGTTTCATGCACGACAAGCAGGTGTGGCTGAGCCACCCCGGCGATTACGTCGAGTCGCTGCGCGCGGCCAATGTCCTCGTCGATCCGGAAGAGCGCCGCCAGCGCATCGTGGCCGAAGTTAACGCGGCGGCCGCCAAGGCCGGTGGCCACGCGCGCATCAGCGACGACAACCTGGAGCAGGTGGTGAACCTGGTCGAATGGCCGTCGGCGGTGCTGTGCGGCTTCGAGCGCGAGTTCCTGGCGGTGCCGCAGGAAGCGCTGGTCGAGACGATGGAGATCAACCAGAAGTTCTTCCCCGTGCTGGATGACGGCGGCAAGCTGACCGAGAAATTCATCGGCATTGCCAACATCGAATCGCGCGATGTGGCCGAGGTCGCCAAGGGCTACGAGCGCGTCATCCGCCCGCGCTTTGCCGATGCCAAGTTCTTCTTCGACGAAGACCTCAAGCAGGGCCTGGTGGCGATGGGCGAGGGCCTGAAGGGGGTGACCTACCAGGCGCGCCTGGGCAGCGTCGCCGATAAGGTGCAGCGCGTGGCCACGCTGGCGCGCACCATCGCGCCGCACGTGGGCGCCGACCCGGTGCTGGCCGCGCGCGCCGCCGAGCTGTGCAAGAACGACCTGCAGTCGCGCATGGTCAACGAATTTCCCGAGCTGCAGGGCATCGCCGGGCGCCATTACGCCGTGGTCGGCGGTGAATCGCCCGACGTCGCCCTGGCCATCGACGAAGCCTACCGGCCGCGCTTTGCCGGCGACGACATCGCGTTGTCGCCGGTGGGCAAGGTGCTGGCGATCGCCGAGCGGCTGGACACCCTGGCGGGCGGGTTTGCCGCCGGGCTCAAGCCGACCGGCAACAAGGATCCCTTCGCGTTGCGCCGCAATGCGTTGGGGTTGGCGCGCACGCTGATCGAAAGCGGTTTCGACGTCGACGTAAAGGCGCTGCTGCGCGCCGGCACCGACGCCGCGTTGCAGGCGCTGGCCGCGCACCCCGCACCCAAGGCGGCCGCAACGCCCGATGCCACCGCGCTTCCCGCCGAGATCTTCGACTTCATCCTCGAACGCCTGCGTGGCTATTACGCCGACAAGGGCGTACCGGCCACCCAGTTCAACGCCGTCGCCGCGCTGTTCGCCAGCGACGCCGGCGCCGCTGGCGGCCACGGCGCCGCGCGCGGTTCGCTCTACGACTTCGACCGCCGCATCGATGCCATCGGCGTATTCGCCGCCCTGCCCGAAGCCGAAGCCCTGGCCGCGGCCAACAAGCGCATCCGCAACATCCTGCGCAAGGCCGAAGGCGCGATCCCGGCCATGGTCGATACCTCATTGTTGCGCGAGCCGGCCGAGGAATCCTTGGCCGAAGCGGTCGAAGGCGCCATCGGCGATACCGACGCGGCGCTGCATCGCCACGACTATGTCGCCGTGCTGGCGCGCCTGGCGCTATTGCGACCGCAGGTCGATGCGTTCTTTGACAGCGTCATGGTGAATGCCGAGGACCCCGCATTGCGCGGTAATCGCCTGGCATTGTTGCAGCGCCTGGGCGAGCGCCTGGGCAGCGTCGCGGCGATCGAGCACCTGTCCAGTTGAGTGATGGCGGACGGTGTAACGTCGTTCGTCAATTTGTAATCGGCATGCGGAACACCCCAGTCATCGCACCGTTTTAACGGCGCGATGTTCGGCTCCCGGTATATCCTCGTCCCATGCGCGTGACTGTCTCGGCCCTGCTGCTGTCGATCCTGCTTTGGGCCCTGGCCGGGGCCGCGCACGCCCGTGGCACGATCGACAAAGTAAGCATCGAAGGCCTGGACAGCGGCGACGATGCCGAGATGATCGAGAACATCGAGGTCTCGCTGTCGCTCTACCAGGCCATCGGCAAGGTGCAGGGCGAATCGCGCCTGGAATACATGCTCAACCAGGCCCAGGTCCAGGCCCGGCAGGCGTTGGAACCATTCGGCTACTACAGCCCTACCATCACCATCGACGCGCCACGCAATGGCGACAAGGTCACCATCGTGATCCACGTCGACAAGGGCCAGCCGGTGCGCGTGCGCCAGTCCCATATCGAGCTGACCGGTTGGGCCGAGGAAGACGAATACCTGCAGCGCGACGTCGCCGCGTTCCAGCCGGCCGTCGGCCAGACCTTCAATCATCCGCAATACGAGGCCAGCAAGGTCCGCATCACCCGCCGGCTGGCCGAGCGCGGCTACTTCGATGCCGACTTCATCCGCCGCCGGGTCGAGGTCACCCGCGCCGAATTCGCCGCCGACATCGACCTGGCCTGGGACAGCGGGCGCCGCTACGACATGGGCCCGGTGCGCTTCGAGTACGAATACTTCCAGCCCGGGCTGTTCGACCCGTTGGTGTATTGGGATGAAGGCAGCTACTTCCACGAAGGCAAGCTCGACCGCCTGCGCGAGTCGCTCAACAAGCTTGGCTACTTCAACACTATCGATATCCAGCCCAAGCCCGAGGAAGCCGATGCCGAGGGCCGCGTGCCGATCGACGTGCGGCTGGAGCTGGCCAAGCGCACCGTCTACACCGCCGGCCTGAGCTACGGCAGCGAGAGCGGCCCGGGTGTGCGCGGCGGGCTCGAGCGCCGTTACGTCAACTCGCGCGGCCACAAGATGGACACCCAGCTGGACTTCGCGCAGAAACGCAAGAGCCTGACCACCGCCTACCGCATCCCCGCCTTCAGCTGGCTCGACGGCTGGTATTCGTTGACGGCCGGCTATTACGACGAGCAGACCGACTACATCGACCTGCGCAACGTCAAGCTCAGCGCCAGCCGCAGCGGCGAGATCAACGACCGCTGGAGCGCCATCGCCTCGATCAACGCGCTGCGCGAGCGTTGGCGCTACAGCAGCAACGACCAACCCGACCCGTTCTACCAGTACGCGACCTTCCTCTATCCGCAGCTTCAGGCGATCTATTCCGGCGTCGACGACCGCATCTTCCCGCGCCGCGGCATTGCCGCGCGCAGCTTCGTGCGCGGCGGCATCGAAGGCGTCGGTTCGGAGACCAGCTTCGCCCAGGCGTATGCGCAGGTGTTCTGGTTCGTGGGCGTTGGCGATACCGATCGTTTGATCCTGCGCGGCGAAGCTGGCACCACTTGGACCGGCGACCTGGTTGCGATGCCGCCGAGCCTGCGGTTCTTCGCAGGCGGCGACAACAGCATCCGCGGCTACGCTTTTCGCGAAGTGGGCCCGCGCACGCCGCCGCCGGACAAATACGCATTGGGCGCCAAGCACGTGCTCACCGGCAGCGTCGAGTACGAGCGCTATTTCAAGGGCGGCCCGTGGGGTGCGGCGGTATTCGTCGATAGCGGTAGCGCCTTCGACGATCGTCCCGATTTCCACACCGGCGTGGGCGTGGGCCTGCGCTGGAAATCGCCGATCGGGCCGGTGCGCGTGGACGTGGCGCACGGCTTGAAGGATCCGGATTCGCAGTTCCAGCTGTACATCAACATCGGAGCCAATCTGTGAGCGCGCCTGTACCGCCGCCGCGTCCGCGCTTCTATCGGCGCCGTCGCTTCTGGGTCGGTTCCGGATTGGGTGTGCTCGCGCTGGCCCTGGTGGCGCTGCTGGCGGTGTACTGGCTGCTGCAGACGGTGGCGGGGCGCAATGTGCTGCTCGCCCAAGTGGTGGCGCGCCTGCCGGCTGGCGCCACGTTCACCTGGAAGGAAGTGGACGGTCCGCTGGCCGGGCCATTGACGCTGCGCGGTGTCGACTTCCGTTACCAGGATTACCGATTCACCGCGGACCGCGTGCATCTCGACGCGGCCTTGCGCCCGCTGCTGGGCCGCAAGCTGCAACTGGATGCGCTGGAGGTCAGCGGCGCTACGCTCAACCTGGCCAAGAGCGAGGAGCCGTTCGAGCTGCCGCGCTGGCCCGACTCGCTGCCGCACATCGAGATGCCGCTGGCGATCCAGGCCGACACCATCGTGGTCGATTCGCTGCGCGTAACCCAGTTGGGCGAGCCGCTGATCGACGTGCGCCGTGTCCGTGGCGGGCTGGACTTGGCCAACGGCGAACTGCGTACACGCCGGTTGCAAGTGGATACCGACCGCGGCAACTTCGGCCTCAACGGCGACTACGTCCCGCGCGAGGACTACAAGACCAACTTCACCGCTACCGCCGTGCTGCCCGCACCCCGTGGCCGCACCCCGGCGAGCTTTGGGCTGGTCGCGCGCGGCGACCTGGAGAACATGGAGGTAGCCATCGCCGGGCGCGCGCCGAAGCCGCTGCGCGCCAGCCTGGTTTTCACCGGCCGCGACGACCCGCGCTGGAAATTGCGTGCCGATACCGAAGCGCTCGACACCGCGCTGCTGATGGGTGCCGCCGGGGTGGCCGAGCCCGCTGCGGCCACGCCGCTGGCCTTCGATTTCAGTGCCGAAGGCAAGGGCGGCAGTGCGGCACTACAGGGCTGGGTGCGCCAGGGTGAACAAAAGATCGTGGTGCAACCTTCGCGGGTGGCGTTGAAGGACCAGGTGATCACCGCCGCGCCGTTGGTCGTCGACGCCTTCGGCGGTCAACTGAGTTTGCGTGGCACCGGCGACTTCCGCGATGCCGACAATGCGCGCTTCCGCGTGGCCGCCTACGCCCGCGACATGCGCTTCGTGCCCGCACCGGACCCCGCCACGCCGCAAGCGCAACAGGTGCCGGTGGAATTGCGCGAAGCGCGCTTTGGCCTGGCCGGCACGATGAAGCAGTGGGCCGTGTATGGACGCGCCGAGATCGCGCGCGAGCAACAGCGCGCCGAGCTGCATGTCGATGCCCGCGGCGATGAGCGCCATGCGCAGTTGCGCGAAGTGCGTGCGACCACGCCCGGCGGCGCGCTCGACCTCAGCGGCGAGGTTGCCTGGCAACCGACGCTGTCGTGGGACGTGGCCGCGCGCCTGTCGCAGTTCGACCCGGGCTACTTTGCGCCGGGCTGGGATGGCCGGTTGTCCGGGCAAATTGCCTCGAAGGGCCGGCAGTTGCCGCCGGCTGCCAATGGCACGCCCGGCGCGTACCAGGCAACCGCGGAAATTACCGCGCTGCGTGGCCAGCTGCGTCAGCGTGCCATCGACGCACGCGGCCGCTTTGCGCTGGAAGGCAACCAGGGCGAAGGCGACTTGACCCTGGCCGTGGGCAACAGCCGCCTCAGCGCGCGCGGCCGCGTGGGTGACCGCCTCGACGTCACCGCGCAGCTACAGCCCTTGCAGCTGGACGATCTGCTCCCCGGCGCCACTGGCAGCGTGCGCGGTACGCTCCAGCTCGGCGGCCGCCGCGACGCGCCCGACATCACCGCCGACCTCGCCGGCACTGGCTTGCGCTGGAACGACTACGCCGCAGACAGCCTCTCGCTGCGCGGCCGGCTACCGTGGCGCGGCAGCGCCGGCAGCCTGACCTTGCAGGGCACCGCCGTCACCGCCGGCATGGTGCTGGACAGCGTGCAGGTGCAGGCTCAGGGCGCGGTGGAAAACCTGCGCCTGCAGGCCGAGGTGCGCAACGAGATGGCGCAGCTGGCCCTGCAGGGTGGCGTGCGACGCAATGGCGCGCGCTGGCAGGGCGAGCTGGCTGCGCTGCGGATCACCCCGGCCAAGGGCAACGCCTGGGCGTTGCGCCAGCCGGCGCAGTTCAACGTCAACGGCGCCGCCTTCAGCGTCAGCGACGCCTGCCTGGCCGCGGTCGGCGCGGGGGGCGCGTTGTGCGTGCAGGCCAACTGGCCGCGCGATGGCGTGACTGTTCATAGCGAGGCATTGCCGCTGAGCCTGATCCAACCGTGGCTGCCGCCGAACGAGGGTCGCCAGGTGCACCTGCGCGGTGAGCTCACGGTTGACGGCACGTTCCGCCCGCGTGGCAATGCCTGGGAAGGCAACTTCAAGGTCGCCTCGCTCGAAGGCGGCATCCGCCTGGGCGACAACAGCCGCGGCGAAGTGGTGCGCTACGACCACTTCAGCCTCAACGGCGACTTCAACCCGCAGAAGATCCAGGGTTACCTGGGCATCGGCTTCCAGGGCAACGGCTTCGTCGACGCACGCTTCACTACCGGCTGGGACAGCTACGCCCCGCTCAACGGCGAGCTGTACCTCAACATGTCGCGCCTCAGCTGGCTGCAGCTGTTCGTCGCCGACCTGGTGCAGCCCAAGGGCCAGGTGGAAGGCCATGTCAGCCTGCGCGGCACCCGTGCCCAGCCGCAGCTGGGCGGCGAGGCGACATTGAAGGACTTCACCGGCGAATATCCTTCGATGGGCCTCACCCTCACCGATGGCCAGGGCCGTTTCAGCGCGCAGCCCGACGGTTCGGCGCGCATCGTTGCCCAGGTGAAGTCGGGCGAGGGCAGCCTCAACGTCGATGGCGACTTGTCCTGGTACGGCGAGCGTACGCCGCTGAAGCTCAATATCCGCGGCGAGCGCGTGCTGCTCTACAACACGCCGGAACTTCGCATCGTCGCCAACCCCGACCTGCAGTTCGGCATCGTCGACAAGACCATGCAGCTGCGCGGCCAGGTCACCGTGCCGGAAGCCGACATCGACCTGGAGCGGCTCGACCGTGGCGCGTCGGTTTCCGAGGACGTGGTGGTGCTCGACCCGATCGACCCGGAAGAGACCCCGGCCTCGCCGCTGGACATGGACCTGGCGCTGATTCTCGGCGACGACGTGCACATGGCCGGGTTTGGCCTGAAGGGCGCGCTGAGCGGCCGCCTGCAAGTGCGCGCACGTCCTGGCCGCGAGATGACGGCCAACGGCGGCCTGGATGTCAGCGGCCGCTACAAGGCCTACGGCCAGGACCTGACCATCACCCGCGGTCAGCTCACCTGGAGCAACAACATCGTCTCCGACCCGCGCATCAACATCCGTGCCGAGCGCCGCATTGGCGATGTCACCGCCGGCATCGACGTCAGCGGCCGCGCCGAATCGCCGCGCGCCGATGTTTGGGCCAGCCCCTCGATGTCGCAATCCGAAGCGCTGTCCTACCTGGTACTTGGCCGCGGCCTGGCCAGCGCCAGCGGCAGCGAAGCGCAGCAGGTGACCGCTGCCTCGGCGGCGTTGTCGGCCGGTAGCGGCCTGATCGCCTCGCAGCTCGGCGCCAAGCTTGGGCTGGACGAAGCCGGCGTGAGCCAGTCCGGCACGCTGGGCTCGGTGGTCGGCTTCGGCAAATACCTCTCGCCGCGCTTCTATGTCGGCTACGGCGTGGCGCTGGTAGGCGGCAGCTCGGTCATCACCTTGAAGTACCTGCTCACACGCGGCTTCGACGTGGAAGTCGAATCCAGCACGATCGAGACCAAGGGCTCGGTGAACTGGCGCAAAGAGAAGTAGCGGGTAATGCGCAAAGGCTTGCTACTCAAAGAGCCTTGGATCGAGCGCCAGCTCATCAGCAGAGCGCAGGACGATTTCGCCGAATCGCGAATGTGCGGGGTTGATGAGGATATTGAACTCGCCACGCGCCACCGCACTAGGCACCCGAATCGCGAGGTGCCGGCCCTCTCGCACGAACGCGTCGCCAACGGCACGCACCGCATCGTCGTAAGGCAACTGGCGCCATCCATCCGGCCACTGGTCGCGGGACAGCTCGTGGATCGCATCGTCCGGCAGGTCGTAGGTGAGCAGTCGCCGGCCTTCCGGCACATCCTCACGGTTGACGTGAACCAGGATCTCCAACATAGCCAGCGACACCGATGTGGCCACATAGGCGAGGCGTACGCCGACGCTGTTCCAACGACCGGGAGCGACTGCAGAACCATTGCCGAGCAGAGCGGTGGCAATGTACTCGGGCTTGCTGATCCGATAGACCAGCATCAGGCGAAATCACCGTGATCTATTCGCACCAGCTCGTACTCCACATCACGGGCGCCGGCATCCGTGGCCAAGAGGTCCAACGGCTTGGCACCCAGGATGCGACTTACGCCCGATAGCCAACGACTGGCCTTTTCTCCATTGCCAAACACCCGCTCGGCTTCACGCGCGATACGCGCAATACGAAGCACCCGATCAGACTCGCTTTCAGTCAGCGGCTCCTGCTTGGCCTGGCGGCGCTGGAACGTGCGCGCCGAAATGTCCGAGATCTGCAGCACAACTTCCGGCGCTACAAGCAATTTGGCGGCCAACCGGCCCACGGCGCGGCTCGGCAACTGTGGAGAACGCGTCTTCCTTTCCACCACGGACGTCCTTTGATGCGCTGGAATGGATCGACCCGCAGCGGCTTGGCGCTTGGATGCCACCGGGCTGCGCGCGGAAACCACGCCCTTCTTCGGCGTCTCGCCCAAGTAGATAAGAACCTTATCGACCGTCTCGCTCATGAGCTTGTCCTCTGCCATCTGGCGTCCATTATGCGCCAGATGGCGGATCAAGGTCAGGCAGACCATGCCTTGTTGCCCGCGAGTCAGGGGCAGCGCGGTATCCACTTGATTTTTCAAAGAAAGTTCGCAACTGGTCATGGGGTTGGGCGTGCGCCAGCACTGTCAGCGGACATCCGGTGCTACGACTTCACGCAGCCGTGTGCCGTCACAAAGCAACCCGTACCGTCGTTTCCAGCAGGGTAGCCACCCTCAAGCCATGTCTCTTCTGCTCTCCACGAGTGGTCCTGCAGGACCCAGACCGGCGTAAACAGCATGAGGGTGTACGACGGGGGCGAGGCCGATTCCAACCACGTGCCCCCTCTGGCGCTCACCCAGCCGAGCAGCTTGATGCCTGCAGCGGAATACCACCAAACGGGCCCTCCTGAGTCGCTTGGGCTGGCGATACCCGCCAGGTTCTCGACCCCGCATTGCGACTCGGTTCGAAAGCAATCGAACGCGACAGTGCCGCACCGATAGCCACCGGCCACATCACGGATCGTGGTTGCGCCGTTGTGGCAGACCTGCATGCCGGCCTTGGTGTCTGTGGTTACCTCGGTGGCGTGCGCTACGTCCGTAATGTAGGCGTCCTGCCACGCCCTCCACACCATGATCCGCGGTGCAATGGCCTTGGTTCCCGTGGCAATCAAACCGATATCCACATTCTGCGCGGTGGTATGAGAGATGCGACCAAAGTTGCCGGCTCCCGTCAGCGCTCCTTCGGCTTTCATGGCCCCAAGGGAACGGACCATATGACCGACATTCGGGATGTAGTAGAGGCCCTGGTATTTCCACACCCCGGCACCCGAGCTGTTCCACCAGACTTGCCCATTTGACGCAAAGCTCTCCGCCACAGCGCCTCCCGCGGGATGCGTGGCTGAATTGAAGGTCCACTCTTCTGCGTGCAGACCTGTAGCGCACGACAAGGCCACGAGCGCGACAGCGATGCGATGGCGAACAGGGGTCAAGATTGTTGCCTCGTCTGGTCATCTTTCAGAGTTTCCAAGCTAGCACCCAGGTCTCGCGGGGGTTTGGGTCAGAGGGATGACAATTGACGCAGGAGCACATCACTCGATACGCGCCCGATTGCCGCAGCGGCAACGGCCCGCTAAGGTCGCAGGCTGCCTTTCCCGGAACCGACCCATGCCGCTTCGCACGCCCCTGTCCGCCTCGCTGGCCCTTGGCCTGGCGCTGTCCGCCACCGCCCGCGCAGATGAGGGCATGTGGATGCCCACGCAGTTGCCCGCCCTGGCCAAGCCCTTGCGCGAGGCAGGCTTCAAGGGTGATCCCAAGGATCTGGCCGATGTCACCCGGGCGCCGCTGAGCGCGGTGGTGAAGGTTGGTGGCGGCACCGGTTCGTTCGTCTCCGGCGACGGCTTGCTGCTCACCAACCACCACGTCGCGATGGGGGTGATCCAGTACAACAGCTCGCCGGAGCACAACTTCATCGACGAAGGCTTCATCGCCGCCGGCCGCGCCGACGAGCGCGCGGCCAATCCGGATTTCCGGGTGCTGGTCACTGTCGGTTTCGACAAGGTCACCGACGAGGTGTTGAAGCAGGCCCGTGGCAAGCAGGGTCGGGCCTACTACGAGGCGGTGGATGCGGCGAGCAAGCGCGTCGTGGCCGAGTGCGAGCGCGAGGGCAACGTGCGTTGCAGCGTCGCCAACATGTACTACGGCACCGATTTCTATCGCATCCGCCAGTTGGAATTGCGCGATGTCCGTCTGGTTTACGCACCCCCACGCGCCATCGGCAACTACGGCGATGAGATCGACAACTTCATGTGGCCGCGTCATACCGGCGACTTCACCCTGCTGCGCGCCTACGTCGGCAAGGACGGCAAGCCGGCCGACTACAGCCCGGACAACGTTCCCTACCACCCGCCGGCGCATCTGCAGATGGCCAGGGACGGGCTGAAAGCGGGCGACTTCGCCATGCTCGCCGGCTACCCCGGCGTGACCCATCGGCACCGTACCGCGGCCGAGTTCGGCGAGCAGGTCGAGCACGTGCTGCCGGGGCGGGTAAGCGTCATGGACGACCTTATTGGCGTGATCGAGGCGGCCGGCAAGGGCGATGCCCAGGCCAGGACGCGCTACGCCTCGCAGCTGCAATCGCTGAAGAACAACCGCAAGCGCGCCGCCGGCGAACTCGAAGGCTTGCGCCGGAGCGACGCGGTCCGTCTGCGCGCGCAAGACGAACGCGGCATGCTTGCCGCCACCGGCGCCGACGACGTTCGCGAAATCGCCGAACTGCAAGCCATCCTCGCCGCGGGCGCAGCCCTGGGCGAGCGTGATTTGCTGTTGGGCCTGCTTTCCAGCCAGACCCAGGTGATGCGGTCAGCGCTATTGCTGGAACGGTTGCGAACGGAATCGCTCAAGCCCGACGCCGAGCGCGAGACCGGTTACCAGCAGCGCGACCAGGCCATGATCGAAGGCGTGCTCAAGCAGGTCCAGCGCCGCTACGACCCGGCGGTGGAGAAGGCGCTGCTCACTGCCTTGCTGTCGCGCTACCAGCAGCTGCCGCAGGAGCAGCGCGTACCGGAGTTCGATGCGGCTTTCGGCCGTACCCCGGCGCAATTGCAGCAAGCCTTGGACAAACTCTACGCCAGCACGCGCCTGGGCGAGGAAGCCGAACGCTTGTCGCGTTTCGCCGCCGCCCGCAGTGGCCAAGCGCTGGCCGACGACCCGTTGATCGTGCTCGCGCGCCAGCTCACTCCGGCGCAACTTCGCCTGGAGGATCAGCGCAAGGCGCGCGAAGGCGAGCAACTGCGGCTGCGCCCCGCCTACATGCGTGCCTTGGTTGCCTGGCGCGAGCGGCAGGGCCGTGCGGTGTACCCGGATGCCAACAGCAGCCTGCGTATCAGCTACGGTCGGGTCGAACCGCTGGCCCCGCGCGATGCGGTCAGCTTTGCACCGGTCACCACGGTGGCCGGCATCGTCGAAAAGAACACCGGGCAGGTTCCATTCGATGCGCCCAAGCCCCTGCTCGACGCCATTGCCAAGGGCGACTTCGGTGATACGGCAGATCCCGCATTGAAGACGCAGACGGTGAACTTCCTCACCAACCTGGACACCACCGGTGGCAATTCCGGCTCGCCAGTGCTCAATGCACGCGGTGAGCTGGTCGGCCTCAACTTCGACAGTAACTGGGAAGCCGTCAGTGCCAGCTGGTGGTACGACCCGCGCTTCAAGCGTGCCATCCACGTCGACATGCGCTACCTGCGCTGGCTGCTGGCCAAGGTGTACCCGGCCCCTGCGTTGCTCGAAGAAATGGGCGTGCCGGCCAAGCGCTGACCGGGTGCAGGATCTTGAGAAGGACGTGACACCCAGGAAGCCTCCTCCGTTAGCGGTCCAACCCTGCAATCGCCGCTGCCACCACCTGTGGCAGCGGCGCGTCCACATCCACCGCCACCACGTCCGGCTCATCGGTCGGCGGCTGTAGCGCTTCGAATTGGCTGGCCAGCAGCGCCGGTGGCATGAAGTGGCCGGCACGCTGGCCCAGCCGTGCGGCGATGACGGCCGGATCGGCGTGGAGGAACACGAAGCGCATCGGCACGCCACTGGCGCGCAGGCGCTGCCGGTGTGCGCTGCGCAGGCCGGAGAACGCCAGCACCACCGATTCGCCGCGCCCCACGTAGCCACGCAGCGCCTCGGCCAGCACATCCACCCAGGGCTCGCGCTGTAGATCGGTCAGCGGCACGCCGCTGGCCATTTGCGCCTTGGCCTCGGTGGTGTGGAAATCGTCGGCGTCCAGCAAGGCGAAGCCGTAATGCTCGGCCAGGGCCTGCGCCACCGTGCTCTTGCCGCTGCCGGACACGCCCATCACCACGATCGCCAGGGCAGTGGAGTGTGAAGTTGCGACAGTGGTCATGGTGGCCCGTTATAGGTGCAGATCAATTCTTCATGCGGCGGCCACGCGGCGCGCCGATGGTGTAGCGTCGGCATCCTCGCACGCCTCGCCTCGTTCCGCACCCTGGGCCCGACCATGCCGCCAGCGCCAAGAACCGCCCCTCCGACCGCGCCCCCGCTGCGCGAAAAGGCCAGCTACGCGCTCGGCGATTTCGGCCTCAATCTGTACTGGTCGAGCATCTCGGCCTTCCTGCTGATCTTCTACACCGACGTGATGCTGTTGCCGGCCGCCGCCGTCGGCACGCTCATCCTGGTGACCAAGATCGGCGATGCCATCGCCGATCCCCTGATGGGCATGCTCGCCGACCGCACCCGCACCCGCTGGGGCCACTTCCGGCCGTGGCTGCTGTGGGGCGCGCTGCCCCTGGCCGCCACCGGCGTGCTCGCCTTTACCGTGCCGCCGCTGGGCGCGGACATGCGCTTGTTGTGGGCCTACGTCACTTTCTCGCTGATGATGCTGGCCTACACCGTGGTCAGCATTCCGTACTCGGCGCTGTCCGGTGTGATTACCGCCGATGGCCAGCAACGCACGGTCTTGGTGAGCATGCGCTTCATCGCCGCCTTTGCCGGCACCACCTTCGTCAACTACGCCACGCTCGACCTGGTTGGCGCGCTTGGCCAGGGCGACGCTGCTACCGGTTGGCAGCGCACCTTGATGGTGTACGGCGCCCTTGCCGCGGTGCTGTTCGCCAGCGTGTTCTTCGGCGTGCGCGAGCGCGTGGTGCCGTCGCCTTCGCAGCGCACGCCCTGGCGGCAGGACATTGCCGACCTGGTGCACAACCGGCCGTGGCTGGTGTTGTTCGTGCTCGCGCTGGTGATCATGATCACCATCGTGATGCGCGCCGGCGCCGGCGTGTACTACTTCAAGTACTACCTGGGCCGGCCCGACCTTACCGGCTGGTTCCTGGGCAGCTATTCGGTGGCATTGGCGCTGGGCGCGGCGGCTACCCCGCTGCTTACGCGCTGGTTCGACCGCCGCCGTTTGATGATCGGCCTGATGTGCACGGTGGGCGTGCTGAGCGCGGCGATGTACTTCGTGCCGCCGGGCGGCCTGGTCGCCGCGTTTGCGCTCAATATCCTGGTGGGCCTGGCGCTGGGGCCGAAGTCGCCGCTGGCCTTCGCCATGTATGCCGACACCGCCGACTACACCGAATGGCGCACCGGCCGCCGTGCCACCGCGCTGACCTTCGCCGCGGCCACGTTCTCGCAGAAGCTCGGCGGCGCGATTGCTTCTGCCGCCATCGCCTGGGTGCTGGCAGGCATGGGCTACGTCGCCAACCAGTCGCAGAGCCAGGCTTCGCAGCAGGGCATCGTGCTGCTGATGACGGTCATCCCGGGCATGGTCGCGCTGCTGGCGGCGTGGACCATGCGCTTCTATCCCCTCACCGACGCCAGCCTGGCCGAGATCCAGCGGGCCCTGGCGGAACGTCGCGCCTCCTCCGATCCTTCGACATGACCCCGCACACCGCTACCGACGACCTTTCCGACCTGCTTGGCCCCAGCGCAGAGGGCGAGCGTTACGTATTGCGCAGCCCCACAGCCATGCCCAATGCCGGCGCATTCCTGTGGAATCGCCGGATGATGGTGCAACTGACCTGCCGCGGCTACGCCACCGCGCAGTTCATGCAGCCCGAGCCGGCCAAGTACGCGCACGCGCCGAACCTGGAAGCGCGCACCTTCATGCAGCCGGAACAGCCGTACTACGCGCATCATCCGGGCCGCTTCTTCTACCTCAAGGACGAGGACAGCGGTGCGCTGTACTCGGCGCCGTATGAACCCGTGCGGGCGACGCCGGCACGTTTCGAGTTCTCAGTCGGCAAGCAGGACATCGCCTGGGAAATCGAATTCGATGGCATCGTGCTGGAGCTGCAGTTGCAGCTGCCGGAGGACAGGGCCCTGGAGCTGTGGACCTGCCGGGTGCGCAACCAATCCGGACGCACGCGGCGGCTTTCGCTGTATCCGTACTTTCCGGTTGGCTACATGTCGTGGATGAACCAGTCCGGCGAGTATCGCGCCGACCTCGGTGGCATCGTCTGCCGCAGCGTGACGCCCTACCAGAAGGTCGCCGACTACTGGCGCCAGCGCGACTTCAAGGACTGCACCTTCCTGTTGCACGAGCAGCCGGTGGTGGGTTGGGAAGCCCGGCAATCGGCGTTCGAAGGCGAGGGCGGGCTGCATGCGCCCTCCGCCCTGGCCGGCGAGCGGCTGGGCGATAGCGACGCGCGCTACGAAACGCCCACCGCGGTGTTGCAGCAACGGCTGGAGCTGGCGCCGGAAGCGTCGGTGACGCATCGCTATCTGTTCGGCCCGGCGCGTGACGAGGCGGAAATCGCCGAACTGCGTGCGCGTTATCTGTCCGCCGCTGGCTTCGACGAAGCAGCGCGGGCGTATGCCGCGCACCTGGCAACCGGGCGCGGTTGCCTGGAAGTGGAAACCCCCGATGCGGCGTTCGACAACCTGGTCAACCACTGGCTGCCGCGGCAGGTGTTCTACCATGGCGATGTCAATCGCCTGACCACCGATCCGCAGACCCGCAACTTCCTGCAGGACCACCTCGGCATGGCCTACCTGTCGCCGCAGGTGGCGCGGGCATCGCTGCTGCACGCGCTGTCGCAGCAGGAAGCCAGCGGCGCCATGCCCGACGGCATCTTGCTCGACGAGCAGGCCGAGTTGAAATACATCAACCAGGTACCGCATACCGACCACTGCGTGTGGCTGCCGATCTTCCTCGATGCCTATCTGGGCGAGACCGGCGACGGCGGCCTGCTGGCCGAAGTCGTCGAAGATCGCAGCGGCCGCAAGCTCGACGTAGCCGCACGCCTGGACGCGGCGATGGACTGGCTGCTGCAGGCCCGTGACGCGCGCGGCCTGAGCTTCATCGCCCAGGGCGATTGGTGCGACCCGATGAACATGGTCGGCTATCGCGGCAAGGGCGTGTCCGGCTGGCTGACGCTGGCGACTGCCTATGCATTGAAGCTGTGGTCGGCCCTGTGCGCCAGCCACGGCCGCAACGACGCGGCGGCGCGCTTTGCCGAGGCGGCGGCCGCCGTGAACGCGGTCGCCAACCGCGAGTTGTGGGATGGCGACTGGTATGCACGCGGCATCACCGACGAGGGTGTGCGCTTCGGCATCGCCGACGATGCCGAAGGCCGCATCTACCTCAACCCGCAGAGCTGGGCGATGCTGGCCGGTGCCGCAGACGCGCAGCGCCAGAAACGCCTGCTGGACGCCGTGGAAGCACAGCTGCACACGCCGTACGGCCCGGTCATGTTGGCACCGCCATACACCGGCATGCGCGAGGACGTCGGGCGCCTGACCCAGAAGCATCCGGGCTCGGCCGAGAACGGCGCGGTCTACAACCACGCTGCGGCCTTCTATCTGCACAGCCTGTACGCGGTCGGCGAGAGCGACCGCGCCTGGTCGGTGCTGCGGGCGATGATCCCCGGTCCCGCGCGCGCCGATGTGTTGCAGCGCGGTCAACTGCCGGTGTTCCTGCCGAACTACTACCGCGGCGCGTGGCGCGAGATCCCGCGCACCGCCGGGCGTTCCAGCCAGCTGTTCAATACCGGCACCGTGGCCTGGGTCTATCGCGACGTGATCGAAGGCCTGTTCGGCCTGCGCGGCGAAGGCGAGCTGCTGTTGCTGCGGCCGCAGCTGCCCTCGCACTGGCCGCAGGCACGAGTGCGGCGCCGGTTCCGCGGTGCGGAGTTCGAGGTGACCTATCGACGTGATCCAGCGGTGGCGGCGATGCAGGTGAGCGTGGATGGCGTGGCCTGCGCTGAGGCGGCCATTGGCGGAATCGAGGCGGGAAGGCGGTACGTGGTCGAAGTACTGCTGCCGGCATAACTTGCCAGCGCGGGTACACTGCCCGGGTAAACCCGCCGGAGGGGCGCGTTGATCTCGAGCTGGATCCTGTTGTCGGTCTCGGTCGGCTACGCCGCGTTGCTGTTCGCAGTGGCGTGGTGGGGCGATCGCCGTCCGCTGTATCCCGACCGCCCCTGGCTGCGGCCGGCGGTCTACAGCCTGGCGCTGGCGGTGTACTGCTCGTCGTGGACCTTCTACGGCGCGGTCGGCACGGCGGTGCGCAACGGCGTCGGCTACCTGCCGATCTACCTGGGGCCGTTGCTGTTGCTGATCTTCGGCTGGCGGATCATCGAGCGCCTGGCCTTGATCGCGCGCTCGGAGAACACGGTTTCCATCGCCGACTTCATCTCTTCGCGCTACGGCCGCTCGCGCCGGCTGGCGGCGCTGGTGGCGGTGATCGCCCTGGTCGGCATCGTTCCCTACCTGGCGCTGCAGTACAAAGCCGTGGCGATGAGCCTGGAAGTGCTCACCGGGCAGTCCAACGACGGCCGCTCCTTCCTCAGTGACCCGGCCCTGTATGTCGCCCTGTTGATGGCGCTGTTCGCGGCGTTGTTCGGCACCCGCCAGGCCGACGCCACCGAGCACCACCACGGCATGATGCTGGCGATCGCGCTGGAATCGGTGATCAAGCTGGTGGCGATGCTGGCGGTGGGGTTGTTCGCCTGGTCCTGGCTCGGCGACCACCAGCTGCGCATCGTCGACTCGGCGCGGATGTTGTTCGAGCACACGCCTTCGGCCGGCTTCGTCTCGCAGACCATCCTCAGTTTCCTGGCCATCGTCTGCCTGCCACGGCAATTCCATGTCGCAGTGGTCGAATGCGGCGATGTCGGCGACATCCGTCGCGCGCGCTGGCTGTTCGGCGGCTACCTGGTGCTGATCTCGGCCATGGTCGTGCCGATCGCCTCGGCCGGCGTGGCCTTGTTCGGCGGCGGCGGCCAGCTCGCCGACGACAGCATGGTGTTGGCCCTGCCCTTGGCCGAGGGCAATACGGTGCTGGCGCTGGTGGCGTATGTCGGCGGATTCTCCGCCGCCACCGGCATGGTGATCGTGGCTTCGATCGCGCTGGCCACCATGGTCAGCAACGACCTGGTGATGCCGGTACTGCTGCGGCGCTCGCGCGGCCACGCGGTGGCGGCGGCTGGACGGGTGCTGTGGATTCGCCGGGTCGCGATCCTGCTGCTGGCGCTGGTCGCCTACAGCTACTACCGCAGCAGCAGCGACGACAGCACGCTGGCTTCGTATGGCCTGATGGCCTTTGCCGCGGTCGCGCAGTTCGCACCCGGCGTGCTCGGTGGGTTGTATTGGCGCGGTGCCAGCCGCAAGGGCGTGGAGGCCGGCATGTTGCTCGGCTTCGCCACCTGGATCTACACGCTGCTATTGCCGGCGATGACGATGGCCGGCGGCTTCGACACTGGCTGGCTGCTCAACGGACCGTTCGGGATTTCCTGGCTGCGGCCGCAGCAGCTGTTCGGCATGAGCGGCTGGGACTCGCTGGCGCATGGCACGTTCTGGTCGCTGCTGGCAAATGTGGGCGCGCTGATGGTGGTGTCGGCACGCTGGCGCCCGGGCGTGGACGAGCGCCTGCGCGCGGCGCCATTCCTGGACCCTTATTCCCAGCGCCCGGCGGTGGCCGGCGCCTGGCCCGGGCACGTGCATGTCTCCGACCTGCTCACCCTGGCCGAGCGCGTGGTTGGCGAACGCCACGCCCATCGCGCCTTCGTCGAGCAGGCCAACGCGCTGGGCCGCGAGCTGCAATCCAACGCCGTCGCCGACCGTGCCTGGGTCCAGTTCACCGAGCGCTTGCTGGCGGCCTCGATTGGTGCGGCTTCCGCGCGCCTGGTCCTGACCAGCCTGCTACGGGGCTCAGGCATGGAACTGGGCGAGGTCGTGGCGGTGCTCGACGAGGCCGGCCAGGAGCTGCGCTTCAACCGCGAAATCCTCTCCACCACCTTGGAGAACATCAGCGCCGCGGTCAGCGTGGTCGATCCGGAAATGCGCCTGACCGCCTGGAATCGCCGCTACCAGGAGTTGTTCGGCTATCCCGACGGCATGCTCTACGTCGGTCGCCCGGTCGCCGACCTGATCCGCTACAACGCCGAACGCGGGGAGCTTGGCGAGGGCGATACCGAAGACCAGATCGAACGCCGCATCCGCCATATGCGTGCCGGCTCGCCGCATGTGTTCGAGCGTACCCGCAGCGATGGCAAGGTCGTCGAGATGCGCGGACAGGCGCTGCCGGGCGGCGGCTATGTCACCAGCTACAACGACATCACCGACTACAAGCGCGCCGAGAAGGCCTTGCTCGAAGCCAACGAGACCCTGGAGCAGCGCGTGGCCGAGCGCTCGCACGAGGCCGAAGTGGCGCAGCAGTCCAAGACCCGCTTCCTCGCTGCGATCAGCCACGACGTGCTGCAACCGCTCAATGCCGCGCGACTGTTCGCCTCGGCCTTGCGTGACAGTGCGCAGAACAGCGAGGAGCAGCGTCATCTGGCCGAGCGCGTGGATGCCTCGCTGCGCGCGGCCGAGGAATTACTCGATGGCCTGCTCGATGTGTCGCGGCTGGATGCCGGCGGGTTGCGGCCGACCATCGAGGACTTCGATGCTGGCGTGCTGATCGCCGAACTGGCTGCCCAGTACGCGCCGGTCGCCGCCAGCCGCGGTTTGCGCCTGCAGGTGCATGCGCGGCAGATCTGGGTGCGCAGCGACCGCCGCTTGTTGCGCCGTGTGATGCAGAACTTCATCGCCAACGCGCTGCGCTATACCCGACAGGGACGGATCATCCTGGGCATGCGCCCGCGCGGCGCCCAGGTGGAATTGCAGGTGTGGGATACGGGCCCGGGAATTCCCGAGCACCACATGCGGCAGATCTTCAACGAGTTCCACCGCTACCAGCAGCCGTTCGACTGGGGCGAGCAGGGCCTGGGCCTGGGCCTGTCGATCTGCCAGCGCATCTCGCGCCTGCTGCTGCACGAACTCAATGCGCGCAGCGAAGTGGGCAAGGGCAGCATGTTCTCGATCCAGCTTCCACGCGTGGCCGCCGGCCAGCCAGTGCGCGCGCCGGCCAACAATCGATCCCGTGCCGCCACGCGCGATGATTCCCTGGCCGGGCTGCGCGTGCTGTGCGTGGACAACGACCAGGAAATCCTCGACGGCATGCGCGCGTTGCTCGGGCGCTGGCAAGTGGAGGTGATCACCGCGGCCACGGTGGACGAAGCGCTGGCGAAAATGGCGCTGCAGCCGGACGTGATGCTGGTCGATTACCACCTGCACGACCGCCTGGACGGACTGGATACGCTCGACGCGCTGCAGGCAATCGCCAGCTCGCCGCTGCCAGGCGCCTTGCTGACCGCCGACGGCCGCGACGAGCTCAAGCAGCTCACGCGGACGCGCGGCTATCGCTTGTTGACCAAGCCGGTGAAACCGGCCTCTTTGCGCGCCTTCCTCAGCGCGCTGCACGAGCAAGCCCGCAGCAGCGCGTCCTAGCGCCGGACTTACGCGGCGCCGTTGAGGTGTTCGAACAGGATGGTCGCGCCGACCAGCACCAGGATCACGCCACCGATGATTTCCGCGCGCTTGCCGGCGAACGCGCCGAGTGCGCGTCCCAGCATGATGCCGAGGGTGACCATCGTCAGTGTGCATAGGCCGATGACGGCGGCGACCACGCCGATATGCACATCCAGGAACGCCAGGCCCACGCCGATGGCCATCGCATCGATGCTGGTGGCCAGGCCGGTGGTGGCCAATGACCAGAGGCGGCCGTGGCGCTCACCATTTGCCGCGACCTGCTCCGGCGCTTCGGGTTGTGGTCGAAGGCCGGCGATGATCATGTGGGTGCCTAGCGCGCCGAGCAGGCCAAACGCGATCCAATGGTCGAACGACTCGACATACGAAGAAGCAGCGCGGCCGATCAGCCAGCCGATCAGCGGGGTGATGGCTTCGACGGCGCCGAAGATCAGGCCGGCGCGCAGGGCATCGGCGAAACGCGGCTTGCCCATGGCCGCGCCCTTGCCGATGGCAGCGGCGAAAGCGTCGGTGGACATGGCCAGGCCAATGAGCAGGATCGAGAGGAACGACATGCAAGGCTTCGGGTCGGGCACGACGACAACGGCTTGCGCACACGCCCAACCGCTGTTGTGCGCGCAGACCGCTGGTCTCGCCAACCATCAATGGCTGCCGGCGCCACGGCGCAATGGCCGAGTATGTTGACGCGGGCGCTTCCGTACGGAAGCAGGCTACTCCCCAAGGGGACGCGCAGTTTACAGGTCGACCGCGGGTTTGGGCGGCCGGCGGCGAAATGCGCAGGCCGGCCTGATCTTCTTAGCCAGGGCTAATCCGGCTCACTCTTCTTCTGGCGGCAACACGATCCCGTCGGCATCGATCGCCAGCTTGCCCGCCATCAACACTGCCTGGGTGCGGTTGGTGACGCCCAGCTTGCGCAGGATCGCGGTGACGTGCGCCTTGATCGTCGCTTCCGATACACCCAGGTCATAGGCGATCTGCTTGTTCAACAGCCCCGACCCGAGCATCTGCAACACGCGGAACTGCTGTGGGGTCAACTCGCGCAGGCGCTGGCCGACCTCGCGCTCCTCGCGATCGGTGGGCGGCAGGTGCTGGGCCTCGGCGGGAATCCAGCGTTCGCCATCGAGCACGGTCGACAATGCCTGGCCGATCGTGTCCGAGTCGGCCGACTTGGGAATGAAACCGAATGCGCCATGGTCGATTGCCCGGCGCATGATCGTCGGCTCCTCGCGCGCGGACACCACCACCACCGGCAATTGCGGATGCAACGCGCGCAGGTGCACCAACGCACTGAAGCCTTGCGCGCCCGGCATGTTGAGGTCCATCAGCAGCAGGTCGGCATCGGCGTGGGCGTCGGCCAGGGTGTACAGGGCCTCGACGTTGTCGGCCTCGAATAATTGCACCCCCGGCATCACCCGCTGTACCGCGGCGCGCAAGGCTTCGCGAAACAGCGGGTGGTCGTCGGCGATCAGCAGGGTTGGCATGGGCGGCGGGTCAGCGCGTCAGGCGTTCGTTGACCAGCGAATCGACTACCGAAGGATCGGCCAGCGTGGAGGTGTCGCCCAGCTGGTCCGGCGCGTTCTCGGCGATCTTGCGCAGGATGCGGCGCATGATCTTGCCCGAGCGCGTTTTCGGCAGGCCGGGCGCCCACTGCAGGTGATCGGGCGAAGCGATCGGGCCGATCTCCTTGCGTACCCACGCCACCAGTTCCTTGTGCAGCGCTTCGCTGGGTTGTTCGCCGGCGATCAGGGTGACGTAGGCGTAGATGCCCTGGCCCTTGATGTCGTGCGGGAAGCCGACCACCGCGGCCTCGGCCACCTTCGGATGCGAGACCAGCGCGCTCTCCACCTCGGCGGTGCCGATGCGGTGGCCGGAGACGTTGATCACGTCGTCGACGCGGCCGGTGATCCAGTAGTAGCCGTCCTCGTCGCGGCGACAACCGTCGCCAGTGAAGTAGGTACCCGGGTAGGTGCGGAAATAGGTATCGATGAAGCGCTGGTGGTCGCCATAGACGGTGCGCATCTGGCCCGGCCACGAGTCGAGCAGCACCAGGTTGCCCTCGGTGGCGCCTTCCAGGCGTTCGCCATCGGCATTGACCAGGGCCGGTTGCACGCCGAAGAACGGCAGTGTCGCCGAACCGGGCTTGAGATCGGTGGCGCCGGGCAAGGGCGAGATCAGGATGCCGCCGGTCTCGGTCTGCCACCAGGTGTCCACCACCGGGCAGCGCGCATCGCCGACGACTTCGTAGTACCAGCGCCAGGCCTCGGGATTGATCGGCTCGCCGACGCTGCCCAGCAGGCGCAGCGACTTGCGCGAGGTCCGCTTCACCGGCTCCTCGCCTTCGCGCATCAGCGCGCGGATGGCGGTGGGCGCGGTGTAGAAAATCGTGACCTGATGCTTGTCGATCACTTCCCAGAAGCGCGAAACGTTCGGGTAGTTGGGCACGCCCTCGAACATCAGCGCGGTGGCGCCGTTGGCCAGCGGCCCGTAGACGATATAGCTGTGGCCAGTCACCCAGCCGACGTCGGCGGTGCACCAGTAGATGTCGTCCTCGCGCAGGTCGAAGACCGTCTCATGGGTATAGCTGGCGAACAGCAGGTAGCCGCCGGTGGTGTGCAGCACGCCCTTCGGCTTGCCGGTGGAACCGGAGGTGTAGAGGATGAACAGCGGATCCTCTGCGTTCATGCGCTCGGGTTCGCATTCGGTCGGCTGGTTGTCCACCACGTCGTGGAACCAGCGGTCGCGCGGCGCCTGCATGTCCACCGCACCGCCGGTATGGCGTAGCACCAGCACCGTCTCCACGGTCTGCGTGCCCGGCACTTTCAACGCCGCATCGACGTTGGCCTTGAGCGGGATCTTCTTGCCGCCGCGCAGGCCTTCGTCGGAGGTGATGATGAGCTTGCTGCCGCAGTCGATCACGCGGTCGGCGATGGAATTGGGCGCAAAGCCGCCGAACACCACCGAGTGGATCGCGCCGATCCGCGCGCACGCCAGCATCGCTACCGCGGCATCGGGAATCATCGGCAAGTACAAGGTGACCCGGTCGCCCTTCTTCACCCCGAGGCTGCGCAATGCATTGCCAAGCTTGCACACGCGCTCGTACAGCTCGCGGTAGGTGACGCCGTAGGAGGGGCTGTCGGGACTATCCGGCTCGAACAACAGGGCGACCTTGTCGCCGCGCGTGTCCAGGTGCCGGTCCAGGCAGTTGACGCTGGCATTGAGCTCGCCATCGTCGAACCAGCGGATGCGGAAGTCCTTGAGGTCGTAGCTGACGTCCTTGATCTTGGTCGGCTTGCGATACCAGGCCAGCCGCTCGGCGGCCTTGCCCCAGAACTGCTCGGGTTGTTCCACCGACTCGCGGTAGAGTTTTTCGTACTGGTCCTTGCGTACCCGCGCGCCAGCGGCGAAGGTCGGATCTACGGGATAAATGTCAGCCATGGCACCCTCACTTGCACTCAGCTTCTTGGATTCGGGCGGCTCCGGGCGTGAGCGCCGGGCCGAGACAGTCAGTTTGCCGCATCCCCCCTGTGCTGAGCCATGCCGCTGCCGGGGTGGGTCTTAGACCATGGTCGTAAGGCACCTGCACATCGCCCGCGCTACGACCAAAGGCGAATAGGCGGCCCCTCGCCGCTGCCGCACCCTCCGGACGAGCCGTGCCCTGTTGGGGTGCGGCCTACCATTATTCGGGAGGGAGTAATGAACATCCGCAAAGCATCACTGGTTCGCCGTCCGCTGGCGGCCGCGCTGTTCGTCGCCCTGATTGCCCCAGGCGCGGCGTGGGCGCAGACGGCGCGGGAAAAGGCACTGGAAGCGCGCGTCGAACAGCTCGAACAGCAGGTCAACTTGCTGCTGCAAGCGCAGCAACAGCAACAAGGCCAGCTGACCCAGGCGCAGACCCAGATCACCGAAGTAAAAACCGCCCAGGCCGCGGTTGCCAATCCAACACCGCCCAAGCCTGGCGCACCGGCTCCGATCCAGAAGACCGCGATCTCCGCCGGCGCCGGTCCCAACACCCGCTTCACCTATGGCGGCTTCATCAAGCTCGACGCCTCGGTCACCAGCACCAACGATGGCGACATCGCCGACGGCAGCGTCGGCCGCCTGTTCTACGTGCCCAAGACCATCCCGGTGGGCGGCGGCCACACCCGCGAGGGCGGAGCGGACACCGACATGGGCGCGCAGTTCTCGCGCTTCTGGTTCGCCACCGATACCGACCTGGATAGCGGCAACAAGCTCAAGAGCTATTTGGAGTTCGACCTGTTCGGTGGCGGCAGCACCGCCTTCACCGGCAACGAGCTGGCTACCAACACCTACGGCCTGACCGTGCGCCAGGCCTACGTGCAATGGAACAACTGGTTGGCCGGCCAGGCCTGGACCAACTTCCAGGACACCGCCGCGCTGCCGGACACGGTCGACTTCCTCGGCCCCACCGAAGGCACGGTGTTCGTGCGCCAGGCCCAGATCCGCTACACCCAGGGTCCGTGGTCGGTATCGATGGAAAACCCGGAGACGGCGATCACGCCGTACCGCGGCAACATGGGCCAGATCCAGAGCGACGACGGCGCCGTGCCGGACTTCACCTTCCGCTACAACCCGAAGGGCGACTGGGGTCACTTCTCGGTCGCCGGCCTGGTTCGCCAGCTGAAGTACCAGAACGGCCCGCTCAACGTGAACTCGGACAAGATGGGCTGGGGCCTGAGCTTGTCGGGCAAGTGGAATGTCGGCAAGAACGACGACATCCGCTACATGATCACCGGCGGCGAAGGCGTGGGACGCTACATCGGCCTGGCCCTGAACAACGACGCCGCGCTCGATGCCACCGGCGACCTCGACAACATCGGCGCAATCGCCGGCTTCGTCGGCTGGCGCCATGCGTTCTCGACCAAGTTGCGCGGCAACGTCTTCTACTCGCGCGCCGAATACGACAACCCCACCGACCTCACCGGCCTGGGCATCACCAAGTCGGCGCAATCGGCGCACATCAACCTCATCTACTCGCCGTTGCCGAAGCTGGACCTGGGCGCCGAGTACATCTGGGGCCAGCGTGAAATCGAAACTGGCGACCGCGGCGAGCTGAACCGCCTGCAGACGCACGTCAAATACACCTTCTGAGGAAGCCGGACATGTCCAGCACTACCGTCAACAACGCCCACAAGGCCGTCCTTACCGGAGGGCACAAGAAAGTCATCTTCGCCTCCAGCCTCGGCACCGTGTTCGAGTGGTACGACTTCTATCTATATGGTTCGCTCGCCGCGATCATCGCCAAGCAGTTCTTCAGCGGCGTCAACGAGACCACCGGCTTCATCTTCGCCCTGTTGGCCTTCGCCGCAGGCTTCGCGGTGCGGCCATTCGGTGCGGCGTTCTTCGGTAGCCTCGGCGACCGCATCGGCCGCAAGTACACCTTCCTGATCACGATCCTGATCATGGGTATGTCGACCTTCGTGGTCGGCATCCTGCCCAACTACGCCAGTATTGGCTTTGCCGCACCGGTGATCCTGATCATCCTGCGCCTGTTGCAGGGCTTGGCGTTGGGCGGCGAGTACGGCGGTGCGGCGACCTACGTCGCCGAACACGCGCCAGAGGGTAAGCGCGGCCTGTACACCAGCTTCATCCAGACCACCGCCACGCTCGGCCTGTTCCTGTCGCTGCTGGTGATTCTGGGCACCCGCCTGGGCCTGGGCACCGAGAAGTTCGAAGCCTGGGGCTGGCGTATTCCGTTCCTGGTGTCGATCGTGCTGCTGGGCGTGTCGGTGTGGATCCGCATGCAGCTGAGCGAGTCGCCGCTGTTCCAGCAGATGAAGTCCGAAGGCAAGGGCTCCAAGCAGCCGTTCCGCGACAGCCTCAAGGGTGGCAACCTCAAGCTGATGCTGCTGGTGCTGCTCGGTGCCACCGCCGGCCAGGCCGTGGTGTGGTACGGCGGCCAGTTCTACTCGCTGTTCTTCCTCACCCAGGCGCTGAAGGTCGACGGCACCACCGCCAACCTGCTCATCGCCGGTGCGCTGGCCCTGGCCACGCCGTTCTTCGTGGTGTTCGGCTGGTTGTCGGACAAGATAGGCCGCAAGAAGATCATCATGGCCGGCTGCCTGCTGGCCGCGCTGACCTACTTCCCGATCTTCAAGGGCATCACCCATTACGCCAACCCGGCCATCGAGGAAGCACGCAGCAAGTCCCCGGCGCTGGTTGTCGCCGATCCGGATACCTGCAGCTTCCAGTTCGATCCGGCCAACGTGCGCAAGTTCACCAGTGCCTGCGACGTGGCCACCGCCGCGCTGACCAAGGCTGGCGTGCCGTATGAGATCAAGCCGGCGGCCCCCGGTTCGCTGGCGCAGATCAACGTGGGCGGGACCGAATTGCCCTCCTACGATGCCACCGGGCTGGCCAAGGACGACGCCAAGGCCAAGGCCGATGCGTTCGGCAAGGAACTGAAGGGTGCGCTGGGCGCGGCCGGTTATCCGGAAAAGGCCGACCCGGCCCGCATCAACATCCCGATGACGCTGCTGTTGCTGTGGCTGCTGGTGATCTACGTGACCATGGTCTATGGCCCGATCGCCGCCTATCTGGTGGAGCTGTTCCCGACCCGCATCCGCTACACCTCGATGTCTCTGCCGTACCACATCGGCAACGGCTGGTTCGGTGGCTTCCTGCCGGCGATCTCGTTCGGCCTGGTGGCCGGTACCGGCAATATGTACAACGGCTTGTGGTACCCGATCGGCGTGGCCGTGATGACCCTGATCATCGGCACGCTGTTCCTGCGCGAGACCAAGGACGTGGATCTCAGCAAGTAACTGTCCCCCCCTGGCCGGCGCTCGCGCCGGCTGCTTTACGCGCCGGCCTTTGGCCGGCGTTTTTTTGGAGGCGGTCGCGCCCTTGTAGGAGGGGCTTCAGCCCCGAGCTGTCGGCACCGGCCCACCCACTGCCGCGCGATATAGTCGCCCGATGACCGAAGCGACGCTCGAAACAACCCTCGCCACCCTGCGCAACGCCTGGCAACGCCAGCGGCCGTCGCTGACACAACGCCGCGCCGATCTGCAGCGCCTGCGTGCAACGCTCAAGCAGCATCTCCCGGAAATGGCCGAGGCCATCGCCGCCGACTTCGGCCATCGCTCCCGCCACGAATCGCTGCTGGCCGATGGCATGACGGTGCTCGGCGAGATCGACCATCTATTGCGGCATCTGCGCACGTGGAGCCGCCCGCGCCGCGTCGGCGCCGGTTGGCGACTGTGGCCGGCGCGCGCTGAGGTGCGGCCGACGCCGCTCGGCGTGGTCGGGGTGATCGCGCCGTGGAACTACCCGGTCAACCTGGCCCTGGTGCCGTTGGCCACCGCGATTGCCGCCGGCAACCATGTGCTGCTCAAACCTTCCGAGCACGCGCCGCGCACGGCCGCCTTCCTGCGCCGGCTCCTCGCCGAGGTGTTCCCGGCCGAGCGCGTGGCTGTGGTCGAAGGCGGCGCCGAGGTCGCTGCCGCCCTGGCCGCTTTGCCGCTCGACCATCTGCTGTTCACCGGCTCGACCGCTGTCGGCCGCAAGGTCATGGCCGCCGCCGCGGCGAACCTGACGCCGCTGACGCTGGAACTGGGCGGCAAGTCGCCGGCGATCGTCTGCCCGGGCTATCCCCTGGGTCGCGCCGCCGCGCGCCTGGCCAGCGGCAAGTGGTTCAACGCCGGCCAGACCTGCATTGCGCCGGACTACGTGCTGCTGCCGCAGGCCGACGCGCCCGCCCTGGTCGAAGCGCTGCGTGGCCAGGTGCGCGAACGCTATGGCGACTTCTCCGGCGAGTTGGCCGACTACACGCGCATCATCAACGCGGTCCAATACGCGCGGCTGCGCGGTTGGCTGCAGGAAGCGCGCGAGCGCGGCGTGCAGATCATCGAACTGGCGACAGTCGACCCCGTGCGCGCCGACGCCGAGCGGCTGATTCCTCCGACCCTCGTCCTCGACCCGCCGGCCGACCTGGCGCTGATGCGCGAGGAAATCTTCGGGCCGATCCTGCCGGTGCTCGGTTACCGCACGCTGGACCAGGCGATCATGGGCATCGCCGCGCGCGAACGTCCGCTGGCCTTGTATCCGTTCTCGCTACAGCGTGCCGAGGTCGAGCGCATCCTCGCCGGTACGGTGGCCGGCGGCATCACCGTCAACGACACCCTGCTGCATTTCGCCGCCAATGGCTTGCCGTTCGGCGGCGTCGGCGCCAGCGGCATGGGCGCATACCACGGCCGTGCCGGCTTCGACGCGCTGAGCAAGCTGCTGCCGATCCTGTGGCAGCGCCAACGCTCGGCGACCGACCTGCTCAAGCCGCCTTACGCGCGGATTGATCGCCTGCTGCACTGGCTGCTGCGCTAGCGCGGCTCAGTCGTCCGCGGGCGGCTCCCACAGCTCGATCGGCAAGCCTTCCGGATCCTGGATGCGGGCAAAGCGCCCGGTCTCGGGACTGTCCCATTCCGCCCGCGTTTCCACCGCGATGCCGGCCGCGCGCAGCTTGTCGAGCAGTGCATCGATCTCCTGCACGCGCAGGTTGAGCATCCACGGCCGGTCGGCGGGGAAGTAATCGGTGTCGTGCTTGAACGGCATGAACACGGTGGGGCCTGCCTGCTGCGCCCAGGTCCAGGTATCGCCGACCGGGCCGATGCCGAGGTGTTGGCCATACCAGGCCTGCAATGCCTCCGGGTCGCGCGCCCGGAAAAACAAACCGCCCACGCCAGTGACATGCATATCCGTGCGTCCGCAGGAAGGAGACCGCAGCATAGCGCCGGCCAGCCACGGGCGCATGCCGCCAGCGGGTGGGGCTTTGCCTGCAGCGACCGCTGCACGGACAATAGGCCGTCCGTCGCCGCTTGGTCCGCATCGCATGCGCATCGCTTCCTGGAACGTCAACTCCCTCAACGTGCGCCTGCCGCACCTGCAACAGTGGTTGCAGAGCGCCGCGCCGGACATCGTCGGTATCCAGGAAACCAAGCTGGAAGACCACAAGTTCCCCGATAGCGAGCTGGCCGGCCTCGGCTACCGCAGCGTGTTTGCCGGGCAGAAGACTTATAACGGTGTGGCCATCCTCTCGCGCGAGTCGGCGCAGAACGTGCAGGTGGGCGTGCCTGGTTTCGAGGACGAGCAGAAGCGGGTGATCGCCGCCACCGTGGGCGATATCCGCATCGTCAATCTCTACGTGGTCAACGGCCAGGACGTGGACACCGAGAAGTACGCCTACAAGTTGCGCTGGCTCGATGCCGTGCACGGCTGGTTGCAGGAAGAGCTGCAGCGCCATCCGAAAATGGTGGTGCTGGGCGATTTCAATATCGCCCCTGATGCACGCGATGTGCATGACCCGGAGGTGTGGAGCGACAACCACATCCTGACTTCCACGGCCGAGCGTGCCGGTTTACGCAAGCTTGAGGCGCTGGGCCTGCACGATGCGTTTCGCCTGCACAACGAAGAGGGCGGGGTGTTCAGCTGGTGGGATTACCGCGCCGCCGCCTTCCGCCGCAACCTGGGACTGCGCATCGACCTGACCCTGGTCTCGGAGGCGCTGCGTGCGCAGGCAACCGCGTCGGGCATCGACCGCGAGCCACGCACGTGGGATCGCCCGAGCGACCACGCACCGGCCTGGGTGGAACTGGGAGCCTGAGCGATGGCCGGTATTCGCGAAGTCGGTGGTACCCGGATCGAGCCGGTGCATGCCGCGCGCTGCCATTGCGGTGCCGTCGTGCTGGAACTGCAACTGCCGGACGGCATTGTCGATCCGCGGCGCTGCAACTGTTCGATGTGCCGGCGCCGCGGCGCCATTGTCGGCTCAGTGCCTGTCGGCTCGCTGCGCGTAGTGCAGGGCGAGGAACAGCTGCGGCTGTATCAGTTCAACACCTTTACCGCGCGACATTACTTCTGTGGCACCTGCGGGATCTATACCCATCACCGCCGGCGCTCCAATCCGCAGGAATACGGCTACAACGTCGGTTGCCTGGACGGAGTGGATCCTTACGCGCTGACCGTGGCCATTCCGGTTTCCGACGGCGTGCACCATTCGTCCGACCGCGTTGCAGAATAGAAGAAGCCCGGGCGGGGCCCGGGCTTCTCAAGCGTGACCGACAAGCAACTCAGCGGGCGCGGCCGCGGGTAAACAGGTTGACGATGGCCAGCAGGATCACTGCGCCAATCAGCGAGAACAGGAAGGTGCGGAGCGTGATCGCTTCGTTGATGCCACCACCGAACAACCAACCGGCGAGCAGTGCGCCGACGATGCCCACCACGATGTTGAGTATGATGCCCTGCTGACCATCGCGGCGCATGATGATGCTGGCCAGCCAGCCCACGATGCCACCGACGATCAGCCAGATAATGATGCCCATGCCCGAATCTCCTTCTTCTACGCGTGGCCGCATCGGGACTGACGCGGCAGCGCCATTCAACGCGTCGATTCGTGAAGTCGCTGTTAAAAATCGCATTGGCGCGTGGCCGGTTCAGCCAACCTTCGCGCGGGGCCAGGCTTGAACACCAATACCTGGCACTGGGGTCCGGTCCAGGTATGGCTGTTGCCACACGTGCCCGGCACCCGCGGCGAGCCGCAAGCGCGCGAGCTACTCGGTGAACGATTCGGGCTGGCACCGCAAACTGTGCCGATGACTCGCGATGAGCGTGGCCGGCCGTGGCTGTTGCCGCCGTGGGCGCATTACGGCACCGGCTGGAGCCATAGCGGCGACCACCTCTTGCTGGGTCTCGGCGAGGACGTCCGCTTGGGCGTTGACCTGGAACGACTGCGCCCGCGCCCGCGCATGCGCGAGGTCGTGGCCCGCTTCTTCCATCCCGAGGAAGTGCGCTGGCTGGACAGCCTGCCCGATGCCGAGTGCGGCGATCGCTTCTTTCGTCTTTGGTGCGCCAAGGAAGCGCTGCTCAAGGCGCACGGCCACGGCATCTCCTTCGGCCTGCACCGGCTGCAGTTCGCCGAAGACAGCGCCGGCGCCCTGCACCTGGCCTGGTGCGATCCCGCCCTCGGCGACCCGGCGAGATGGACCCTGCACGAATGGCTGGCCGCACCGGGCTACCGTGCGGCCCTGGCCTGGTATCCGGAAGACGCCGCCGCGCCTGCGATAATGGCGCCATGAACGAAACCGTCCTCCCCGCCGCCGCGCGGACCGACCTGGCGCGCGGGCTGCAGGCCATGGACCTGGACCCGGCCTTCGCCGACCCGCTATGGGCTTACCTGGCGCTGCTGGCGCGCTGGAACCGCACCTATAACCTCACCGCCATCCGCGATCCCCGCGAGATGGTCACCCGCCACCTGCTCGATTCGCTGGCCATGCGTCCCTTCATCGAACAGGGCACCTTGGCCGATCTCGGCACCGGGCCAGGCTTGCCGGGGATTCCGCTGGCCATCACCCGGCCGGGCTTGCGGGTGACGCTGGTGGAGAGCAACGGCAAGAAGGCGCGCTTCATGCGTGAGGCAGTGCGTCAGCTCGGCCTGGGCAACGCCCGGGTGGCCGAATCACGCGCCGAGGCCGTGGACGAACCCGGTGCCTACGACCACCTCACCGCCCGCGCCATGGACACCTTGGCGGGGATCGTCGCGGTCGGCGGCCACCTGCTCAAGCCCGGCGGCACCCTGCTGGCGATGAAGGGGGTCTACCCGCACGAGGAGATCGCCGCGCTGCCGGCCGGCTGGGTCGCTACCCAGGTCCACCCCCTGCATGTGCCCGGGCTGGAAGGGGAGCGGCATCTGGTCGAGGTGGTGCGGCGCTGAGGGGTGTCCGGGGCGGGTGTCACCACGCCGATTTCACGCCGTGGCCCGCTGCCCCCATAATGGCCGGTCCTGACACACCGCCCACGAGGCACCCCTGCATGGCCCGGATCATCGCGATCGCCAACCAGAAAGGCGGCGTCGGCAAGACGACGACGGCGGTCAATCTGGCGGCCGCACTGGCGCGCGCGCCCAAGCGCGTGTTGCTGGTCGATCTGGATTCGCAGGGCAACGCGACCATGGGTAGCGGCATCGACAAGCGCGAGGTCGCCGCATCGACCTGCGACGTCCTGCTGGGCGAAAGCACCGCCGAACAGATCCGCGTTACCGCACCGGAAGGCTTCGACCTGCTGCCGGGCAACATCGACCTGACCGCCGCCGAGATCCAGCTGATGGACCAGGACGAGCGCGAGCAGCGCCTCAAGCGCGCGCTGGAACCGCTGCGCGGCCAGTACGACTTCATCCTGATCGATTGCCCGCCGGCCTTGTCGCTGTTGACGCTGAACGCGCTGACCGCCGCCGATTCGGTGATCGTGCCGATGCAGTGCGAGTACTACGCCCTGGAAGGCCTGACCGCGCTGCTGGAAACCATCGAAGCGCTGCGCAACCATTTCAATCCCGGCCTGGAGATCGAAGGGGTACTGCGCACGATGTTCGACATTCGCAACAACCTGGCCAACGCCGTGTCCGCCGAGCTCACCGAGCACTTCGGCGACCGCGTGTTCCGTACCATCGTGCCGCGCAACGTGCGCCTGGCCGAGGCGCCGAGCCATGGCCAGAGCATCGTTGGCTACGACCGCACTTCGCGTGGCGGCGTGGCCTATCTCGGCCTGGCCGGCGAAGTGATCCGCCGCCAGGATGAACGCAAGAAGGCCGCCCGGGCCGTGGAGACCGCCTGATGACCAGCAAGCCCAACCCTGCCAAGAAGCGTGGCCTCGGCCGCGGCCTGGAGGCATTGCTGGGCCCGAAGGGTGCGGCGGCGTCGGTCAGTGTGGCTGCGCCGGAAATCGACCCGTCGGCCGAACCGCAACCGGGCGAAATGCTGCGTCACCTGCCGGTTGGCCAATTGCAGCCGGGCAAGTACCAACCGCGCCAGGAAATGGACCAGGCCAAGCTGGCCGAGCTGTCCGAGTCAATCAAGGCGCAAGGCGTCATCCAGCCGATCGTGGTGCGCGAGCTGGCGCCGGGCAAGTTCGAGATCGTGGCCGGCGAACGCCGCTGGCGCGCCTCGCAGCTGGCCGGGCTGGCCGAGATCCCGGTGGTCGTGCGCGAACTCGACGACCGCACCGTCATTGCGATGGCGCTGATCGAGAACATCCAGCGCGAAGACCTCAACCCGTTGGAAGAAGCACAGGCGCTGCAGCGCCTGATCGACGAGTTCGCGTTGACCCATGCCGAGGCCGCCGAGGCGGTGGGGCGTTCGCGCGCTTCGGTGTCGAACCTGCTGCGCCTGCTCGAGCTGCCGGTGGCAATCCGGGTGTTGCTGGAATCGCGGCGCCTGGAAATGGGCCACGCCCGCGCGCTGCTCACGCTGGCGCCGGAACTGGCCACCAAGTTGGCCCATGAAGCCGCCGACCAGGGTTGGTCGGTGCGCGAAGTGGAGCACCGCGCGCAGCAGTTTGCCGCCGGCAAGGTGCCCGGCGCGCTGCGCAAGGCCGCCGCGCCGGCGCGCGTGCCGCAGCAGGCCGATATCGCCTCGCTGGAAACCGAGCTGTCCGAGTCGCTGGGCACCAAGGTAGCGATCAATCACGGCCGCGGCGGCAAGGGCAAACTGGTCATCCACTACACCGACCTGGACACGCTCGACGGCGTGCTCGAAAAGCTGCGCACCCGCGCGCAGGGCTGAGCAAGTACAGGCAACATCGCCCCAGGCACGCCATGAATCCGAACAAAGTCGATCGCAACCGCCTGTCCTGCCTCACCGACCTGCCGAATGTCGGCCCGGCCTGCGCGCAGGATCTGCGCCGCATCGGTATCGAGGCGCCGGCGCAGCTGCGCGGCCGCGATCCTTATGACATGTACGCGCTGCTGTGCGTGCAGACCGGACAGATCCACGATCCCTGCGTGATCGACGTGTTCCTGTCGATCACCCGCTTTGTCGAAGGCGCCCCGGCGCAGCCGTGGTGGGCGTTCACGCCTGAGCGCAAGCGCGCGCTGGAAGGCGCGCCGGCATGACGGTGCTGGTCACCGGGGCGGCCGGCTTCATTGGCGCCTACACCTGCCGCGCGCTGGCCGCGCGGGGCGAACGGGTGGTCGGGCTGGACAACTACAACAGCTATTACGACCCGCAGATCAAGCGCGATCGCGTCGCCGCGCTGTGCCCGGATATCGATATCCGCGCCATCGACTTGACCGACCGCGCCGCGCTGGAAACCTTGTTCGAAGAGGTGCGGCCCGAGCGCGTTGTGCACCTGGCCGCGCAAGCCGGGGTGCGTTATTCGCTGGAAAATCCCTACGCCTACGTCGACAGCAACCTGGTCGGCTTCGTCAACATGCTGGAGCTGTGCCGTCACCGCGGCATCGCCCACCTGGTCTACGCCTCCAGCAGCTCGGTCTATGGCGACTCGGCGCAGCCGCCGTTCTCCGAGGACCAGCGCGTCGACCAGCCGCGCTCGCTGTATGCGGCGACCAAGGCGGCCAATGAGCTGATGGCCTACACCTACGCGCAGCTGTATGGGCTGCGCGCCACCGGCCTGCGTTTCTTCACCGTGTACGGCCCCTGGGGCCGCCCGGACATGGCGCCGCTGCTGTTCTCGCGCGCGGTGCTGGCGGGCCGGCCGATCGAGGTGTTCAACGAAGGGCGCATGCAGCGCGACTTCACCCATGTCGACGATATCGTCGCCGGGGTGCTCGGCGCGCTCGACCATCCGTCGGACGCGCCGGTGCCGCACCGCGTGTTCAACCTGGGCAACCACAGTCCGGTGGAGCTGGAGCATTTCATCGCGGTGATCGAACAGGCCGCCGGGCGGCCGGCGCAGAAGCGCTACAAGCCGATGCAGCCGGGCGACATGATCCGCACCATGGCCGATACCCGCCGCGCCCACGACGCGTTCGGCTTCGAGCCGGCGACGCCGATCGAGGTCGGCCTGCCGCCGGTGGTGCGCTGGTGCCGCGAGTATTTCGGTGAACGCGCCTAGTTTCATCGCTGGCTCATGCGCGCACGTGAGAATGCGCGGTCGATACCCCTCCGTGCTGTGCCAACCCGCGGTCCCCCACCCATGAGCGAACCCCAACTTTCCGTCGTCGTCCCGGTGTTCAACGAACGCGACAACGTCGCCCCGCTGGTCGGGGAGATCACCACCGCGCTGCGTGGCCACGTCGATTTCGAGATCGTCTACGTCGACGACAATTCGCGCGACGACACCCTGGCCGTGCTCGAATCGCTCAAGCTGCAGGTGCCCGAGCTGCGGATCCTGCACCACGTCCAGCAGAGCGGGCAGAGCACCGCGGTGCGCAACGGCGTCAAGGCGGCGCGCGCGCCGTGGATCGCCACCCTGGACGGCGACGGCCAGAACGACCCGGCCGACATTCCCAAGTTGCTCGCCGCCCGTGCCAGCGCGGCCACCGCGGTAAAGCTGTTCGCCGGCTGGCGCGTCAGCCGCCAGGACTCCGGTTCCAAGCGCTGGGCCTCGAAATGGGCCAACGCCATCCGCGCGCGCATGCTGCGCGATGACACTCCGGATACCGGCTGCGGCATCAAGCTGTTCGAACGCGCCGCCTTCCTCGACCTGCCGTACTTCGACCATATGCACCGTTTCCTGCCGGCGTTGATGCAACGTGCCGGCTGGCGCACGGTGAGCGTGCCGGTCAACCACCGCCATCGCACGGCGGGTGTGTCCAAGTACAACAACTTCAACCGCGCGCTGGTCGGCATCCGCGACCTGCGCGGGATGGCCTGGCTCATCGCCCGCAGCCGCCGCACCGACGTGCAGGAGCGGTGAGATGGACATTCCTTTCCTCGACCAGCCGCTGGCCTGGCTGTTCTGGACCGGCCTGCATGTCACCGGCTGGAAATTGATCGGCTACACCGGCGCGCTCATGTTCGGCGGCCGCTGGCTGATCCAGTTCGTGGCGTCCAAGCGCGCGGGCAAGCCGGTGATCCCGCGCGCCTTCTGGTACATGAGCGTAGTCGGCAGCCTGATGACACTGAGCTACTTCATCTTCTCGGCCAAGCAGGACTCGGTGGGCGTACTGCAGAACCTGTTCCCGGCGTTCACGGCCGTGTACAGCCTGTACCTGGATATCAAGCACCGTGGGTGGAAGCGGGATCGCGCTGAGCATTGAGTGGGCTGGATGCGGTCTGGGCCACGGGTTTGGATGGTTTCCGGTCGGGGCTTCAGCCCCGATAGCTTCCGAAGCCGGAAGATTGTCAGAGCCAGCTGGCATTCCAATAGGGATATTGGCCAACCTTGAGCGCCAAACCAGCGCGCAACGGATTGCCAACGACATAGCGCGCCGCCGGCAGGATGTCCTCCTCGCAACGCAGCGCGCGGTCGTGGAAGCCCGGTTCCCAAACGATTCCTCCCCGTCCGCGCGCCAGGTTGGCGGCCCGCGCCATCGAGCCCTTGGCCTGGCGCATTGCCTTGGCCAGATTCCCATGCCGCCGCAGCCGCACGAGGCCGTGCCAGTGATCTGGCATCAACACCCAGCAGAGCAGCTCGGCATCGGGCCAGTTCGACCCGGCGGAGACCTGTTGCGCGGCCGCCCACGCACAGCGCCAATCGGCGAATAGCGGCAATCTTCCGAAACTGACTGTCGTCAGCAGGTACAACCTGTCGCCTTCACTTCTCCGGGCCTGCCTAAGCTGCCGATACCTTTCATTTCCACAGATCTTGTCCATACCCACAGCGTCGCTGTGGCGCCGGGCCGCCTCCATCGGGCCAATCCGCAACGCCTCATCGGCGGCCCGCTCGTTGCAGCATCGGCATTCCCAGGACTTTTGACCGATGGACAAGCCGCCCGGCGCTGCCATCATCAAGGGCTCCCCAGTACTGCAGGGCGCTCTTCCGTGAAAGCCAAGCTTGTTTCCGCCGTTTCCCTTGCCCTGCTACTGGGCGTGGCCTCACCCGTTCTGGCCGCCCCCTCGCCGCCGCCGGCCACGCTGACGGCCGAAAGCCCCGCCGACGCCCAGTTCCGCGCGATCTACGAGAAAGAATGGAAGTGGCGCCAGGCCGAGACCGGCCAGGCAGATGAAGACAGCGACAGCACCGGCAACAATCCGCGCCTGCCCGACGTGTCGCCGGCCGCGCAGCAGGCGCGCCTGAAGGTGTGGGACGACGTGCTGGCCCAGCTCGACAAGCTCGACAAGGCCAAGCTGTCGCCGGCCAACCAGGTGAACCTGGCGATCTATCGCCCGCAGGTCGAGAACCTGGCCGCCGAAGTGCGCTTCAAGCTCTATGAAATGCCCTTCAATGCCGACAGTTCGTTCTGGTCCAACCTGGGCTTCATGGCCCAGCGCCCGATGCGCACCCCGGCCGAGTTGCGTGCCTACATCGCGCGTTTGAACGATGTGCCGCGCTACTTCGACCAGCAGACCGCCAACATGCGCGCTGGCCTGGCCCGCGGCTTCAGCGTGCCGCGCGCGGTGCTCGATGGCCGCGACCTGTCGATCGCCAACGTCGCCGAAGTGAAGGATCCGACTGAGTCGGCGTTCTATGCGCCGTTCAAGCAGTTGCCGGCGCAAATTCCCGCCGCCGAGCAGGAAAAGCTCCGTGCTGAAGCCAAGGCCGCGATCTCCGGCAAGCTGATCCCCGCCTACGCCAAGCTGCTGACCTTCTACCGCCAGGACTACGTGCCGCAAGCACGCACCACGCTCGCGGCCGAGGCGCTGCCCGACGGCAAGGCGTTCTACCAGCAGCAGATCCGCGAATACACCACGCTCGACCTGAGCCCGGAGCAGATCCACCAGATCGGCCTGGAAGAGGTGGCGCGTATCCAGCAGCAGATGGACGCGATCATCAAGCAGGTCGGCTTCAAGGGAGACTTCGCGGCCTTCCTGCAGTTCCTGCGCACCGACCCGCAGTTCTACGCCAAGACCCCGCAGGAGCTGCTCGACCGCGCCGCCTGGATCTCCAAGCGCGTGGACGGCCAGGTCGGCAAGTTCATCGGCACGCTGCCGCGCGGCCGCTTCACCATCAAGCCGGTGCCGCCGGATATCGCCCCGTTCTGGACCGCCGGCCGTGGCGGCGTGGGGACCTACTGGGTCAACACCTACAACCTGCCCTCGCGCCCGCTCTACAACCTGCCGGCGCTGACCCTGCACGAGTCCTCGCCTGGCCATTCGCTGCAAGGCGCGCTGGCCGAGGAGCAGGGCGACCAGCCGGCCTTCCGTCGCGAGAACTACATTTCCGCCTACGGTGAGGGCTGGGCGCTGTACACCGAGAAGCTGGGCGAGGAGATGGGCATCTACGAGACGCCCTACGAAGAATTCGGCAAGCTCACCTACGAAATGTGGCGCGCCTGTCGCCTGGTGATCGACACCGGCGTGCACCACTACGGCTGGAGCCGCGAACAGGCGCTGGCCTACCTGCGCGACCGCACCGCGCTGAGCGAGCACGAAGTCACCACCGAGGTTGACCGCTACATCTCCTGGCCGGCGCAGGCGCTGAGCTACAAGCTGGGCGAGATCACCATCGTCAAGCTGCGCGGCGAGGCCGAGAAGAGCCTGGGCGACAAGTTCGACCTGCGCAGCTTCCATGACGCCGTGCTGCGCCAGGGCTCGGTGCCGCTGCCGGTGCTGGAACAGCAGGTGCGGCAGTTCGTCGCCGAGAGCAAGGCCAAGCCCGAGAAAGGCAAGGCCGCCAGTCACTGAGCCGGGATTGTGGATAACTCTTGCGGGTGGGCCGCGGGCCGGGCATAATGCGCGGCTCGCTGTGCCCGGTCCCAGACCGGCGTAGTGGCCGGATGTCCGTCCCCGGCCTGCCTGAAACAGCGTAACTGCTTGATTCCCTGGACGCGGGGCGGTCTTCCGACCGCCGGGGCCGCCGTCTTCCTGGCTAAGGGAGGCATCAAATCTATCGAGGTGCGCAATGTCCCGCGTATGCCAAGTTTCCGGCAAGCGTGTGCAGACGGGTAACAACGTCTCCCACGCCAACAACAAGACCCGTCGTCGTTTCCTGCCCAACCTGCACGAGCGCCGCTTCTGGGTGGCCAGCGAGAACCGCTGGGTCAAGCTTCGTGTTTCCGCGCACGCGCTGCGCACCATCGACAAGAACGGCATCGATGTCGTTCTGGCTGAGCTGCGTGCGCGCGGCGAAAAGGTCTGAGGAGTAGAACATCATGGCAGGCAAGCGCGACAAGATCCGTCTGATTTCCTCGGCCAACACCGGCCACTTCTACACGACGGACAAGAACAAGAAGAACACCCCCGGCAAGATGGAGATCAAGAAGTACGATCCCGTCGTCCGTAAGCACGTGATCTACAAGGAAGGCAAGATCAAGTGATCCCGGCCGGGCGCCTGGCGCTCGAACCGATTCGCTGATCCGCTGTCCACGCAAAGCCCGCCCTCCGGCGGGCTTTGTCGTTTCCGCCCGCCGTTGGTGTCTGGCATGCGGCAGAATCGGCCCATTCCCGGGAGGATCGCGATGCGGCCCGAATGGCTGGAAGGCACCTGGCTGCTGGCGTTGGACTGGCTGATCCGGCTGGTGGCCCTGTGCTGGATTCCCGCGCGCACCACGCCCGGCGCGGCGCGCAGCTGGCTACTGCTGGTCGGATTCGTGCCTTTGCTGGGCCTGCCGCTGTATCTCTTGTTCGGCCATCCCTGGTTGTCGCGGCAGCGTATCGCCCGCCAGGCCGAATCCTCGCAGGTGATTCGCGAACAACAGGCGCCGCTAACTGCGTTGCGCTGGGCACCCGGAGTGGATACCTCGATCGCCGAGATCGCGCCGCTGGTCGAACGCCAGGGCGATTTCATGCCCACCCGCGGCAACGATGTCGAGCTGCTCGATGACTACCGCGCCTCGCTGGCCGCGCTGATCGCCGATATCGACGGCGCAAGCGAGCGCGTGCACCTGCTGTATTACCTGATGTTCGACGACGCGGTCGGCGAAGCGGTCACCGAAGCCTTGCTGCGTGCCGCCGCACGCGGCGTGCATTGCCGGCTGCTGCTGGACGCGGTCGGCGCCAAGCGCGCGCTGCGCGCCTACCGCCGGCGCCTGCGCAAGGGCGGGGTGTGGGTCCAGGCGCTACTGCCCGGTGGCCTTCGCTGGCGCCGCAGTGGCCGCGCGGACCTGCGCAACCACCGCAAGATCGCCGTCATCGACAACCGCGTCGCCTACGTCGGCTCGCAAAACCTGGCCGAGCCGGCCTTCGTGCCGGGGCATCCCAATCGCGAGCTGGTCGCACGCGTGCGCGGGCCGGTGGTCAACCACCTGGAGGCGGTCTTCGCCAGCGACTGGTTCGTGGAAACCGGCGAGCGCCTGGAGGTGATCGCCGATGCGCCCAGCGACGGCGATGTTGCCACCCAGCTGCTGCCCAGCGGCCCGGCCTATCCGTACGAGAACGCGCGCGACGCGGTCAACGCCTTGATCCACCTGGCGCGACGCAGGGTGGTGCTGGTAACACCGTATTTCGTGCCCGACGAGGCCACCCTCAGCGCCTTGCGCATTGCCGCGGTGTCCGGGGTGGAGGTGCAGCTGATCGTCTCGCAGAGCAACAACCAGCGGCTGACGGCCTGGGCGCAGGAAGCCTACTACGACGAGCTGTTGCGGGCGGGAGTGAAGATCGCCCTGTACCGGCCAAACTTCCTGCACGCCAAGCACCTCAGCGTCGATGAGGACATCGCGATCCTCGGTTCGATCAACCTGGACATCCGCTCGTTCGCCCTGAACGCCGAGATTGGCTTGCTCTGCTACGACCGCGGCATCGTCCAGCAGTTGCGCCGGATAGAGCAGGACTACCTGGCCGATGCCCAGGTGCTGGAATTGGCGGGCTGGCGCGCACGCCCCACCTGGCGGCGCAGCCGCGAAGGGATCGCGCGGCTGGCCGATGCGCTGATGTAGCGCGTCGGCAGGCGCGCGTGCATCGCCTACAATTACGGGGTGACTGCAGCGCCTGCGCCAGATTTCCATGACATTGCCCTGATCGGGGGTGGCGCGAGCGGCGTGATGCTGGCGATCCAGCTGTTGCGCCGGGCACCGGCGGGCTACCGCATCGCCTTGTTCGAACCGAAGGCGCCGCTCGCCGACGGCGTGGCCTACGCCACCCGCCGCCCCGAGCACCTGCTCAACGTGCCGGCCGGCAAGATGAGCGCCTTTCCGGACCAGCCCGAGGATTTCGTCGACTATCTGCGCGACACGGGCGTTTCCGCCCTGCCGGCGGATGCGCTGTCGAAGCGCTACATGCCGCGGATGCACTATGGCGCCTACCTGCGGGACCGCCTGGCCGCCGCCAGCGCTGCCAGTGCCGGGCGCCTGGCGATATTCCAGGAGGAGGTCGATGCTTTGCAGCCGACCGGCGCCGGCTATCGCCTGCAGACTCGTAGCGGCGCCAGCGTCGACGCCGGCCAGGTCGTGCTGGCAGTCGGCAACGCCTTGCGGCCGTTGCCGGTGCGCGGTGCCGCCAGCCTGACAACGGTGCAACGGCTGGAGGCCTGGGATACCCAGGCCATCGCCGAAGTCCCGGCCGACGCTGCCGTGGCCATCATCGGTTCCGGCCTGAGCATGGTGGACAGCGCGATTACCCTGGCCAGCCGCGACCACCGCGGGCCGATCCACGTCCTCTCGCGCCACGGCCTGATGCCGCAGCCACACGCCGAGACCGCGCCGTTCGAGTTCGATGCCGAAGCGCTGCTGGCGATGCCGCTGCGCGCCCGCATGCGCGCGCTGCGCCAGCGCGTGGCCGAAGCCGCCGCGCAAGGGCGGCCATGGCAAGCGGTGATGGAGCGCCTGCGGCCGCTTGGCCAGGCATTGTGGTTGAGCCTGGACGAAGCCGACCAGCGACGTTTCCTGCGGCATGTGGCGCGCCAATGGGACGTGCACCGGCATCGGATCGACCCGCAGGTGCATGCGCAACTGGAAGCGATGCGCCAGTCCGGCCAATTGCAGCTGCGGCGCGCGCGCCTGGACGCGGCCTGGATGGCGGGCGCCTGCGTGCGCATCGAGGCGCGCCAGCACGACGGCGCGACGATGGCGTTGGAAGTGCAGCGCGTGATCAACGCCACCGGCGTGGAGATGCGCGTGCAGGCCATGCGCAATCCCCTGTTGCAGCAACTGCTGGGTGAAGGCCTCGCGGTGGCTGGGGCGCACGGCATCGGCATCGACAGCGATGTGGCCGGCCACGTTCTGAATGCCGCCGGCCAAGCTGATCCGCGCATGTGGGTGATCGGCAGCCTGCGTATTGGCCGCCTGTGGGAAAGCCTCGCCATCCCGGAACTGCGCGCGCAGGCGCAGGCCATTGCCGAGGCGGTCACCGCCGCGCGCTGAACCATTGGCCGCAGCCATCGCCCAGCGTCGACGCGGCCCGCCCGTGCCGCGCGCAAGCCGGTAAAATGGTGCGGTGGATGTCTCTCACCTGCTCGATCACCTGAACCCCGCCCAGCGCGAGGCGGTCTCCGCACCGCCTGGTCATTACCTTGTGCTGGCTGGCGCCGGCTCGGGCAAGACCCGTGTGCTGACCCACCGCATTGCCTGGCTCAACGAAGTCCAGGGCGTGCCTACGCACGGCATCTTCGCGGTGACCTTCACCAACAAGGCGGCCGGCGAAATGCGCCACCGCACCGACCTGCAGCTGCGCAATGGCAGCCGCGGCATGTGGATCGGCACCTTCCATGGCCTGGCCCACCGGCTGCTGCGGCTGCACTGGCAGGACGCCAAGCTGCCCGAAGGCTTCCAGGTGATGGACTCGGATGACCAGCTGCGGCTGGTCAAGCGCGTGGTGCAGGCCCTGGAGCTGGACGAAACGCGCTATCCGCCCAAGCAGATCGTGTGGTGGATCAACCAGCAGAAGGACGAAGGCCGGCGCGCTGCGCATATCCAGCCCGAGCCGCGCGACGACTGGACCGAAACCCTGCGCCGCGCCTACGCCGACTACCAGGAGCGCTGCGACCGCGCCGGCCTGGTCGACTTCGCCGAGCTGTTGCTGCGCGCCCATGAGTTGCTGCGCGACAACCCGGCGCTGTTGGCACATTACCGGGCGCGTTTCCGCGAAATCCTGGTCGACGAATTCCAGGACACCAACGCCATCCAGTACGCCTTCGTGCGCGTGCTGGCCGGCGACTCGGGCCACGTGTTCGTGGTCGGCGACGACGACCAGGCCATCTACGGCTGGCGCGGCGCCAAGGTCGAGAACGTGCAGCGCTTCCTGCGCGATTTCCCCGGCGCACAGACCATCCGCCTGGAGCAGAACTACCGCTCTACCGCCAATATCCTTGGCGCGGCCAACGCGGTGATCGCGCACAACCCCGACCGCATCGGCAAGCAGTTGTGGACCGACAGCGGCGAGGGCGATCCCATCGACCTGTACGCGGCCTACAACGAGACCGACGAAGCGCGCTATGTCATCGAGCGCGCCCGGCAGTGGGTGCGCGATGGCGGCAGCTACGGCGATGTCGCCATCCTCTACCGCAGCAACGCGCAGTCGCGGGCCTTCGAAGAAGCCTTGATCGCCGAGCAGATGCCTTACCGCGTCTACGGCGGCATGCGCTTCTTCGAACGTGCCGAAATCCGCGATGCGCTCGCCTACCTGCGCCTGCTGGCCAACCGCGACGACGACGCGGCGTTCGAGCGCGCGGTCAATACGCCCACCCGTGGCATTGGCGACCGCACCCTGGATGAAGTGCGCCGCCTGGCCCGCGCCAATGCGCTGTCGCTGTGGCAGGCAGCGATGCTGTGCACGCAGTCCAGCGAGTTGGCCGCGCGCGCGCGCAACGCCCTGGCCGGCTTCCTCAACCTGATCCAGCAGCTGTCGTCGGAAACCGGCGCCATGGAGCTGAAGGAACGCATCGACCATGTGTTGATGCGCTCGGGCCTGCGCGAGTACTGGGCGAAGGAAAGCCGCGGCGGGCTGGATTCGGAATCGCGTACCGAGAACCTGGACGAACTCGTCTCGGTGGCTTCGCGCTTCGTGCGGCCCGACGAGGAAGACGAGGCCACGCAGGGCATGACCGAGCTGGTCGCCTTCCTGGCCTATGCCTCGCTCGAGGCGGGCGAAGGGCAGGCGCAGGCGGGCGAGGAGGGCGTGCAGCTCATGACCCTGCACTCGGCCAAGGGTTTGGAATTTCCCCTGGTGTGCCTGGCCGGCCTGGAAGACGGCCTGTTCCCCAGCGCGCGCTCGCTGGAGGAAAGCGGGCGGCTGGAGGAAGAGCGGCGCCTGGCCTACGTGGGCATCACCCGCGCGCGGCAGAAACTGCTGCTGTGCTATGCCGAGTCGCGACGCATCCACGGCCAGGACAACTACAACATGCCTTCGCGCTTCCTGCGCGAGATCCCGCGCGATCTGATCAACGAGGTGCGGCCGCGGGTGCAGATCTCGCGGCCGTCGGCCATCGGTGCCAGCCGCCAGGGTGGCGGCTCGGCGATTGAAACGCCCTTGATCGCCCTGGGCGCCAATGTCAGCCACCCGAAGTTCGGCGGCGGCGTGATCACCGACTACGAGGGCAGCGGCGCGCATGCGCGCGTGCAGGTGCAGTTCGACGAAGCCGGTGCCAAGTGGCTGGTGCTGGCCTACGCCAATCTCACCGTGATCTGAACAGGCAGCGCGGCTGCGGCCGCGACGCCGCGTTGATCCGGATCAACGCACCCTGGCCGCCAAAGTGGTGAAATGCTGCCACCAAACCCGTCGCCGGACGGTTGCCAGGAGCGAGTCATGTACAACCGTATCTTGATTGCCCTCGATGGTTCCGAGCTGTCCCAGCGTGGCCTGGAGCACGGGCTGGCCTTGGCCAAGGCCACCGGGGCGCAGGTGGACATCGTCACCGTGTCCGAGCCTTGGGCCATGGGCATGTACGACGCAATGGGCTGGAGCGTCGGCTACGAAGCCAGCCCGGAGTACCGCAAGGAGCGCGAGGAAGGCGCGCAGAAGATCCTGGCGCCAGCGCTGGAAGCGGCGCGCGCCGCGGGCGTGGAGGTCCATCCGCGCCATGTGCTCGACCGCTACGCGGCCGAAGGCATCATCGATACCGCCAAGGAATGCGGCAGCGACATGATCGTGATGACCTCGCATGGCCGCCGCGGCATGAGCCGGGTGTTGCTGGGCAGCCAGACCACCGAGGTGCTGACGCACAGCACGGTGCCGGTGCTGGTCATCCGGTGATCGAGCACGCGGCGCGACTGCTCGCTTACCAGCTGTAGAGCTTCCAATACACCGGCGAGGGGCCGTCGTTGTCGTTGTCCATATGGCCGTCGCCGTCGCGGTCGTATAGGTAGAAGGTCGCGCCGCGTTGCGGTGTGACCTTCACCATGCGGACCTGGCCGGCCACGCGGTATTCCTCGACCGTGTCGCCGTTGCCCATGGTCTTGCTGCTGACCTCGGCATTGCGCAGGTCCACCGGCGCGCCATCGGCGCCCACCATGCCGGTACCGCCACTGGCGCAGCCGGCCAGCGTGAGCATCATCGCGAGCAACAGGGGGGTCGTTTTCATCGGGGGCGCTCCGGGCCGGGGGACCTCGATTATGCGCGAGTGGCCCGGCACGGCGGCGTAGAATCTGGGCATGAGCAAACTAGTCCTTATCGACGGTTCCAGTTACCTGTATCGCGCCTTCCACGCGCTGCCACCCCTGACCAACGCGCAAGGCGAGCCCACCGGCGCGCTGTTCGGCGTGGTCAACATGTTGCGTGCCACGTTGAAGGAACGGCCCGAGTACGTGGCCTTCGTCGTCGATGCGCCGGGCAAGACCTTTCGCGATGACCTGTATCCCCAATACAAGGCCAACCGCGCTGCGATGCCCGATGAGCTGCGCGCGCAGGTGATGCCGATGTGCGAGATCGTGCAGGCCTTGGGCCTGAGCATCCTGCGCGAGGAAGGCGTGGAAGCCGACGATGTCATCGGCACCCTCGCGGTGCAGGCCGCGGCCGACGGGCTGGAGGTGACCATTTCCACCGGCGACAAGGACTTCGCCCAGCTGGTGCGGCCGGGCATCCGCCTGGTCAACACCATGACCGGCAGCCAGATGGATTCGGACGAATCAGTAATGGCCAAGTTCGGTGTGCGTGCCTCGCAGATCGTCGACCTGCTGGCGCTGATGGGCGATGCGGTGGACAACGTGCCCGGCGTGGAAAAGTGTGGCCCCAAGACCGCGGCCAAGTGGCTGGCCGAGTACGGCACGCTCGACGGGGTCATGGCCCAGGCCGACGCCATCAAGGGCAAGATCGGCGAGAACCTGCGCGCGGCCTTGCCGCGTCTGCCGTTGAACCGCGAGCTGGTCACGATCAAGACCGACGTGGCCCTGCCCGGCGGCCCACGCACCCTGGGGCTGCGCGAGCGCGACGCCGAGGCGCTGGCCGCGTTGTACCGGCGCTACGGCTTCACCCAGGCGCTGAAGGAGCTGGAGGGCGGCGACGTCGGCGCGGGGGTGGCGGAGAAGGAGCCTGGCCTGGCGCGCGGCCGCGGCTTCACCGTGGGCGCCGCGGCGCCTGCCACGGCGGCCGACATCGACCCCGCGCTGGCAGCCAAGGGCGAGTACGAGACGATCGCCACGACCGAACAGCTGCAGGCCTGGATCGCCCGCCTGCGCGCCGCTGGCGAATTCGCCTTCGACACCGAAACCGACAGCCTCGACCCGATGCAGGCGCGACTGGTCGGGCTGAGCTTCAGCGACACGCCCGGGCAGGCCGCCTACCTGCCATTGGCCCATGACTACCCCGGCGCACCGGCGCAGCTGTCGCAGGTGCAGGCGTTCGAAATGCTGCGCCCGCTGCTCGAGGATCCAGCCGTGCGCAAGCTCGGCCAGCACGGCAAGTACGACCTCCACGTCATGCGCCGCCACGGCATTGCCCTGGCCGGCTACGCCGACGACACCTTGCTGCAGAGCTTCGTGCTCAATTCCGGTGGCGCGCGCCACGACATGGACAGCCTGGCCAAGCGCTACCTGGGCTACGACACGGTCAAGTACGAGGATGTCGCCGGCAAGGGCGCCAAGCAGATCCCCTTCGCGCACGTGGCCATCGACGATGCCACCCGCTACGCCGCCGAGGATGCCGACATCACCTTGCGCCTGCACCGCGTGCTGTCGCCGAAGCTGGCGGCCGAGCCGGGCCTGGCGCGGGTGTATCGCGACATCGAAATGCCGCTGGTCTCGGTGCTGGAACGCATCGAAGCCAATGGGGTGCGCGTGGACGCCGAGGAGTTGCGCCGGCAGAGCGCGGATCTGTCCAAGCGCATGCTGGCCGCGCAGCAAAAGGCCACCGAACTGGCCGGGCGCACCTTCAACCTGGATTCGCCCAAGCAGCTGCAGGCGTTGTTGTTCGACGAACTGAAGCTGCCAGCGGTTGTGAAGACGCCCAAGGGCCAGCCGTCGACCAACGAAGAAGCGCTGGAGGCCATCGCCGACCAGCACGAACTGCCGCGGGTGATCCTCGAATATCGTGGCCTGGCCAAGCTGCGCAGCACTTATACGGACAAGCTGCCGGAGATGATCAATCCGCACAGTGGCCGGGTGCATACCAGTTATCACCAGGCCGGCGCGGCCACCGGGCGTCTGTCTTCGTCCGACCCGAACCTGCAGAACATCCCGATCCGCACCGATGACGGCCGCCGCATCCGCCGCGCCTTCGTCGCGCCCCCGGGCCGCAAACTGCTGGCCTGCGACTACTCGCAGATCGAGCTGCGGATCATGGCGCACCTGTCCGAAGACCGTGGCCTGGTGGCCGCGTTCGAATCCGGCGCCGACGTCCACCGCGCGACCGCGGCCGAGGTGTTCGGCCGGCCGATGGACGAAGTGACCAGCAACGAACGCCGCGCCGCCAAGGCGATCAACTTCGGCCTGATGTACGGCATGAGCGCATTCGGCCTGGCGCGCCAGCTCGGCATTGGCCGCGGCGAGGCGCAGGACTACATCGCGCTTTACTTCAGCCGCTATCCGGGCGTGCGCGACTTCATGGAAAGCACGCGCCAGCAAGCGCGCGAGAGGGGCTACGTCGAAACCGTGTTCGGCCGCCGCCTGTATCTGGAGTACATCAACAGCGGCAGCCAGGGCCAGCGCGCCGGCGCCGAGCGCGCGGCCATCAACGCGCCGATGCAGGGCACCGCGGCCGACATCATCAAGCGTGCGATGGTGGCGGTGGACCAGTGGATTTCCGCGCACAGCGAGCGCGCGCTGATGATCCTGCAGGTGCACGACGAACTGGTGTTCGAGGCCGACGCGGATTTCATCGACGAGTTGCGCCAGCAGGCCACCACGCTGATGGCCGGGGCGGCATCGCTGCGGGTGCCGCTGGTGGTGGACGCCGGAGTCGGCGACAACTGGGACGAAGCGCATTGATGAATGCGCAGCGCCTCCACCCCCGCGGAAAGCGCTGCGCATTTATGCGTCGGAAATTGCAACGTGAAACCGTCAGAAAGTAATGAATCCGCCCTTAATCCGACGAATTCTTAACTCAAATCTTCACGATCTATCAATGTCCGAAATGGTGTCATAGCCCTCGACAAGCGCAACGCTTGTCGCGGATCTCTCCCATCCCCTGGAGCAGATCTCTGGAACGGGCACTCCTCCCCAAGTTCCCGTTCCCTGGCCCCGCTGACCTCCCCCTGGTCTGCGGGGCTTTTTATTTTCGGACGCCGATATTTTGACTGAACCGTCTGGCGGGAACCGTGCACCGCTTCACCAAAATAAACGCGTGCCATTACCTTGGCGCTACAGCGCCATGAACGGCTCAGTTTTCGCGGTTTGGATCACGCTTCCGGCGCCAGCTTCCTGGCGCTATTCAGCCAAGCCAGTCGCGCGGGATCAAATAGTCGGCAAGCCGCGCTTCGGCGCTGCCGGGTTCGGGCTGGTAGCCGTATTCCCAGCGCACCCGCGGCGGCAGGCTCATCAGGATGCTCTCGGCGCGCCCGCCGCTCTGCAGGCCGAATAGCGTGCCGCGGTCGTAGACCAGGTTGAACTCGACATAGCGTCCGCGGCGGTACTGCTGGAATTCGCGTTCGCGCTCGCCGTAGGGCGTGTCCTTGCGACGCTCGACGATCGGCAGGTAGGCGTCGAGGAAGCCCTGGCCAACCGCCTGCAGGTAGGCGAAGTCCTGTTCGAAGTTGCCGTGCAGGTCGTCGAAGAACAAGCCGCCAACGCCGCGGGTCTCGTTGCGGTGGCGCAGGAAGAAGTATTCGTCGCACCACCGCTTGTGCGCCGCGTAGCGGTCCTCGCCGAAAGGCGCGCACAGTGTCCGCGCGGTGCGATGCCAGTGCAGCACGTCTTCGTCGAACGGGTAGAACGGGGTCAGGTCGAAGCCGCCGCCGAACCAGGCCGCCACCGCTTCGCCATCGCGCTCGGCGCGGAAGTAGCGCACGTTGGCATGGGTGGTCGGCAGGTAGGGATTGCGCGGGTGGAACACCAGCGATACGCCCGTCGCCCGCCAGGTGGCGCCGGCCAGCTCCGGCCGATGCGCGCTGGCCGAGGGCGGCAGGCGCGTGCCGCAGACGTCGGAGAAGCCGATGCCGGCCTGTTCGAACACCGCGCCCTCGCGCAGTACCCGGGTACGCCCGCCGCCGCCTTCGCTGCGCTGCCAGGCGTCCTCGTTGAAGCAGGCTTGGCCATCGGCTGCCTCGATGGCGCCGCAGATGCGGTCCTGCAGCCCGGTCAGATACTCGCGTACGCGCTCGAATTCGTTCATGCCGCCATTCTAGCGAGCGGCCCGGCGGGCGCGGCGGGTGCTTAGCGGTGGAACTCGGCGCGAATGGCCGGGCGGCAGAGCTGCCAGATGATCCAGCCGTGCACCGCCGCAATCGCCAGCGCGCCCAGCCAGCACACCAGGCGCAGGGCCGCGAGCATCGGCGCCCCGGCGTCCATCAACTGCGCGGCAACGTCGCCGGTGCCACTGGGGTCGACCACCGCCGCAGCCATGGCCAGCGCCACGTCCACCAGCGGAATGCAGGCGAAGTTGGCCAGCGCCGCTAGCGCCAGCACCGCGATGAAGGTCAGCCGCCCCCACTCGCGCCGCTGCAGCAGCGCCCAGGAGACCCAGGCGACCGCCAGGGACAGGACCACGCCGAGCAGCGATAGCGACATCAGGTGCTCGCCCAGCCAGGCCATCAGCGGCGGAACCGTTGCGCCCGGGGGCAGCATTCCGCCGAAGCTCCCCAGCCCTGGCACCAGCAGCGCGGCCATCGCCTGCAAGGCATTGCCGGCCGCGCTCATGATCGCCACCGCCAGGCTCAGCCACGCCATCACGGTGACGAAGCTGCTGCGGGGCGAGGCCGGGGCGAGGGGAGCGGGCATGCGCTGTCCTGGCTTACTTCACCTCTTCCTCGAACAGCTTGAGGATGCGCTTGTACTCATCCAGCCAGGAGTCGGCGCGGGTGAAGCTGTGGCGCTCCAGCGGATACGGGGCGATCTCCCAGTTGTCCTTGTGCAGCTCCACCAGCTTCTGGGTCATGTCCACCGAGTCCTTGAAGAACACGTTGTCATCGACCATGCCGTGGGCGATCAGCAGGTGGTCGCGCAGGCCCTCGGCGTAGTTGATCGGCGAGGAGACCTTGTAGGCCTCCGGGTCGAGGTCCGGCGTGTTGAGGATGTTGGAGGTGTATTCGTGGTTGTACTGCATCCAGTCGCCGACCGGACGCAGCGCGGCGCCGGCCTTGAATGTGCCCGGTGCGCGGAACAGCGCCATGTAGGTCATGAAGCCGCCGTACGAGCCGCCGTAGATGCCGGCGCGCGCGCGGTCGCCCTGTTTGTTGGCCACCAGCCAGTCCAGGCCGTCCAGGTAATCTTCAAGCTCCGGATGACCCATGTTGCGGTAGATGGCGGTACGCCAGTCGCGGCCGTAACCCTCCGAAGCGCGGTAGTCCAGGTCGAGCACGACGTAGCCCTTCTGCACCAGCAGGTTGTGGAACATCTGCTCGCGGAAATAGGCGCTGTAGCGCTCGGAGACGTTCTGCAGATAACCGGCGCCGTGGACGAACATCACGATCGGATACTGCTTGCCCGGCTCGGGATTCTGCGGGCCGTAGTATTTGCCCCAGATCGTGCCGGCGCCATGCTTGGACGGCACCTGCACGTATTGCGGCTGGATCCACGGCCGTGCCTTGAACGCGGCCGTGCGGGTATCGGTCAGCACACGCGCCTGGCCGCCGGCGGCCGGTACCACCGCCAGCTGCGGGGGCAGGTAGCTGCCGGAATAGCGCACCAGCAACTGCTGGCCATTCGGCGACAGGCTGAAGTCCTCCACGCCATCGAGCGAGGTCACTTCGCTCACCTGGTCATTGCCCAGGTCGAGCTTGCAGACTTCGTAGTCGCCTGGCCACTTCTGGTTGCAGACGAAGAAGAAGCCGTTGCCATCGGCGCTGGGTACAGGCGTGGAGACTTCCCACTTACCGCGGGTGCGCTGGCGCGGTTTGCCGTCGGCGGCGACCGTGTACAGATGCGAATAGCCCGACTCTTCGGACAGCAGCCACAACGTGCGACCGTCGCGCAGCCAGCCGAAGTCGTTGAAGCCCCAGTTGATCCAGGCGTTGTCGGTGAGGCGGTGGCGCGGCAGCAGCTGCGCCTTGTCCAGATCGACGGCGGCGATCCAGCGATCCTTGTTGTCCACCGCGCGAATTTCCACCGCGGCATTGCGGCCGTCATCGCTCCAGTGGATCGCCGGGCCGCTGCCATCGCCATCGCTTTCGATGCGCACGGCGCGGTTGCCCTTCAGCGCGTCCTGCTTGGCGGCCTTGCGCAGCGCCGCCAGGGGATCGGTGGCGATGCCGGGCAGGCCGTCGAACTTCAACTCGCGCGCACTGCCGGCGGTGGTATCCACCAGCCACAACTTGTGCGGCACCGGGTTGTTGCGACCCACGCGCGTGCGCGCTTCCTGGAATTCCTCGTAACCGGATTCGGTCACGTACTTCGGCATCTTGCTGGCCTGGCCCTCGTCGGCGCCCTTGGCCTGGGTGACCACCAGCAGGTGGCGGCCATCGGGCGAGAGCGCGCTGTCGACGATCTCGACCTCGTCGCCCAGGTATACCGGGCCGGCGGCGCGGGTCGGGTCGGCCTTGCGCCAGGCGTCTTCCTGCGTGCGCAGCGTCTCGCGCTGCTCGCGGTCGCGGCGCAGCGTGGCCAGGGTAGCCAGCTGCTGCTCGCGCAGGACATCGGCCTTGGGCGCGGCGTTGGGGTCGCGAGCGGCCTTCACCACTGCGACCTGGCTGGTGCCGCCGCCGGGCGCCCAGTGATACCAATCGTTGCCGGCGCGCCAGATCACGCCGCCGTCGCTGGCGAACTGCGGCCGCGACTCGGTCTCGTTGCTGCGGGTGAGCTGGGTCAGCGCGCCGCTGCGCAGGTCGCGCAGGAAGATGTCGCCGTTGCGAGCGAAGACCATGCGCTGGCGCTGCGGGTCATAGGCCGGGTTGGCTGCGTCCAGGCCGGCGCGCTCGTTGTCGCCCACGCGCTGCGCCGCGGCGCCATCGACTGGCTGCCGGTAGGTGTCGCGCACCGGGCTGCCATTGCGCTTGAGCAGGTACTGCACCTGTTGGCCGTCCCACTGCCACCAGGCATTGTCGACGCCTGCGCCGATCCAGTCCGGATCGGCCATGACCTGCTCGATGGTGAGGGCGGCGGGCGCCGAGGAGACAGGCGTCTGCGCACCGGCGGTAGCGGCCAGCAGCAACAGGGAGAGCGGCATCAACTTGGGCATGGGCAAGGCAGGCCAGGAACAAAGAAGCGCAAGCCTAACAGCGGGCCTCGCCCCGGCGGCTGGGCCACAGGTCATGGCCCCGCGGGTTTTCTCAGCCTTGCGGGTTGCCCAACACGCCTTCGATCTCTACCGCCAACTCGCGACGGCAGACTTCGGCATGCAGCAGCAGCCGCGGGACCCGGTCGCCGAACCGGGCGTCCAGGGCGGCGGCCACCTCCGGCAGGGCGTGTCGATCGCGCACATACACCTTGAGCAGGGTGCCGGGATCGCCCACCGCGCTCGGCAGCGACGGCGACAGCCGCGCCGCCTCGCCGCGCAGGGCTTCCAGGTTGACCAGGATCTCCTCCAACTGCGCCTGCACGTCGCCGCTGTGCGCAGTGGCGTGACCAACAATACTGGCCGTGCCCGAAAGCATCAGCGGCGCCTGGCTGCCCGGCGGCGGCAGCATCGCCCGGGCGAAGGTGGGCGACTGCGGCCCATATTGGCGCGGGTAGCGGTAGGCGCTGACCTGGCGCGGATTCTCAATGGCCACGCCCGGCTCCTTGGCGGCCAGCCAATACACCAACAACTGGCGCGGACCGCCGAAGCTGCCAATGCAGGTCGCCGCCGGCAGGCGCGATTCCTCTACCTGCTGCAAGCCGCGAACCCGGCCCACGCAGAAGCGGCGATAGCGCTCCTGGTCGCCTTCGCCCTCGGTCAGGCCATCGAGGTAGTTCCAGATCCGCAGCACATGCGGATAGCCGCGCTGCGCGATGAAGCGGTTCACCTGCGCATAGGCCAGGGCACTGGCCGCCTCGAGGTCCAGCTCCGGACTTTCCTCGATCTCGATCGCGCCGAACTGCAGGGTTCCGTTCTCGGCCCAGGCGATGCCTTGTTCATTGCGGCCGTGCTCGACCGGCGCATCGCCACGCCAGACCTCCAGCTTTCCGGCGCCCATCGCTTCCAGCGGTACGCGCAGGCGGCGCGCATCGGCGGCTTGTGTCGCCGCCAGCGGTTCGCGGGAGAAATCCACCACCGCCAGCACGCAAGGGTCGCTCAGGTGGACAGCAGCCGTTTCAGGCGCGGCAAAGGCGAACTGCAGATGGATCGGAGCAGGCAAGCTCATTCCTGGGGACGAACGCGGGGCGCGGCATGATAGCGCGCCAACGCACGCCTACCGCGCGAGCTTCACGGGTGGCACATTGACGCACCAGAACACGCGCTGGCACGATCCCCGCCTCGACTGCCGGACGTTCCGGAATCGTTCATTTTTCTGACTCCGGGCCGTTGTTCTCCGCATGATCGAATTTTCTGTAACTGGCTGGTCGGCATGGGCCCCGGGCCTGACGCAACCCCAGGATTGGCTCGACTGGGCCAATGGCGCCGCCGTGGCCCCGTCCGGCGACGAAACGCCGGCCCTGGCCGACGTGCCGGCCGTGATGCGCCGGCGCATCGACCGCCTCGGCCGCATGGCGATCAGCGCGGCCGATGCCTGCGATACCGCGGCCAATCGCGACGACCTGCCGCTGGTGTTCGTCTCTCGCCATGGCGATGTCGCCGGCTCGGTCGAACTGCTGCACGCGCTCGGTCAATCCGAAGCGCTCTCGCCGACCGCTTTCAGTCTGTCCGTGCACAACGCGGTGGGTGCGCTGTATTCCATCGTGCGCAAGCGGCGCGGCAATTACCTGGCACTGGCAGCGGGCGCGGCTTCGGTCGAAAACGCCTGCGTGGAAGTCGCCGGACTATTGGCCGACGGCGCGGCGGAAGTGCTGCTCATCTGCTATGACGGCCCATTGCCCGACATTTATGCGGATTTCGCCGAAGAAGCCGCCACGCACTTTGCCTGGTGCTGGCGCATCGCGCCGGCGGACCAGCCCGGCGAGCGGCTGAGCCTGGACTGGGATGCGCCCGACGGTTCGGATCTGGACGACGCAGCGCCTGGCGCCAGCCAATCGCCGCTGCCCCACGGCCTGGCCGTGCACCGCTTCCTGCTCCAGCAACAGCCGCAACTCGATGCCACCCTCGATGGCCAGCACTGGCGCTGGCGCCGCCATGGCTGAGTCCGCCGCGCTGCGTCGGCTCGACCACGCCTGGCGCGTGGTCGGTACCGGCCTGAGCTTCCTGGCCTTCGGCCTGGGCGGCCTGTTCCTGCGCGTCTGTCTGTTCCCGCTGCTGCTGCTCGGCGTCAAGGATCTGCGCCGGCGGCGCGAACTTGCCCGCCGCTGGATCCAGCGCAGCTTTGCTGCCCATGTCTGGCTGATGCACCGCCTTGGCGTGATGACCTACGAGTTGCGCGGGCATGAACGGCTTCAGCGTAAAGGCTTGTTGATCCTGGCCAACCACCCGACCCTGATCGACGTGGTCATGCTCATTTCCCTGCTTCCCGACGCCGATTGCGTGGTCAAGGTCGGGGTGGCGCGCAATCCGTTCATGCGCGGCCCGGTGCGCGCCGCTGGCTATATCGCCAACGATGAGGGCGCCGGACTGGTGGAAGAATGCATCGCTGCGGTGCGTGCCGGCGGTAACCTGGTGATCTTTCCGGAGGGCACCCGCAGCCAGCCCGGGCAGCCTTTGAGGCTGCAGCGGGGCGCGGCAAACATCGCCGTACGCGGCGGCCTGGACATCACGCCTGTAAGGATTTCCTGTGTGCCGCCGACATTAGGGAAGGGCCAGAAGTGGTATCGTGTGCCTTCACGGCGATTTCACATGTTGATCGAGGTCGGGGAAGACCTTCCGATCGCGCCGTTCCTGCAAGAGATCGCCGCCGCCCCCGGGAGCGAAGCCCTGGCGGTCCGACGGCTCAACGACCACCTTTGTCATTATTTTTCGGGAGAAGTTGCGCGTGCAGGCACTTGAGCACGAGATCAAGGAATTGATCATTTCCTCGTTGTCATTGGAAGACATCACGCCCGAAGAAATCGATCCGGTCGCGCCGCTGTTCGTCGAAGGGCTGGGGCTGGATTCGATCGATGCACTGGAACTCGGCCTGGCGCTGCAGAAGCGCTACAACGTCAGCCTGTCGGCCGATTCGCAGGAAACCCGCAAGCATTTCGCCAGCGTGCGCGCGCTGGCTGAATTCGTGGCCTCGCGCCAGCAGGCGAGCGCCTGAGCAGAGATTGAAGAGCATGACCAAGAACGAACTTTTCGACCGGATCGTGGCGATCCTGCATGAGAGCTTCGAGATCGATCCTTCGCGGATCGCGCCGGAGACCCGGTTGTACGAAGACCTCGACATCGACAGCATCGACGCGGTCGACCTGATCGTGCAGCTGAAGCCGCTGCTGGGCCGCAGCCTGCAGCCGGACGCCTTCAAGTCGGTACGCACCGTCCAGGACATCATCGACGTGCTGCACGGGTTGCTGCGCGACCAGGCTGCCTGACCGGATAAGGAGCGGCCGCCGTGAACCGTCTGCGCGCGGCCGCGCTCCTGGTGCTGTCGCTGGCCTACCCGTTGCTGGTCTACCTGGCGATGGGACGTTTCGAGCCGCGCTGGATGGCCTTGTTGCTGTTCGCGCTGGCGCTGTTGCGCGCAGCCGCCACCCGCCAGCCGGTCTGGCTCGCAGCCTCGGCCGGCGCCGGCCTGCTGGCCCTGCTGGCCACTGTGCTCAACCAGGCCCTGCCGCTGAAGCTCTATCCGGCGCTGGTCAACGCGGTGCTGCTGGCGGTGTTCGCGGTCAGCCTGCGGTTTCCGCCGAGCGCGGTTGAACGCATCGCCCGGCTTAGCGAACCCGACCTGCCGCCGCGCGCGATTGCCTATACCCGTCGCGTCACCCAGGTGTGGTGCGGCTTCTTCGTGCTCAACGGCACGCTCGCGCTGGCCACTGCACTATGGGCCAGCGAGCGCACCTGGGCCTTCTACAACGGATTGTTGGCCTACGTGATGATGGGTGTGTTGTTTGCGGCGGAGTGGTGCATTCGGCAGCGCGTGCGGGCGGCGCATGGCCATGGCTGAGTGGATCGCGCTGCGCCGGCTGGCGTTGACCGAAAGTGGCGAACGCAACGTGACGCCCACGTTGTCGCATGCGCACTGGCGCCAGCGCGTGGCCGATTGGCACGCCGCCTTCAGCGCCGCCGAAGGCCGCGACTGGGCGCTGTACTGCAGCGATGAAGGCGAATTTTCCGCGGCCTTGTTTGGCGCCTGGCACGCCGGCAAGCGGGTGTTCCTGCCGGGCGACGACCTGCCTGGAACACTCGACCGCCTGGCCACGCGCGTGCATGGCTTTGCCGGCGAACTGCCGGCGCCGCTGCGGCCGCTACGCGCCGCTACGGGCAGCGGCGCAGCGTCGGCGCTGGCCGAACTAGACGAAGACGGCGCCGGCGTGGTGATGTTCACCTCCGGCAGCACCGGCGAGCCGGCCGCCATCGACAAATGCCTGCGCCAGCTCGCACGCGAAGTCGAGGCATTGCAGGCTGCGTTCGGCGCGCAGATCGAAGATTGCCGGGTACACGGCACGGTTTCGCACCAGCACATCTATGGGTTGCTGTTTCGCGTGCTGTGGCCGCTCGCTGCCGGCCGCCAGACCCTGCCGCGCGCGTTCTTCCATGAAGACATGGTCAGCGCGATGGCCGGCCACGATGCCGTGCTGGTCGCCACCCCCGCGCATCTCAAGCGCCTCCCCGAACAACTCGACTGGGCCGCCTCGCACGGGCACCTGCGCGCAGTGTTCTCCTCCGGCGGTCCGTTGCCGGCCGAGTCTGCGCATGACGTGCGCCAGCGCCTGGGCGTGGCGCCGACCGAAGTATTCGGCAGCAGCGAAACCGGCGGCATTGCCTGGCGCCGCTGGGAAAGCGATGTGCCGCATTGGCACCCGCTGCCGCACGTGCAATGGCGCATCGATGTCGACGGCCACCTGGAAGTGAATTCCCCGCATCTGGCGCAGCCGCACTGGTGGCGCAGCGAAGATCGCGCCGAGGCACTGGCTGACGGCGGCTTCCGCCTGCTTGGCCGTGCCGATCGCATCGTCAAGATCGAAGAGCGCCGTGTTTCCCTCGACGCCTTGCAGCAGCAACTCGCCCGCCACCCCGCCGTGGCCGAGGCGCGGGTCCTGGTGCTGCCCGGCGCGCGCAGCGTCCTGGGTGCGGCCGTCGTGCCGACCGAGCAAGGCTGGCACGACCTGCGCGAACACGGCCGCCGCGAGTTCTCGCAGCGCCTGTCCGCACATCTGGCCGACAGCCACGACGCGGTCACGCGGCCGCGGCGCTGGCGTTTCGTCGAAGCGCTGCCGGTCAATGCCCAGGGCAAGGTGACCGAGCCGGCGCTGGCGGCACTGTTTCGCCCGCATTACCCGCAACCGCTGTGGCATTCACGCAACGCGACCGAGGCCGAACTCGAGATCTTCCTCGAACCCGAACTGGCCGCCTTCGACGGCCACTTTCCGCAGGCGCAGATCCTGCCCGGCGTGGCGCAGCTGGACTGGGCCATCCATTTCGGCCGCGAAACCTTTGCCATCCAGGCGCCGTTCCAGCGCATGGACGTGCTGAAGTTCCAGCGCGTCCTGCGGCCGGGCGAAACCGTGCGCATGTCGTTGCATTGGCATGCGGCGCAGCAGGTGCTGGCGTTCAAGCTGGTATCGGCGCATGGCCCGCATGCCAGCGGCAAGGTGATCTTCGGCCATGCATGAGCCCCGTCGCGATCCGGCCGCTGACTTCCGCGCGCTGGTGCTGATCCCGGTCTATGACCACGAGCACGCCATCGGCGCGATGGTGGCCGGCGTGCTTGCCAGCGGCGAAGACTGCCTGCTGGTCGACGATGGTTCCAACGCCACCTGCGCCGCCGTGCTCGACGCGCTCGTCGCTGTCCATGCTCCGCGCGTGCGACTGCTGCGCTTGCCGCACAACCAGGGCAAAGGCAGCGCCGTGCTGGCGGGTTTTGCCGAAGCAGCGCGCCAGGGCTACAGCCACGTACTGCAGATCGACGCCGACGGCCAGCACGACCCGCGCGATATCCCGCGCTTCCTCGCCCAGGCGCGGTACGCGCCGGCCAAGATCATCTCCGGCGTGCCCGAGTACGACGACAGCGTGCCCAAGGGTCGCCTCTACGGCCGCTACCTCACCCATGTCTGGGTCTGGATCAATACCTGGTCGCTGGCGATTCGCGATTCGATGTGCGGTTTCCGCGTCTACCCGTTGCCACCGGTGCTGCAATTGATCGCCGAAGAGCCGATCGGCCGGCGCATGGACTTTGACACCGACATGATCGTGCGGCTGTTCTGGCGCGGGGTCGAGGTCGTCAACCTGCCTACGCGAGTCACCTATCCCAGTGACGGCATTTCGCACTTCGATGTGTGGCGCGACAACGTGCGCATCACCCGCATGCATACCCGGTTGTTCTTCGGCATGCTGCGGCGTTCTCCGCGGCTGTTGTGGCGGCGGCTCGGTGGGCCGGCGGCATGAACGCGCCAGCACGCACGCCGCATTGGGCCGAGATCGGCGAGACCACCTCGGCTGCCGGCATCGCCTTCCTGTGCGGCGTGCATCGCTGGCTCGGGCGCTGGCCGTTTCGGCTGTGCCTGTATCCGGTGGTTCTCGCGCACTGGCTGCTGCATCCCACCGCGCGCCGGTCCTCGCTCGAATACCTGCGCCAGTTGCACGCGCATGCCGGCACCTTCGCGCGCTGGCCCGGCGCCTGGCACAGCTTGCGCCACTTCGCCTGCTTCGCCGAGACCGTGCTGGACAAGCTGCTCGCCGCCGGTCGCCGCTATCCGGCCGAGCGGGTGGCGCTGCATCGCCAACAGGTGCTCGACCTGGTGCGCGAAGGCCGCGGCGGGCTCATCATCACCGCGCACATCGGCTGCCTGGAGCTGTGCCAGGCGCTGGCCGAATCGGTGCCGGGCTTTCGCATCACCGTGCTGGTGCATACCGCACACGCGCAACGCATCAACCGCATGATGCGGCGGCTGGATCCCGGCCACCGCGTCGAGCTGCTGCAGGTGACCGACATGGGCCCAGGCACCGCCGCGCTGCTGGCAGAGCGAGTGGCCGCCGGGCAATTCGTCGCCATTGCCGGCGACCGCGTACCGGTCGGCGGCGGCCGCAGCGTGCGGGTGTCGTTCCTGGGCCGGCCAGCGCCGTTCCCGATCGGCGCCTACGTGCTGGCCTCGGTGCTGGCCTGCCCGGTGTTCACGATGTCGTGCCTGCACGCCGGGCGCGGTTATCGCGTGGAATTCCAAGCCTTCGCTGAGCGCATCGTGCTGCCGCGCGGCTCGCGTGACGCCGCCATCGCCGCCCAGGCCACGCGCCTGGCGAGCTGGCTGGAAACGCAGGTGAAGGCCGCCCCTTACGACTGGTTCAATTTCTTCCCCTTCTGGGATCAGGTGCCGCATGAAGATGGACAATGAGCTGCCGCTGCAGCGTTTCGGCGCCGCGCCGCTGGCGATCGAATCGGTGGTGGGCCTGGCCCGCCGCACGCACGTGGCCGCGCTGAGCGAAGACGAAACCTTCCGCGCGCGGATCGTCCGCGGCGCCGATTTCCTCGACCGCCTGCTCGCCGAAGACGGCGTGGTCTATGGCGTCACCACCGGCTACGGCGACTCGTGCACGGTGAACATTCCGCCGCGACTGGTGGCCGAACTGCCGCACCATCTCTACACCTACCACGGCTGCGGCCTGGGCCGCTTCCTCGACGAGGAAGAGACGCGTGCGGTGCTCGCGGCGCGCCTGGCTTCGCTCAGCCGCGGCATGTCGGGCGTCAGCCTGGGCTTGCTCGAAGGCCTGGCGACCCTGCTGCGCCACGACGTGCTGCCGATGATCCCGGCCGAAGGCTCGGTGGGTGCCAGCGGCGACCTCACCCCGCTGTCCTACGTCGCCGCGGTCCTGTGTGGCGAACGCGAGGTCATGTACCAGGGTCAGTGCCGGCCCGCGGCCGAGGTGCTGGCCGAGATCGGCATGACCCCGCTGAAGCTGCGGCCCAAGGAAGGCCTGGCGATCATGAACGGTACTGCGGTGATGACCGCGCTGGCCTGCCTGGCCTGGCGCCGCGCCGACTACGTGTCGCGTCTTGCCACCCGCCTGACCGCCTTCAACGTGCTCGCCAGCAATGGCAACGCGCACCACTTCGACGAGGTGCTGTTCGCCGCCAAGCCGCACCCGGGGCAATCGCGCGTGGCCGAGCGCCTGCGCGAGGACCTGCACAGCGACCGCCCGAGCCGCAACGACCATCGGCTGCAGGACCGCTATTCGCTGCGCTGCGCGCCGCACGTGATCGGCGTGCTCGAAGATGTGCTGCCGTTCCTGCGCCAGTTGATCGAGACCGAGCTCAACAGCGCCAACGACAATCCGTTGATCGATCCGGACCGCGAGCAGATCCTGCACGGCGGCCACTTCTATGGCGGGCATATCGCGCTGGCCATGGATACACTGAAGAACGCGGTGGCCAACGTCGCCGACCTGCTCGACCGCCAGCTCGCGCTGCTGGTGGACAGCCGCTACAACCACGGCTTGCCGGCCAACCTCTCCGGCGTCAACGGCGAGCGCGCGCCGATCAACCACGGCCTCAAGGCGCTGCAGATCAGCGTCTCGGCCTGGACCGCCGAAGCGCTCAAGCTGACCATGCCTGCCTCGGTGTTCTCGCGCTCCACCGAATGCCACAACCAGGACAAGGTCAGCATGGGTACGATCGCCGCGCGCGACTGCCTGCGCGTGCTCACGCTCACCGAGCAGGTCGTCGCCGCCATGCTGATCGCCGCGCGCCAGGGCATCACCCTGCGCGAGCGCGTGCAGCAACGCGCCGCGTTCGGCGAAGCGGCCGAGGCCATGCATGCAGATCTGTGCGAGCGCATCGCGCTGGTCGAAGAAGACCGCGCGCTGGACGGCGAGTTGCGTGCACTGGTTGCGAACATCCGCCAGGAAAGCTGGGCCTTGTATGTCGACTGAGCTTGCCGCCGAAATCTCGCTGAGCCCGGCCTTCCACGATTGCGATGCCATGCACGTGGTCTGGCACGGTAATTACTTCAAGTATTTCGAGATTGCCCGCTGCGCCCTGCTGGCGCGCTATGACTACGACTATCCGCAGATGCAGGAATCGGGCTATCTGTGGCCGGTGGTCGACGCGCGCGTGAAGTACATCCGGCCGCTGTTGTATGCGCAGGCGCTGAAGGTCTCCGCGCGCATCAGCGAGTACGAGAACCGCCTGAAGATCGACTACGAGATCCGCGACGCTGCCAGCGGCCAGGTGCTGACGCGCGCGCACACGATCCAGGTCGCTGTCCTCGCCGCCACCGGCGAGCTGCAATACGTCTGCCCCCCGGTGTTGTGGGAGCGGCTGGGAGTGCAACCGCAATGAAATCGCTCGTGTTGTTGTTCGCGCTGGCCCTGCCGCTGGCAGCGCCGGCCAAGACGCCGGCCGCTGCCGTGGCGGTCTCCACCGAACTGGCCCAGGTACAGCAGCGCGTCGCGCGCCCGGCCTTGCTGCGTGCCGACTTCACCCAGGAAAAGCAGGTCGCCGGTTTCCGCAACCCGCTGCGCTCGCAAGGCCAGTTCGTGCTGGCGCAGCAGCGCGGGGTGATCTGGCGCACGCTCAAGCCATTCCCATCCGAAGTGGTGCTTACCCGCGACCGCATCCTCAGCCGCCAGGCCGACGGCAGCATCCAGGTCGAAGTCGATGGCCGCCAGCAACCGGCCATGCGCGCGATCAACGCGATGATGTTCGCGCTGATGAGCGGCGACGTGCAGGCGATGTCCGCCAGTTTCAACGTGCGTGCCGAGCTGCTGCCCGACAACGCCTGGCGCCTGCACCTGACGCCGCGTTCGGCGATGCTGGCCAAGGCCTTTGCCTCGCTTGAGCTTGAAGGCGACCGCTATGTGCGCAAGGTCGAGATCGAGGAAGCCAACCACGACCGTACGCGCCTGAGTTTCGACAACTTCCGCCTGGCGCCGCCACTGGACGCCGGCGAGGAACACAGCCTTGACTGAACCCGCAGGCATCGAAGCCGGCGAAGCCAGGTTGCATCGCCGTTGGCGCTGGGTGGCGGGCGCCTGGCTGTTGTTGGTCATCGCCGTGGGGGTGCACCAGGTGGGGTTCTGGCGCGGCGCGCACGTGGACAGCGATGTGCTGGCACTGCTGCCGCAGGACGCCGATGACCGCCTGCTGTCGGACGCCACGCGCCTGATCGCCGACAACAGCGCCCGCCAGGTCGTGGTGTTGCTCGGCAGCGACGACGCGTCTGGCGCCAAGGCCGCGCAAGCGGCCTACTCGAAGTCGTTGCAGGCCGCCGATCGCACCGGCACCTTGCCGATTGTCGAGAACGCATCGGTGCAGGGCTGGTTCGACCAGGCCCGCAATTTCTATGCGCCGTATCGCGATCGCCTGCTGACCGAAGCGCAGCGTGCGCGACTGCGCGATAGCGATGCGGCCACACTCGGCCAGCAAGCCCTGGCGGCACTCTATGGCCCGGTCGGCGCACCCCGCCTGACCGACTGGAACCGCGATCCGCTCGGCCTGTGGCCGCAATGGTGGCAGGCACGCGCGGCTGGCACCGGCTTGCGCGTCGGCGACGATGGCCTGCTCCAGGCCGACGGTCGCTACTGGGCGGTGCTGCAGTTCCAGACCCGCGATTCGGCGTTCCGCCTGGACGGCGAACAACGCATCGGCCAGGCGCTGGACGCTGCCGCCGCGTCGGCACGCGCCGCGGTTCCCGGCGTGCGCGAGTTGCGCGCCGGCGTACCGCTGCACGCCGAAGCCGCCGCCGCGCAAGCCAGCCACGAGATCAACACCATCGGCTGGGGCTCGCTGGCGGCGGTATTGCTGCTGGTGTGGCTGGCGTTCCGTTCGCTGCGGCCGATCCTGCTGGTGGCGATGTCGCTGCTGATCGGCTGCGCCACGGCGCTGTCGGTGACCGCGCTGGTGTTCGGCAAGGTGCATCTGCTCACCCTGGTGTTTGGCGCCAGCCTGGTGGGCGTGGCCGAGGACTACGGCATTCACTGGTTCGGCTCGCGCCAGGCCGAACCCGAGGGCAGTCGCTGGCAGCTGTTGCGCCACCTCCTACCCGGCCTGTGGCTGGCGCTGGTCACCAGCGCGTTGGCGTATCTGGCCTTGGGCCTGGCGCCGTTTCCCGGGTTGCGGCAGATGGCGTTGTTTTCGGTGGTCGGGCTGGCCGCCGCATTCCTGACGGTGATCGCCTGGTTTCCCTTCCTCGACAAGGGTGCAGTGCGGCAGACGCGGTTTTCCGACTGGCTCGGCGGCACGCTCGATCGTTGGCCACGCCTCGGCCAGACGCGGCGCGGCGTGTGGTCCGTGCTCGGCGTTGCCGCGCTGGTGCTGATCGGCACCGGCCTGTGGCAGCTG
>DATCVI010000056.1:0-3180 GCA_036566925.1 Stenotrophomonas sp.
CGGGACACGCCGTGAACCCATCCATGGGGGCTAATTGGCGACATCCATGTCGCCAATTGTCCCGAAAGGGCCATGCCCCCACAGTCCCGATAGACGGCGACGGCGGATGGGAACAGCCAGGGCGAAAGCAAGAACGAAGCGGTGAGAGTGAGATGAGAGAGAGACGAGGCATGCTGCCTTTGTTTTTGCTTTTCCTCCTCCCCTCTCCAGCGCGCCCATAACGAAGTGGGAAAACTAAAGCGCCTGGCGCCGAGGGGGCATGGATGCCCCACGGCGGCGACTCAGACATGGACGTCTGTGGAGCCGCGACCCCGATACCCGGCGGCTCGGGGCCCGTGCCGCAAGCCGACACCACCAACCGCACGCCAAAGGCGCGCCCTCATCAACCCCTAAAGTTCCCCGCTCCCACGCCGATCTTGTCATGGCAACCCCGCCATCCCCGACGTGCCCGCCCGGAGCCACCATGAACGACAAAAAGCCTGCCGCCGGACACGGCGGTGAATTCCTCAGCTTCGCCCTGGGCGAGGAGCAGTACGGGGTCGATATCCTCAAGGTGCAGGAAATCCGCGGCTATGACGCCGTTACCCGGGTGCCCGATGCGCCGGATTACATCAAGGGCGTGATCAATCTGCGCGGCACCATCGTGCCGGTCATCGATCTGCGCCTGAAGCTGCGCCTGAAGGAAGCGCGCTATGACGCTTTCACCGTGATGATCGTGCTCAATGTCGAGGATCGCGTGGTCGGCATCGTCGTGGACAGTGTCTCTGACGTGATCCCGCTGAGCGAAGAGCAGATCCGCCCTACCCCGGAATTCGGCGCCGCGGTCGATACCCGCTTCATCTCGGGCATTGGTACGCAGGACGACCGCATGTTGATCCTGCTGGACATCGAGACGCTGCTGGACAGCGCCGACCTGTCGCCGTCCGAAGCGCTGCACGAAGAAGCTGCCTGACACGCGTGTCAGGCGGTGCCTGACAGCAATGCGATTGATCGACTGAAGTGTGTCCTAGCTCTCATCTCGCCGATTCAAGTTGCGCGCGCTGGCGCCGATAGCTGGTCCAAGGCTCGCGTGCCGGCTTGTCCGGCGCTCCCCGCGGGCCACAGTTCCCCATTCCGGAGATACCCCATGAAAGCCCTCTACACCCTGATTCCCGCGCTGGTCCTGTCCACCCTGTCGGCCGATCTGCTGGCGCAGTCGCAGGAAATGATCCCGCCGGAAATGGCGACCCGTTTCGTCGGCAAGGACGGCATGGTCTGCGGCAAGGTCGAGAAGGCCAAGTACGCCCAGAGCTCGGAAGGCGAACCGACCTTCCTGTACATGGGCGGCATGTTCCCGCGCCACACCTTCTCCGCCCGTATCGATGGCGCCAACCGCGGCAAGTTCTCCTTCGCCCCGGAAACGCTGGAAGGCAAGGATGTGTGCGTGATCGGCAAGATCCAGCGCGATGCCTCGCGCGCTGAAATCGAAGTCAGCTCGCCGTCCAGCCTGAAGCTGGCGACCATCAAGTAAGAGCCGCCCGGAGCCGTTCCGCGCCGCTCGGCGCGGTCCGGCGACCGACCTGCCGCCGGGCATCGTCATTGGAAGAGGAACGCGTACATGCAGTGGATCAACAAACTCAAACTCATGCCGAAGTTGATGCTGACCTTCGGCATCGTCATGGTGATCATGCTGATCCAGGGCATCATTGCCTACCGTGGCCTGGCCTCGCTCAATAGCGTCACCAGCGAGCTGGCAGGCGAGTCGATGTCCAGCGTGCGCGAGGCGGGTGAGCTGCGCGGCATGCTCGGCGAATACCGCAATTCGGCCTACCAGTCGATGGTGCGCGCCAGCGACTCGGTCAAGCAGGAAGCCCGCGAACGTGCCGTGGGCTTGCAGAAGGACATCGACAAGACGATCAAGGAGCATCCGCGCCTGATCCGCACCGCCGAACAGAAGAAGTTGTTCGAGCAGTTCGTCACGGACTGGAAAAAGGCCTCGGCCTCCTACGCCAGCGTCAACGAGATGCTGGAACTGAACCTGCCCGACGACGCCGTCGATACTTTCGTTGGCGAGACCCGCAACCTGCATCGCGCCGCACAGGCTTCGCTGAGCGCGCTGATCTCCGAAGACAACCGCATGGCCCAGGTCGCCAAGGAACGCGCCGAGACCGTGCATGCGACCTCGGTCACGCTGACCATTGTGATCATGCTGGCCGGGATTTCCGGTGGCCTGGTGCTGGCCTGGCTGTTCGCCCGCGCCCTGGTCAACAACATGCGCGGTGCCGTGACCGTGGCCAATGAAGTGGCCACCGGCAAGCTCGACGGCAGCATCGATGTGCGTGGCACCGACGAGGTTGGCGACCTGATGCGCGCCCTGCAGCGCATGCAGCGCGACCTGAAGGAGCGCATCGAGCGCGACCAGGCCGTGGCCGCCGAGAACCTGCGTATCCGTACCGCCCTGGACGCTTCGTCCACCGGCGTGATCATTACCGACCCGGCGCTCAAGGTGGTCTACACCAACCCGGCGCTGCACCAGGTCATCGAGCAGCACGCCGACGACTTCCGCCAAGCGCTGCCGGGCTTCGAGGTCGATGCACCGCTGGTCGGCCACAACGTCACCGTGCTCGAGCATGGCGGCCAGGTCGATCCGAAGTTCGTTGCCCAGCTGGAGAAGCAGGGCTCGGCGCGCCGCGAAATGCGCTATGGCGATGCCCACATTGCACAGATCGTCTCGATGATCCGCGACGCCGACGGCCAGGCCGTGGGCACCGTGTGCGAATGGCGCGACCGTAGCGTCGAAGTCCAGGTCGAAGAAGAAGTGGCGCGTATCGTCCAGTCCGCCGCTGCCGGCGATCTGGCTGGCCGCGTCTCGCTGGACGGCAAGGAAGGCTTCTTCCTGCAGCTGGCACAGCAGCTCAACGGCTTGCTGGACGCCAACGGCGCCACCATCGAGCAGGTCTCCAACCTGCTGGCCGCGCTGTCGCAGGGCGACCTGACGGTGCGTATCCACGGCGACTTCCAGGGCGTGTTTGCGCGGATGCGCGACGATGCCAATGCAACCGCCGAGCAGCTGACCGAGATCGTCGGCCGCATCAAGCAGTCGTCCATCGCGATCAACTCGGCCGCCGGCGAAATTGCCTCGGGCAACAGCGACCTGTCGCGTCGCACCGAGCAGCAGGCCGCCAACCTGGAAGAGACCGC
>DATCVI010000057.1:0-6407 GCA_036566925.1 Stenotrophomonas sp.
GTCGAGCGCAGTTGTGGCAAGGGTAGGTCGTTGTGTACAACACGGAATCCTGCGATATTCCTTGGCCCGTTCTTCCCAAATTGACGATTGCATCCATCTCGGCGTGAACAGCGCGGGAGAATTCGATCAAGTCCTTCAACCTGGACTCTGATCGAATGGTTTGCGCTACCTCGGTCGCAAGTTGCTGGGAAATGGCCTCAATCCCAGACACGGGATCGACGAGAATCTCGCCAAGGTTTTTGTTCAGGTGTGCCGGCAGTTCGTCTCTCAAGTACTTGGCCGCGCCCAGCTTGATGATGTCTCCTATTGCATCCCTCAGCTTGTCCTTGTTTTGGTCGTTGAAACACACTCCACCTCTCTGGTGAATACACCGATTGTCCTCGCCAGAAGCTTCGCGGTAGAGTCCACCACCTCCGCGCGGCACGTCGTTGCAGCCGGTAGCAATTAATTTTCCTTCACGATCCACAATCGCCGCGCCGACTTGCCTAGACATGCATGCAGAGCTGAGTCCTGCAGAGAAGGCTGCATACATTCCCTGCTCATGGATTGTCGGAGTAACGGAGAGATCCCCATGCATCAGTCGTAGAAAGCGATCGATCGGTTCCCGGATGGCCTTCGTGTTCGATGTTGAGTTCCTTAAAAAGAAGTCGGCGAGTTGGAGAGTCTTCTCAAGATTTTGCCCATGGGCGACCCCTTCCTTTCTGTCAATCTCCATAAGGGTCTCCGCCTCTGTAATGGACACGCCTTCTGACTTCAGATTTAGCTTTCTCTGCTCATAGCCGCAGAGAACGCCCAGGAGATAAAAATTTTCGCGGTAGACAGCTCTTAGAAGAGAAACCTCTGCCGGATTTTTCAGCTGATCAATGAGATACACGACCCGACGAGGCACCACTTCGGCGACAGGAGTGCTTTCGTTTTTTTTTGCCCGATCCAACGAAATGTGGCGGACAGCCAACTGCGCAAGGACGTCTTCGCCCTTCAGAAGGCGAAGTTGGCTCCCTAAGTCTTGGAGATTTCGATATCGCTTCTTTGCAGCGGACGATTGAAGCTCAGCTTGAGCTTGTTCTTGCAGTTTCAGCTTCTGGGCCGCAGCCTTTATAAGGTCGCTGATCTTTATTCGCTCGACTTCGTAATCAAGCGACTTTAATTCGGTCTCAACAAGATCAATGACATCTTTCAGCCCTGCGCCGATAGGGCCACCGAAAGCGAGCACAAGCTCCTTTGATGCGACCCCTTCAAGTATTCCTTTAAGGGTCTTCTTCGGCGTGTCGGAGCTTTGCGGGGTTTCCGACGGGACTAACGAAAGCTGAGAATTCATACCCCCTCCTCCTGAGTGGCAGCGAGAGGGAAGATACGAGCAATTAATTCATTCAGCAATGGTGTTCATATCGCGCCGTTGCTGCCTAATCCGGGCCTTATAACTGCCGAAGGCTTCGCGCGTATTCTATGACTCGAGTGTACGCATCGAGTTCTTGTTTTCGGGCGACGTGCTCGCGTCTAGTAGCAAGGTACGCCACAGAAGCAATGGGCGAAGGAGCCTTAGCTGAGCCCACTACTTCCCGCTCCCAATCATCTCGGTCGAAATTGAAAGACAGCTGCACTGCGGTTGCAGAAGACTCATTCTGCGCCGACATGTCCGTGTCTCCTCTTGAACCGAGGGCTAGTTTAGCTAGTTGCAGGTTATAGGCAACTGCTTTTTGCAGCCGGCCAGCCTCCTTCCTAGAACACAACTTCCTCTTGATTTTCAGTTGCTTACGTCAAAATGAAGCCATTTTCGGACCATAACGGAGAGGGGGCGTCCCCCTCCGTGTGATCCAGGAAATGCCTCAAACCCCAACCGGATTCGATTTCTCCGGATCAATCTTATAAAGCTTGATAGCCCGAGCAACATCCTTCCCGGTCATCTTCCCTTCCTTCGCCAGCGCCGCAATGGCCGCATGCGCGATGTAGTACCGGTCAACCTCGAAGAACCGCCGCAAGTTCGCGCGCGTATCGCTGCGCCCAAACCCATCCGTACCCAGCACCGTGTACCCCATCGGCACGAAGCTGCGGATCTGGTCGGCAAACAACCGCACGTAGTCCGTCGCGGCAATCGCCGGGCCCTGCCGGCCTTCCAGCAGCTGCGTCACATACGCCTTGCGCTGCTCAGCCTCCGGGTGCATGCGGTTCCAACGCTCGGCGTCAAAGCCATCGCGGCGCAGCTCGTTGAAGCTCGGGCACGACCAGATGTCGGCGGTCACGCCGAAGTCCTTGTCCAGCAGTTCGGCGGCGGCAATCGCTTCGCGCAGGATGGTGCCGCTGCCCAGCAGCTGCACGCGCTGCTCGCCCTTCTTGGGCTTGCCGGCGTCCTTCAGCAGGTACATGCCCTTGATGATGCCTTCCGCTGCGCCGGCCGGCATTTCCGGGTGGGCGTAGTTTTCGTTCATCAGGGTGATGTAGTAGTACTCGTCGATCTGGTCTTCCATCATCGCCTTCATGCCGTGCTGCATGATGACGGTGACTTCATAACCAAAGGTTGGGTCGTACGTGCGCACGTTCGGGATGGCGCCGGCCAGCAGGTGGCTGTGGCCGTCTTCGTGCTGCAGGCCTTCGCCATTGAGCGTGGTGCGGCCGGCGGTGCCGCCGAGCAGGAAGCCGCGGGTGCGCATGTCCGCTGCCTGCCAGGCGATGTCGCCCACGCGCTGGAAGCCGAACATGGAGTAGTAGATGTAGAACGGCAGCATCGGTACGTCGCTGACCGAGTAGCTGGTGCCGGCAGCCATCCACGAGGCGATGGCGCCCGGCTCGCTGATGCCCTGCTGCAATACCTGGCCGCTCTGGTCTTCGCGGTAGAACATCAGCTGGTCTGCGTCCACCGGCTTGTACTTCTGGCCGAACGGGGCGTAGATGCCGATCTGGCGGAACAGGCCTTCCATGCCGAAGGTGCGCGCTTCGTCGGCGACGATCGGCACGATGCGCGGGCCGATTTCCTTGTCGCGCAGGGCGATGTTCAAGCTCTGCACGAACGACATGGTGGTGGAGTAGGTGCGCTCGCCGCTGTCCTTGAGCAGGCGCTCGAACTTGTCCAGGCCCGGGGCCACGAACGATTTGCTCGCCTTCGGCCGGCGCTGCGGCAGGTAGCCGCCGAGTTCGGCACGGCGCGACTTGAGGTACTGCACTTCCGGGGAGTCTTCGCCCGGGTGGTAGAACGGCACCTGGCCGTCGGCCAGCTGGGCGTCGGTCACCGGGATGTTGAAGCGGTCGCGGAAGTGGCGAACCGATTCGTCGTCCAGCTTCTTGGTCTGGTGGGTCGGGTTGAGCGATTCGCCCGCCGAGCCCATGCCGTAGCCCTTCACGGTCTTGGCCAGGATCACCGTGGGCATGCCCTTGGTGTTCACGGCTTCGTGGTAGGCGGCATAGACCTTGTGCGGGTCGTGGCCACCGCGGTTGAGGCGCCAGATGTCGTCGTCGGAAAGGCCGGCCACCATGGCGGCGGTTTCCGGGTACTTACCGAAGAAGTGCTCGCGCGTATACGCGCCGCCGAAGGCCTTGCAGTTCTGGTATTCGCCGTCGACGGTTTCCATCATCAGCTTCTTCAGGACGCCGTTGGTGTCTTTGGCCAGCAGGGCGTCCCAGTAGCCGCCCCACAGCAGCTTGATCACGTTCCAGCCGCCGCCACGGAACACGCCTTCCAGTTCCTGGATGATCTTGCCGTTGCCACGCACCGGGCCGTCGAGGCGCTGCAGGTTGCAGTTGACCACGAAGATCAGGTTGTCCAGGCCTTCGCGGCCGGCCAGGGCAATGGCGCCGAGGGTTTCCGGCTCGTCGCTCTCACCGTCGCCGATGAAGCACCACACCTTGCGGTCGGACTTCTCGATCAGGCCGCGGTTCTCCAGGTATTTCATGAACTGCGCCTGGTAGATGGCGCCGAGCGGGCCCAGGCCCATGGAGACGGTCGGGGTCTGCCAGAACTCGGGCATCAGCCACGGGTGCGGATAGGAGGAGATGCCCTGGCCGTCCACTTCCATGCGGAAGTTGTCCAGCTGGGCTTCGCTGATGCGGCCTTCGAGGAAGGCGCGGGCGTAGATGCCCGGGGCGCTGTGGCCCTGGATGTAGAGCAGGTCGCCGGGGTGGTTGTCGGACGGGGCGCGCCAGAAGTGGTTGAAGCCGACGTCGTACAAGGTGGCCGAGGAGGCGAACGAGGCGATGTGGCCGCCGAGGTCGCCGGGCTTGCGGTTGGCGCGCACGACGGTGGCCATGGCGTTCCAGCGGATGATGGAGCGGATCTTCCACTCCAGCGCCGCATCGCCCGGGCTCTTGGCCTCGTTGGCGGGGGAAATGGTGTTGACGTACTCGGTGGTGGGCGAGAACGGCAGGTAGGCGCCTGCGCGGCGGGTCTGTTCGACCATGCCTTCGAGCAGCTGGTGCGCGCGGTCCGGGCCTTCGTTATCGATGACCGCCTTGAGCGATTCGAGCCACTCCTGGGTCTCTAGTGGGTTCGGATCGTTCTGCAGTACTTCGTTCAACCAGTTCATAACGCTCCCGGATCCGGCGCGTGAGGTACGCCGTGCAGTGTTTTCGTGAACTGCGAAGTGTAACCCAGCGTGATTGCGCCATTCCTCGCTACGGGTGCGTATGGATGCCTGGAAAAGCAGCGTTCCAGCGGTGTCTTGGGTTGTCCGGGGGGACAGGGTTGCGTGTTGGGAATAGGGGTGCGGGTCGCGCGGAATAGCAGGGCCGGGGTGGGCTCTTGTAGGAGGGGCTTCCGCCCCGACAAGCGGAGTCGGAGGCCACGATTGGCGGTCGGGGCTGAAGCCCCTCCTACAGGGGCATTCGTGCGGGTGGTCACGATTGGCGCTTGGCTGGCGGGGGCCCCATGATCCGGGCTTGGCCGGCACTGGAAGCCACCGTCAATGGGCAGCCCCCCCGTTACCCCTAAGCCGCAAGTGCGCTGGCGCCATAGCCTGCGCACGCGAATGCTGGTGGGCGCTATCTGGAGCCTGGTGGCGTTGCTCGGGCTGCTCGGCACGTTCTTCTACCTGGGCGCGCGCGCGGAGCTGGTGGCGGCGGCCGGCAAGGAGGTGGACGGCCTCACTCAGCAAAGTGCGCGCAGCCTGGCGGCGACGTTGGAATCGGCGCAGGTGAGCGGGCGCACGTTGGCCGCGAGCGCGGGCGCGGTGGGCGCGCAGCCGTTCAATCTGCGGGCGCTGCTGCAAGCCACGCTGGCCGGGGACAACGACACCGCCGGGGCGATGATCGTGCTGCACCCGCGCAGCGGCAAGCAGGCCGATGACCCCGGGTTTGTCTGGTATCTGCGCCGTTCCGGCAAGCAGGTGATCGAGCAATCGGCGCAGGACCTGGGCTACGACTACCGCGCCATGCCGTGGTACCAGCGCACGATGACTTCGCGCCAGGCGTGGTGGTCCGAGCCGTATGCGAATGCGGCCACGGGAGGTGAATTGTTCACCACCTACAACCTGCCGGTGATGCGCCCGGGCGATGGCCCCGATGCGGAACCCATCGGCATGGTCAGCGTGGATGTGCCGGTGCGGCGCTTGCGCGACATCGTGCAGGAGCTGCCGGACAACTTCGGCGTGCAGGCGACGTTGCTGTCGCCGGAAGGTTTGTTCGTGCTCAACCCGGACCCGGCCTTGAACCTGCGGCGCACGTTGCCGCAGCAGGTGGAGAAGTCGCGACCGGACCTGGCGCCGCTGGTGGCGGCGATGGCCGCCGGTGAGCCGGCTTCGTTCGAGCATCGGGCGCCGGATGGGCAGGTGTATCTCACCCGCAGCGCGGCGGTCGGGCGCAGTGGCTGGACGTTCGTGCTTTCGGCGTCGCGCCAGTACGTGCTGGCGGGGTTGAACCGGTTGGCGCTGTGGGTGGCGTTGGGGGCGTTGGCCGGTTTGGGGCTGTGGTGGTTGTTGATGCGGCGCTTCGCTTCGAAGCTGACACGGCCGATCGAGGACTTGACCGATGCGGCGGCGCATTTCCGCCGCGGCGATTTCGAGTATCCGTTACCGCACGTGCAGCGCTTCGACGAGGTCGGGGTGATGGCGCGCGCGTTCGACAGCGCGCGCGGTTCGATCCGCCAGCAGCTGGAAGAGATCGGGCTGATGACCGCCGCGCGCGAGCGCATGCAGAGCGAGCTGCAGATTGCGCGCGATATCCAGCTGGCGATGCTGCCTTCGGGCCGCACTTTCGACCACGCCGGCTCGCACCTGGAAACCTGCGCGCGGCTGGAGCCGGCGAAGATGGTGGGCGGGGATTTCTATCACTACTCCGAGGTTGCGCCGGGGCTGCTGTGGTTCGTCATCGGCGATGTTTCGGACAAAGGCGTGCCGGCGGCGTTGTTCATGGCGCGGGCGGTGAGCGTGCTCGAGGTGGCGGCGCGGCGGCATACGCGGCCCGACGGCATCTTGATCGCGGCG
>DATCVI010000058.1:0-9243 GCA_036566925.1 Stenotrophomonas sp.
CAACCGCACGCGCAAGCGTCGCCGCCGCCGTCATGGCAAGCCGGTCGATGCCGCCGCCGCCGAGGCCGCTATGGCAACCGCCGCGCCGCCCACGCCGCGCAAGCCGATCCAGGTGATGGCCAACAAGCCGGCGCTGCCGCCGACCAATTCGTTCCTGACCCGCCTGGGCCGCAAGCTGCGTTCGCTGGTCTCCAGCGACTAAGCCGGCCGGGGGACGGACGCAGCAGTTGGGGCGATTGCCGGCGGTGCAATCGGTGATCGCTCCGGCATAATTGCTGAATGACCGTCCTGCGCTTCGACAACGTCAGCAAGCAATACGCCGGGGGCCACCAGGCCCTCGTCGATGTCAGTTTCGAAGTTGGCGCCGGTGAGATGTTGTTCGTCACCGGTCATTCGGGCGCAGGCAAGAGCACGCTGCTCAAGCTCATCCATCTGAGCGAACGCCCCAGCCGCGGCGCGGTGATCTTCGGCGAGCGCAACCTGTTGAAGGTGCGCGGCGGCCGCATCCCGCTGCATCGGCGCGAGGTGGGCGCGGTCCACCAGGACCACCGCCTGCTCAACGACCGCAGCATCGCCGAGAACGTCGCCCTGCCGCTGATCCTGCGTGGCACCCGGCGTGCCGAGATCGGCAAGCGGGTGCGTTCGGCGCTTGAGCGCATTGGCCTGGCGCATCGCGAGAAGGCCCTGCCTTCGCAGCTGTCGGCCGGTGAGCAGCAGCGCGTGGGCATCGCCCGCGCCATCGTCGCCGAGCCGCGCCTGCTGGTGGCCGACGAGCCGACCGGCAACCTCGATCCCACGTTGGCGGCAGAAATCATGCAGCTGTTCGCCGAGCTGCCCGAGCGCGGCACCAGCGTGCTGGTGGTCAGCCATGACCTGGCGCTGCTCAAGCAGATGCGCAAGCGCGTGCTGGTGCTCGATCACGGCCGCCTGGTAGACGACATCTCGCCGCAGGACCTGGCCGAATGAACAACGCGACGCAGACCGCCGCGCCGTCCCGCCTTTCGGTGTGGATCGACCACCACATCCACAGCATTGCTTTCAGCCTCGGCCGCGCGCTGCGCAAGCCGTGGGCGACGCTGTTGACCATCCTGGTGATGGCGCTGGCGCTGGCCCTGCCGTTGGGCTTGTCGATCGCCCTGGACAACGTGCGGCACCTGGCCGGTAGCGTGCAGCAGACGCGCGATATCAAGGTCTTCCTCAAGCACGAGGTCGACGCGGCCGCCGCTGAGGCACTGGCCGGGCAATGGCGTGGGCGTGCCGACGTGGCCGGTGTCGTGGTCCGCACGCCGGCGCAGGGCCTGGCCGAACTGCGCGAGAGTGCGCAGCTGGACGAGGCGATCGACGCGCTCGGCGAAAACCCCTTGCCGACCTTGCTGGTCGTCACGCCATCCGCAGGCAGCGACGACACGCGCCTGGCCGATTCTTTGCAGGGCACGTCGCAGGCCGATCTGGTGCAGCACGACGCGCTCTGGCGCAAGCGCCTGGACAACTGGCTGCGCTTTGGCACGCGCCTGGTCCAGGTGTTGTCGGTGCTGCTGGGGCTGGGCGCGGTCCTGGTGGTGGGCAATACCGTACGGCTGGACATCCAGGGGCGGCGCGAGGAGATCGGCGTGCTGCAGGTGCTGGGCGCCAGCGACGGTTTCATTCGCCGGCCGTTCCTGTACATGGGTGCCTGGTACGGCCTGGGGGCCGGGCTGGTCGCCCTGGCATTGCTGGCCGGGGCCGGTGTCGCGCTGCGAGTGCCGCTAGCGGCGCTGGCCGACAGCTACGGCAGTGCCTTCAGCCTGCACGGCCTGGACCTGCTGCACGCCGGCATGGTGCTCGTGGGCACGGTGCTGATCGGCTGGCTCGGCGCCTGGCTGGTGACCGGGCACTTCCTGCGTCAGACTCGCCCGACCGAGACCTGAGGGCGGCATGCGCAACCACGAGCTCAAGCATCTGATCAGCGCCGCGCCGCGGGTGATGGTGGTCGACGGGTCCAAGCTGGTCCGCCGGCTGATCGCCGACGTCCTGCAGCGCGAGCTGCCGGCGGTGGAGGTGGTCGGCTGTTCGAGCATTGCCGAAGCGCGCGATGCGCTGGCCGCCGGTGCGGTGAACCTGGTTACCACCTCGCTGTCCTTGCCCGATGGCGATGGCCTGGCGCTGGCGCGCAGCGTGCGCGAAGCGGCGGGGCAGGCGTATGTACCCGTGATCGTGGTGTCCGGCGACGCGCAGCAGCATCTGGTCGAGCGCCGCTTCACCGAATACGTCACCGATTATTTCGACAAGTCGCTGGGCCACGAGGCCCTGGCGACCTTCATCCGCGGCTATGTGCAGCCCGAGCCGGTGCCCGGCGCCACCGTGTTGTACATCGAAGACAGCCGGGTGGTGGCCGAGGCGACCAAGCGGATGCTCGAACGCCACCAGTTGAAGGTGATCCATGTGCTCACCGCCGAAGACGCTTTTTCGTTGCTGACCGCCGAATCGCTGGGCCGCACTGAGCGCCGGATCGACCTGGTGCTCACCGACGTCACCTTGAAGGGCGAGCTGGACGGCGGCGACGTGGTCGAGCGCATCCGCGTCGATTTCGACTACGGCAAGCGCCGCCTGCCGGTGCTGGTGATGACCGGTGACAGCAATCCCTACAACCAGTCCGAATTGCTGCGTGCCGGCGCCAACGACCTGGTGCAAAAGCCGATCGAAGAGCGGCTGCTGGTGACCAAGGTGTTGTTCCAGTTGCGCCTGGCCCGGCTCGACGACCAGGTCGTCATGTTGTGACGCCAGCGGAGTACGAAGGACAGGCGCGGATCCAGCTGGAGCCGTCCTGGCGGCAGCGGGTAGGGGAATGGTTGTTGCGCCCGGAGATGCGCGAGTTGTCGGCGTTCCTGCGTCAGCGCAAGGCCGCTGGGGCGCAGATATTCCCGCCCGGGCACGACATCTTCGCCGCGTTCGAGGCCACGCCGTTCGACCAGGTCAAGGTCGTGATCCTCGGCCAGGACCCTTACCACGGCTTCGGCCAGGCGCATGGACTGTGCTTCTCGGTACAGCCGGGCGTGCCGGTGCCGCCGTCGCTGCTGAACATCTACAAGGAAATCGAAGCCGACCTCGGCCTGCCGCGGCCCGACCATGGCTGCCTGCTGCCGTGGGCGCAGCGCGGGGTACTGCTGCTCAATGCCGTGCTGACCGTCGAGGAAGGCAAGCCGGGTTCGCACCAGGGCAAGGGCTGGGAGGGTTTCACCGACCATGTCGTCGACGTGCTCAACCGCGAGCGCGAAGGCCTGGTGTTCCTGCTGTGGGGCAGCTACGCCCAGGCCAAGGGCAAGGTCATCGACCCGCGGCGGCACAAGGTCCTGAAGGCGCCGCATCCTTCGCCGCTATCGGCGCACCGCGGCTTCCTCGGTTGCCGGCACTTTTCCGCCGCCAACGAGTACCTGCGCCGACGCAGCGGCGCCGAGGTGGACTGGCGACTGCCGCCGCTGTCGACCTTCTCCCGGGCCTTGCCCGAGGCTTGAACTTTCCGCCTGAGCCGTGGTCTGAATAGGCGTCCGCATTCGTCGCATGAGCGGCACGCGCGCCTCACGTGGGTTGAACGGCCAATCCGTACACTAGCCGCCCTTGAAAACGTTCTCCCCGCCTCCAAGTGAGATATGTCGTTGATTTTCAATGACATAGAGGTTGGAACAATGGTCTCATTACAGTCACCATTGTCCCGCAGGTGAAACACTGAGAACTTTCCACCCCTTTAGCAGTCCAATGATGCGACTGCTAAGATGAGGCCCTATGAGCCAGAACACCTCTACTGCCCTTGTGGCAAACAATCTCCCGATCCCCAGCGCGCTCGGTTCGCTGGAAGCCTATATCGGTGCCGTGCACCAGATCCCGGTGCTGTCGGTCGAGAACGAGCAGGCGTTGGCACGCCGCTTCCGTGATGGCGAGGACCTCGACGCCGCACGCGAGCTGGTGCATTCGCACCTGCGCTTCGTGGTGCACGTGGCCCGCGGCTACAACGGCTACGGCCTGCCGCTGGGCGACCTGATCCAGGAAGGCAACATCGGCCTGATGAAGGCGGTCAAGCGCTTCGACCCGGACATGGGCGTACGCCTGGTGAGCTTCGCCGTGCACTGGATCCGTGCCGAGATGCACGAGTTCATCCTCAAGAACTGGCGCATCGTCAAGGTCGCCACGACCAAGGCGCAGCGCAAGCTGTTCTTCAACCTGCGCAAGTCCAAGACCCGCCTGGGCTGGCTCAACGCGGCCGAAGTCAGCGCTGTCGCCAAGGACCTCAACGTGTCCGAGCGCGAAGTGATGGAGATGGAGTCGCGCTTGTCCGGTCGTGACATCGGTTTCGATGCGCCGTCCGACGAAGACGACGACCACGCTCCGCCGTCGCCGGCCAACTACCTGGTCGCCAACGACGAAGATCCGTCGCAGGCCTACGAACGCAACGACAGCGAAGACAATCAGCTGCAGTTGCTGCGCGAAGGCCTGGCCAACCTGGATGGTCGCTCGCGCGACATCATCCGCCGCCGTTGGCTGGATTCGGAATCGAAGGTGACCCTGCAGGAACTGGCCGACGAGTACGGCGTATCGGCCGAGCGCATCCGCCAGATCGAGGCGAACGCGCTGAAGAAGATGAAGGCACTGTTCGTCGCCTGATGGCTTCGGATCACGTGTGACACGGAAGCCGCCCTCGGGCGGCTTCTGCGTTTTCAGGGCTTCGGCGGCGCCTGCTCGTCCGGTGGGGCGGCGTCCGGTTCGCCGAAGATGATGCGCGCCGAGCGCTGGTAGCCCCAGTAGGCCATCGCCCAATCCACCAGCACGACGACGCGATTGCGGAAGCCGATCAAGAACCACACGTGCGCGGCCAACCAGAACCACCACGCCAACACCCCGGAGAACTTCAGCCGGCCGAGGTGGACGATGGCGGCCATGCGGCCGATCGTGGCCAGGTTGCCCTGGTCGCGATAGGCAAAGGCCGGCGCGGGCTCTCCGCGCAGGCGGCCGCGCAACGCCTTGGCGATATGCCGGCCCATCTGCTTGGCGGCGGGAGCGACGCCGGGCACCGGCCGGCCATCGGCGCGCATGACCGCGGCCAGGTCGCCGCCGACGAAGATTTCCGGCCGCCCCGGCACGCTGAGGTCGGGCGATACCAGCACCCGTCCGGCACGGTCGCACGGTACGCCCAAGGCAGCGCCCAGCGGCGAGGCGGCGACGCCGGCGGCCCACGCCACGGTGCGGGCCGGCACCCACTGTTCGCCGAGCTGGAAGCCGCCCTCATCGATATGCGTGACCGGGGTGCCGGTGAGGACTTCCACGCCCAGGCGTTCGAGTTGCTGCTGGGCCTTGGCGGTCAGATCGGGCGGGAACGAAGGCAAGACGCGTGGCCCGGCTTCGATCAAGCGCACCCGGGCCAGCCGCGGGTCGATATGGCGGAACTCATTCTTTAGCGTGTGCCGGGCAATCTCGGCCAAAGTGCCGGCGAGCTCCACCCCGGTCGGGCCGCCGCCGACGATGGCGAAGCTCAGCCAGGCCGCGCGCGCCTGCGGATCGGTCTCGGCCTCGGCGCGCTCGAACGCCATCAGCAGCTTGCGCCGCAGGTACACGGCATCGTCCAGCGTCTTCAGGCCGGGGGCGTGGCGCGCCCACTGGCCGTTGCCGAAATAGGCATGGGTGGCGCCGCTGGCCAGCAGCAGGTAGTCGTAGTCCAGCACGGTGCCGTCGCCCAGGCGCACGCGGCGCGCGTCCGGTTCCAGCGCCACTACCGCGCCCAGGCGCACTTCCACGTTGGCCTGCTTGCGCAGGATGTGGCGCAGCGGTGCGGCGATGTCCGGCGCCGACAGGCCTGCAGTAGCCACCTGGTACAGCAGGGGCTGGAACAAGTGGTGATTGTGGCGGTCGACCAGGGTGATGCGGATCGGCGCGTCGGCGAGCGCGCGCGTGGCCCACAGTCCGGCGAAGCCACCGCCGACTACGAGCAGGTGGGGCTGTTCGGTACTCATCGAAAACCTGCCAGGACGAACGGACGCATCGGAAGCCTTGGGGGACGGCGCGCGGGGCGGGAAGCGTCAGCGTAACGGCTGCGCCGGCAAGCCGTGGTCATCGCGGCGCGTGCATCGCCCGCGCGGCAGCCGCCGCGGGATCGGGCATGATGGCGGCCGTGCGCATGCCAGGGATCGCGATGAACGCCACTGTTGGACCTCCGCCGCTGCCGCCGCGCCCGCAAGCGCCGCCACCGGCCGCCGTGCCACGCAGGCGCTTCGGCCTGCCAGGGTGGTTGATCGCCTTGATCCTGGCCTGCGCGCTGTTGTTCGCCGTGCTGGTTGGCCTGATTGCCTGGAGCGTCAGCAGCGGCTGGGGCCTGTTCGCCGAGCAGGCCCAGCAGGCGCTACAACGGCAACCGGCGGTGCGCGAGCACATCGGCACGATTCGCGAGATGGACGTGGACCTCGTCGCCACCGGCGAGGCGCCCGGCGCCGAAGAATTCGTCTTCCGCCTGCAAGGCGATCGTAGCGATGGCCGGGTGAGCGCCAATTTCGTCTCGTGCGGTGCCGCGCAGGAAATCATCACCTACGGCGTACTGACGCTCGACGATGGCACACGGTTGGAACTGGAAGACCAGTCCAATACCGAAACCGAGGAATGCGCCGACGACACGTGCAGCGACGCTGACGCCGATGAAATTTTGGAGGACGCATGAACGAACACCCCGAAAAACGCATCGCGCTGCTGATCGACGCCGACAACGCGCCGGCCTCCAAGATCGAACTGATCCTGCCGGAGGTCGCGCGCTACGGCGTAGCCAACGTGCGCCGCGCCTACGGCAACTGGAAAAGCCCGCACCTGAAGAGCTGGGAAGCGGTGCTGCACACCTACGCGATCCGGCCGATGCAGCAGTTCGCCTACAGCAGCGGCAAGAATGCCTCGGACATGGCCATGGTCATCGATGCCATGGATTTGCTCTACGCGCGCAACCTCGACGGCTTCGCCATCGTCTCCAGCGATGCCGACTTCACGCCGTTGGTGATGCGCCTGCTCACCGACGGCATGAAGGTCTATGGCTTCGGCGAGAAGAAGACGCCCGAAGCGTTCGCCAACGCCTGCTCGAAGTTCACCTATCTCGAAGCGCTCGGCGCGGCCACCGTCAGCGAAGGCGCCGGCACCACCGCGCGCAAGGACGCCAAGGAACTGCGCGGCGATGCGCGGCTGGTGCAGCTGCTGCGCAGCGCGGTCGATTCGGCCACCGACGACGATGGCTGGGCGCATCTGGGCGCGGTCGGCAAGCAGGTGGCCAACCAGGCGTCTTTCGACTCGCGCAACTACGGCTACCGCAAGCTCAGCGATCTCATCCGCGCCACCGATCTCTTCGAATTCCGCCAGGCAGACCAGGTGATCTGGGTGCGCGACAAGCCGAAGGGCAAGGCCCAACCGGCTGCGGCGAAACCCGCCAAAAAAGCGCCTGCTGCGTAGCTGTTCGCGCGGCGCTCAGTACAGATCCATCGGATCCACGTCCAAGGACCAGCGAACGCGCCGCGCCAGCGGCAGCGCGTGGATCGCCGGCACCAACGCATCGAGCAGGTGGTGCAAAGGCGGGCGCTGGGCGGCCGACAACAGTAGCTGGCTGCGCAGGAAGCCGGCGCGGCGCGGCATCGGTGCCGGCATCGGGCCAAAGCGTTCGACCGCGTCGGTCGCGCCGGCCTCGCCCCCCGGCGACAGGCCGCGTACCGCATCGAGAAACTGATACGCCACCTGTGCGTCCTTGGCCTCGGCCCGCAGCAGCGCCATGTGCGCGAACGGCGGAAAGCCCGCGGCCTCGCGCTGCTGCAATTCCGCATGCGCGAAGGCGTGATAGCCGCCGCTGACCAGCGTCTGCAACAGCGGATGTTCGGGGTGGTGGGTCTGCAGCCATACCTCGCCGGCGCGGGTCGCCCGGCCGGCACGACCGGCTACCTGGATCAGCAGCTGCGCCAGCTTTTCGCTGGCGCGGAAATCGGCCGAGAACAATCCTTCATCGATACCCACGACCACCACCAGGCTCAACTGCGGCAGGTCGTGGCCCTTGGCCAGGATCTGCGTGCCGACCAGGATGCCGGGCTGCTCGCCCAGCCGCGCCAGTTGCGACTCCAGCGCATCGCGGCGTTGGGTGGTGCCGCGGTCGATGCGCAGCACCGGATAGGCGGCGAAGGCTTCGGTCAAGCGCTCTTCCAGGCGTTCGGTCCCCACGCCCTGCGGCTGCAGGGCAAGGCTGGCGCAATCCGGGCAGGCCAACGGTACCGGCTGGCGCGCGCCACAGTGGTGGCATTGCAAACGGCGCCCGCCGCCGTGCACGGTCATCGGCGTGCGGTGTTCCGGCGTGCTGCAGCGCTTGCATGCCGCCGTCCAGCCGCAGTCGTGGCATAGCAACGCGGGTGCGTAGCCGCGGCGGTTCTTGAACACCAGTACCTGGCCACCGGCTTCGAGGGCCTGGCCAATGCCGGCCAGTACCTCGGGCGAGAGGCCGTCCTGCAGCAGGCGCTTGCGTACATCGAGGATGCGCACGCGCGGCGGCCGCGCTTCGCCGGCACGGTGCGGCAAGCGTAGCTGCCGATAGCGGCCGGCCTGGGCGTTGTGCAACGACTCCAGCGACGGCGTGGCGCTGCCGAGGATCACCGGCACCGCCAGCGCCTTGGCCCGGACCAGGGCGAAGTCACGGGCGTGATAGCGGATGCCGTCCTGCTGCTTGTAGCTGCCGTCGTGTTCTTCGTCGACCACGATCAGGCCGGCGTTGGGCAGCGGCGTGAACACCGCCGAACGCGTACCGACCACCAGCTGCGCCTGGCCGCGCTGGGCGGCCGCCCACACCCGCGCGCGCTCGCCATCGGACAAGCCCGAATGCAGCGCATGCACCGGCACCTTGAGACGGGCGCGGAAGCGCGCCAGGGTCTGCGGTGTCAGCCCGATCTCGGGCACCAGCACCAGCGCTTGCCGGCCCTGCGCCAGGCAATGGGCAATCGCCTGCAGGTAGACCTCGGTCTTGCCACTGCCGGTGACACCGTCCAGCAGGAAGGGGGCGAATCCTTCGCTGTCGCGTATGGCATCGACGGCGGCCTGTTGCGCGGGATTGAGCGCCGGCCCTGGCGCGGCGCCCGCCATCGTCTCGGACTGCGCTTCCAGGGCGATACGCTCGGCATGGCCACGCTTGGCCAGTGCGCGGGCGGCGCTGCGCCATTCGTCCATATCCTGGTCCAGGCGATCTTCGGCCACGGCGCCCTGCGCCAGCAGCCCGGC
>DATCVI010000059.1:0-9976 GCA_036566925.1 Stenotrophomonas sp.
GTGTAGAAGTCACCTCGTAACCGTGCAGGCCGAAGGCGACCCAGGCCCCGCCGGCGGCGAACAACAGCAGCGCGACCACCGCCGACAGGCTGCCGTAGCGGGCAGCGCGATCGGCCACCGGGCCATCGGTCTTCAGGACCAGCATCGCTGCGCCATGGGCCACCAGCATGGCCACGCTGAGCAGGCCGGCGAGCAGGGCGAAAGGCGTCAACAGGCCGAAGAAGCTGCCGGTATAGAACACCCGCATGCTGTCGTCGAAGTGGAACGGCACGCCCAGCAGCACGTTGCCTACGGCCACGCCCATGATCAGCGCCGGGACGAAGCCGCCGACGAACAAGGCCCAGTCCCAGTTATTGCGCCAGCGCTGGCTCGGCAGCTTGCCGCGATACTTGAAGCCGACCGGACGCAGGATCAGCGCGAACAGGATCAGGAACATCGCCAGGTAGAAGCCGGAGAAACTCACCGCGTACAGCGGTGGCCAGGCGGCGAAGATCGCGCCGCCGCCCAGGATCAGCCACACCTGGTTGCCTTCCCAGACCGGACCGATGGTGTTGACCACCAGCCGGCGCTCGGCATCGTTGCGGGCCACCAGCGGCAGCAGCGTGCCGACGCCGAGGTCAAAACCATCCATCACCGCGAAGCCGATCAGCAAGATGCCCATCAGCAGCCACCACACCAGGCGCAGCGTCGTGTAATCGAGCAATACGAAGTCCATGTGAGTTCTCCTGCGCTTACGGCTGGCCGCCGGCGAGCGCTTCGGTGCTGAGGGGGGCATCGGGGGACTTGCGGGCCTGCAGCGAAGGCAGGATTTCCTCCGGCCCCAGCTTGATCGCCTTCAGCATCAGCTTGATCTCGATCACCAGTAGCACGGTATAGAGCAGCACGAACCCGCACAGCGTGGTCAGGATCTGGTGCAGCGCCAGGCCCGAGGCGGCGTAGAACGTCGGCAGCACACCTTCCACCGCCCACGGCTGGCGGCCGTATTCGGCCACGAACCAGCCGCACTCGATCGCGATCCACGGCAACGGCAAGGTCCATAACGCCAACTTCAGGAACCAGCGCTTGTCCTCGAAGTTGTGCTTGCAGGAGAACCAGAACGCCATGGCGAAGAAGGCGATCAGGTAGAAGCCGATCGCGGCCATGATGCGGAAGGTCCAGAACAGCGGTAGCACGCGCGGCACCGTGTCCATCGCCGCTTGCGATATCTGCTCGGGCGTGGCGTTGACGATGTCTTCGCGATAGCGCTTGAGCAGCAGGCCGTGGCCCAGGTCCTGCCAATGGCGGTCGAACATCTCGCGCGCTTCGGTATCGTTCTTGTCCTTGCGCAGGCGTTCCAGCGCACCGTAGGCGAGCTGGCCGCCGCGAATGCGATGCTCGGCGCGCTCCACCAGTTCGAGGATGCCCGGGATCGGCTGGTTCAACGAGCGGGTGGCGATCAGGCCCATCAGGTAGGGGATCTTGATCGCGAAATCATTCTGCTGGGTCTTCTGGTTGGGGATGCCGAAGGCGGTGAAGTCGGCCGGTGCCTGTTCGGTCTCCCACATCGCCTCGATCGCCGCCAGCTTCATCTTCTGGTGCTCGTTGGCGGCATAGCCGCTTTCATCGCCCAGCACGACCACCGACAGTGAAGACAGCAGGCCGAAGGCCGCCGCCACCGCGAACGAGCGCCGCGCCACTTCGCGGTGGCGCCCGCGCAGGAGGTAGAAAGCGCTGATCGACATCACGAACACCGCACCGGTGACGTAGCCGGCCGAGACCGTATGCACGAATTTGGCCTGCGCCACCGGGTTGAACACCACCGCCATGAAGTCGACCACCTCCATGCGCATGGTGTCCGGGTTGAAGACCGCCCCGGTCGGGTTCTGCATCCAGCCGTTGGCCACCAGGATCCACAGTGCCGACAGGTTCGTGCCCAGGGCCATCAGCCAGGTCACCGCCAGGTGCTGCACGCGGGTGAGACGGTTCCAGCCGAAGAAGAACAAGCCGATGAAGGTCGCTTCGAGGAAGAACGCCATCAACCCTTCGATCGCCAGTGGGGCGCCGAAGATATCGCCGACGTAATGGCTGTAGTAGGACCAGTTCATGCCGAACTGGAACTCCATGACGATGCCGGTGCCGACACCCATCGCGAAGTTGATGCCGAACAGGACGCCCCAGAAGATCGTCATGCGCCGCCAGACCTCGCGGCCGGTCATGACATACACGCTCTCCATGATCGCGATCATGAAAGAGAGGCCGAGGGTGAGGGGGACGAACAGGAAGTGGTACATCACGGTCAGTGCGAACTGAAGCCGCGACAAATCGACGACTGTCATGTCGATCATGGCTGGGGCGTCCTTTGGACGGGTGGGAGCTGGGCAAATGATCTGATGCGATGGTGCGCCCGGCGTTGATCCAGATCAATGCGGCATGCGGTCACTGCGACAATCCTTCACACCCCCGGCCGGCGCGCTGCATCCGCGCTGTCCGCATACAATCGCGCCAGCCCCCGCCGCGAGCCCGCCGAGAGCGCATTGGACGCCGATAGCCCGCTTCCCGCCGACACCCCGCAGGATCGCCGCCGCCGCACCGCCCGCCTGGCCGAACTGGCCGCAGGGGCGCGCCGCGAGCGGGTCATCGCCGCCGGCGCCACCAGCGTGGCCGGGGTGGCGGTGATCGCGCAGGCCGGGTTGATCGGCTGGCTGTTGCAGGCGGTACTGGTGTGGCAGCGGCCGCTACCGACCCTGGCCACCGCGTTCGCCGCGTTGATCGCGGTGCTGTTGGCGCGGTTGCTGTTGTCGGCCTGGGCGCAAAGCGCGGCCGGCGCGGTGGCCGACAGCGCCAAGCTCGCCCTGCGCAGCAGCGTCTACCGCGCCTTGCTGGGGCGTGGCCCGCTGTGGCTGCGGCAACAGCGCAGCGGCGAGCTGGGCGAATTGCTGCTTGCCCACGGCGACGCGCTCGAAGGCTATTACGCCGGCTACCTGCAGGCGCGTGTCGAGGTGGCGGTCGTGCCGCTGGCCATCCTCGTCGCGGTGGCAGTGCTGGCGCCGGTGGTAGGCGCGATCCTGTTGCTGACCGCACCGCTGGTGCCGCTCTTCATGATGCTGGTCGGCTGGGGCGCCGAGGCCGCCGGCCGTAGCCAGTTGCAAGCGTTGGCGCGGATGGGCGGGCACTTCGCCGACCGACTGAAGGGCCTGGGGCTGCTGCGACTGTACGGGCGCAGCGAGGCCGAACTGGCCGGGATCGCAGCTGCCGCCGAAGGGGTGCGCTTGCGCAGCCTCAAGGTGCTGCGCATCGCCTTCCTGTCTTCCACCGTGTTGGAGTTCTTTGCCTCGGTGAGCGTGGCGATGGTCGCGTTGTACCTGGGCCTGGGTTATCTCGGCATGCTCGGTGGGCATGGCGCGGCCAATCTCGGTGTCGGCGTGTTCTGCCTGATGCTGGCGCCCGAGTTCTATGCGCCGCTGCGGCGCCTGGCCGCGCATTACCACGACCGCGCCCATGCGTTGGCGGCGATTGCCGAAGTCGAACGCCTGCTCGATCCACCAGCGCTGCCTGCCACGCCGGCCGCCGCGCCAGAGCGCGAGCCGGAGCTGGCGCAAATCCATGGCCCGCTGCTGGTGGCGCACAACCTGCGTCTGCGTCCGTTGGGCGCGGCCGATGATGTGGTGGAGGGCGTGTCTCTGGAGATCGTTGCCGGCCGCCGGCTGGCCCTGGTCGGCCCCAGCGGCAGCGGCAAGAGCACGTTGCTCGAAGCGCTGGCCGGTTGGCTGGCGCCGCGCGAGGGCCGCATCGTGCAGCGGCCCGGACTTCGCGTGGGCTACGCCGGGCAGCGTCCGTACCTGTTTCACGCCAGCATTGCCGACAACCTGCGCCTGGCCGCGCCGGGCGTCAGCGACGCGCGCCTGCGCGCGGTGGCCGAAGCGGCGCAAGTGATGCGCTTTGCCTCGCAGTTGCCGCAAGGCCTGGACACCGTGATCGGCGAGCGCGGCTTCGGCCTGTCTGGTGGCGAAGCCCGGCGCATTGCCCTGGCGCGGCTGTTGCTGAGCGAGCCGGATGTGCTGCTGCTGGACGAGCCGACGGCCTTCCTGGATCCGCACACCGAGGCCGACCTGCTCGATACGCTGGGCGTGTTCGCGCGCGAACGAGCGGTGATCGTCGCCACCCACAGTGCCGCGGTGCGGGCGTGGTCTGACACCGTCATCGCCTTGCCGATGCGCGTGGCGCATACGCAGGTGCCGGCATGAACCCCGATCGCAACCGCGACAGCCTGTGGCAAGTGTTCGCGCGCCACCGCGGCCGGCTCGCGCTGACCGCGGTGCTGGTCGCCACGACCATGCTCGCCGGCGTTGGGCTGCTGTCGTTGTCCGGCGGCTTCCTGGTGGCCACGGCGTTAGCGGCGGGGATGGCGGCCGATTTCAACTTCTTCTCGCCCTCCGCCGGGGTGCGCGGCCTGACGATGGCGCGCATCGCCTCGCGCTACGCCGAGAAATTGGTGGGCCACGACGTCACCCTGCGCATCGCCCGCGACCTGCGCGTGTGGTTCTTCCGCCGCGCGCTACCGCTGGCGCCGGCGCGGCTTGGCGCCAGCCGCATCGGCGACCTGCTGGCACGGCTGATGTCCGATATTGCCGAGGTCGATGGCCTGGTAGTACGCGCACTGGCGCCGCTACTGGCGCTGGTGGTGGTCGGCGTATGTGGCGTGGCCGCGGCGGCGTGGATCTACCTGCCGGCCGCGTTGCTGTTAGCGGCATTGGCGCTGGCGGTGGGCGTGCTGGTGCCCTCGCAGGTCGCCTGGGGCGCACGGCGTCGCGAAGCACGCCGCGCGCGCCAACGCATGGCATTGCGCACGCTCGCCTTCGAAGGACTGGAAGGGGCCGCCGACCTGGTCGCGGTCGAGGCCACCACCAGCTGGATCGCACGCGTCGAGCAGGCGGCGGGCGCCGTGGGCGAAAGCGACCGCCGGCGCCGACGACGCCTGGTCGGCGGGCAGCTGCTGCACGCGGCGTGTGGCGCCGGTGGCTTGGTCGGCATGCTCTGGCTGGCGCTGGCGGCAGCGCAGCGCGGCGTGCTGGCGCCGGAATTGGCGGCGGCGTTGGTGTTCATGACCCTGGCCCTGCTGGAAGTGTGGGCGGGCGCCGGGCTGGCCTGGCAGGCGCTGTGGGCAGGACGGGTGGCGGCACAGCGACTGCAGGAGATCGTCGATATGCCTGCCAGCGTGACCGAGCCCATGGTGCCCCAGCAGATTGCCGGACAGGGCACCTTGCGCTTCGAACAAGTGCTGTTCGCCTGGCCCGGCAGCGAGCGCGCGGTGCTCGATGGCCTTGAGCTGACGTTGCAACCGGGCGAGCGCATCGCCATCGGCGGCGACAGCGGGAGTGGCAAGACCACCCTGTCGGCACTGTTGCTGCGTCTGTGGGATCCGCAGCAGGGCCGGGTGAGCTGGGATGGCGTCGCGCTGACGGAATTTGCCCAAGAACAATGGCATCGCCACGTCGCCTGGATGCCGCAGAACGCGCCGGTTTTCGCCGGCAGCATCGCCGAGAACCTGCGCATCGGCGCGCCCGAAGCCGACGATGCAGCGCTATGGCAGGTGCTGGCGCAAGTGCGCCTGGAGCAATGGACGCGTGCGCAGGGCGGCCTGGACACCTGGGTCGGCGAGAATGGCGCGACGATGTCCGCCGGGCAGGCTCGGCGGTTGGCGTTGGCGCGTGCGCTGTTGCGGCACGCGCCGCTGCTGGTGCTCGACGAGCCGACCGAAGGGCTGGACGTAGACACCGCCCATGCCTTGTTGCTGGACTTGGCGCAGGCACTGGGCCCGCGCAGCCTGTTGATGATCACCCACGATGCGTTGCCGGACGGGGTCGTTCACCGGCATTACCGCATGCAGGACGGCCGGCTCTTGTAGGAGCGGCTTTAGCCGCGACCGGAGACCATCGGTCGCGGGAAGGTCTCCGCGAGCAACCTCACGGTGATGCCTTATCCCACCGCGCCTCCAAGGTGCGGAACGGTTTAGCCAGGCGGATGCCTTGCGCGTCGTAGTCCTCCACCCGCTTGCCATCCACGCGCACCTCGCTCGGCCGCTGTCGGTTCGGCCAGGTCACCTGCACCGGCGTATCGGCGCGCAAGCCCTTGGCCAGTGTCAGCTGCAGCCGATCGCCCTGCTGCCGCGCCTGCAGGCCAAGCTTGCCGAACGCGGTCGGCAAGCTGTCGATCGCCACGCCGTCGCCAACCAGCCACGCCATCGGCGTGCCCGGCAGCAGCACCAGCGCGTCGTCGTCCTCGCGCATCAGCATGCCGTACAGCGTGCGCGCGTATTCGGCGCCGATCCAGGTGTGCGGCATGTCGCCGAGGTAGCCGGGATAGCGCAGCCGCGAATGCACCACTTCGGCCAGCACCTGCCACGGCAGCGGACGCCGATGCGCCATCAACAGCGACAACAATTCGTTGGCATCGTCGACCCGGTCCAGGTGCACGTAGGTGAGGACGTTGCGCATCTCGTACGGGGTGTAGGCGAACAGCGCATCGGGCTGCTCGCGCGCACGCACGTCGGCCATATAGCGGTCGAAGGTCGTGCTCAGGACCTGTGGCGGTAGGATCGCCTTCTGGCCGGTCGGATCGAGCGCGATCGACACGCTGGTCGGGTCGCCATCGCCGAGGTCGGCCGAGGCCGGCATCACGTCGCTGCCTTTCCAGGCGATGGTGGCGCGGATCGAGGCGGCGACCGAGTCGCGCAGTGCGACGTACTGTTCGCGCGCCCAGGCGGCGGTGGCGGTGTCGCCGAGTTGTTCGGCCAGCCAGGCGCCGTCCTGCCAGCCCTTCAATGCCCAGTAGTCGTCCCAGTAACTGTGGGTCGGGCTGGAATAGCCTTCGTGGCTGATCGAAGGCGCGATGATGCCGGCGTAGCGCTCCGGCGCGGGCTGGTCGGCCATGTAGCCGGGCACCAGCGTGCGCTCGCGCAACGCCTGCATGAAGTGCATTGCCGCGATCACCTTGGGCAGGTAGTCGCGCACGCTCTCCGCGCCTCCATCCAATCGCGCTACATCGGCGACCAGGTTGATGTATTCGCCCTGGCTGTCGTATTCGATGTCCGACCCGAAGCCGCGGTTGACGCTGCCGTCTTCGTTGAGGATCGGCGAGACCAGGCCGTTGGCGTGCACGGCGTGCTCGGAGTACCAATGCAGGTAGTCGCGCGCGACCTTCGGCTGGCCCATGCGCAGCAGCGCCGATGCGGTAGCGGCGCCATCGCGGATGAAGGAGCGGTTGTAGTTGCGCGGTCCCGGCTGCATCGCCGGCCCGGTCTGGTTGAGCAGCATGTAAGCGCCTTGCGCGCGCAGCATGTCCACCAGCGAGTTGTCGGGCAGGCGCAGGCCGATGTTGCCGAAGCGCGCCTGCCATTGCGTGGCGAGTTTATCGGCGGCGGTGTCGAAGGCCTTGCCGGCATCGGCTTGCCATGCGCTGCGATCCACGGGCGCTGCCGGCGGCAGCTCGCCGCTCTTTGCATCGCGTGGCTGGGTACCGAGCGGGAAGGCGACGACGATGTCGCGATGGGCGCCGGGGGCGAGCTTGACGTCGAACGCCATCACCGCCGAGGCCAGGCCCGCCGGGTCCTGCGCCTGGCTTGCGGACGGCGCTTGCCCGTTGGCGATCTTCGCGGTCGGTTCTTCTTCGCCGTGCGTTCCGAACCCGCTCGCGCCGCGCGCATCGACCGGCGTCAGCGCCGAGACCAGGACGCGTCCGTTCACGCGCACATCGGTGGCGTTGGCCGGACCTTCCAGGGCGATGTCCTTGATCGAAGAAACACCGCCATGCTGCCACGGCGGGTTGACCTGGATCGGCCGCACCAACAGCGACAACGTACCGCTGGTGGCGCCCGCGCCGGTGTTCTCGACGCGGTAGCGCACCAGCGTCACCGGCTGGCCGTTGCGCTGTTCGATCGCCATGGCCTGGTTGTGGATCTGCAATTGCGGCCGCGCCTGCCATTGCACGGTCGGCATCGGCATCCAGCCTTCGCGCAAGGATTGCGTGCGCGCGACGCTGTCGGCGCTCACCGCGCCCTGCGCGTCGCGCCAGATTGCCTGCACCATCGGCGCGCCCTTGAAGGCTTCGAGGTTGCCGAACTCGTCGAAGATGGATTTCTGCCGCCCCGCCGGCACGCCCACGACGGTCCAGTAGACCTGCTGTTGATGCAGCTGCGCCGGGAACAGCGCGGCGTGTTCGCGGCTGGCGAGGACTTCGAAGCGCTTGGTCGGGCTCAGCACTTGCTCGGGGCCCAGCAGGCGCAGCCGGCGGATGCGCGGGGCGGCGCCGTCGAGGCCGGCGAGCAGGCGCAGGGCGGTGGGCTTGAACGCTTCCGGGGCGGCGAGGAAAGACGTTTCGCCGGCACTGCCTGGGTCTTCGGCGACGGTGCGCCAGGTGCCGTTGCCTTCGCGCGCCTGCAGGCGTGCGCCGTGGCGCGGGCCGTCCCACCACACTTCGAGGCCGGCGATGGCATCGGCGCGCGGCAGCGCGATCTCGACCGCGCCGGCGGCGTCTTGCGCGGCCGGCATCGCCAGCGCTTGCGCGCTGCCTTGCCAGACGCGCGCGGCGTCGTTGGGCAGGCCCACCAGGCGGGCTGCCGCAGTGGTTGCGGCGAGGGGTTCGAATTCGAGCACCGACACCCCCCAGTCGGCGGTGCGTTCGGGGCTGGCCAGGCGCAGGTAGCGGGCCTGGCGGGCGGGGAAGAACAGGTAGTCGGTGGCGCCGCGCGAGTCGGTGCTGGTGTACACGTCGTCCCAGGTCTTGCCGTCGCGCGAGGCCTGGATGCGGTAGCCGACGGCGAAGCCGCTGTCCCAGTGCAGGCGCACGCCGCCGACTTCGGCGGGGCGGCCGAGGTCGAGCTGGAACCAGTGGCCGGGACTGAAGGCGCCGCCCCAGCGAGTGGTTTCGTCGCCGTCGATGGCGTGTGCCGGGGCAAGGGCGGCGACTTGGCGGGAGGAGGCGCTGGCCTGCCATTGGCTGCGCGGGGGCAGGGCGTCGGCGGCCAGCAGGGGCGGCGAGGCGAGTGCGGCGGCGAGCAGGAGCAGGGACGAGGTCAGGCGCGGCATGAGATGGGCGTTGTTGCGGTGGGGATTGCCACGTTATCAGCGGGAGAAAACGTTTACATGCTGCAGTGCGGTGGGGTGGGGCCGCGCTTTCTTCTGCTGAGGGTTGGTCGGGGGGCGGCCGGGGGTAGGCGCATTCGCGACACGCATGAACCCATCCATGGGGCTCCTTGGCGACGTCCCTGTCGCCAAGGGTCCCGAATGCGCCTTCCCCCGGCCGCTCGACACTTCGGCGCGGGCGGTTGGGAGAGAGAAGAAAGGCGCTTCGTCTGTGACTTTTCTGGCCGCAGTGCGGGGGGCGAGAGGCGCTGTTGCAAAGCCGCCGGTGCTAACGCGATGATCCGAAGCATTCGGGGAAAGGAGTTACAGATGGCACGGAGCAATACGCAGACGCTGTGGTCTGCTGTGGTCGCGTTCGCAGTATTTGCTTCGAGCAACGTGGCAGTCGCTGAGAATGCGCCTGCGCCGGCACCCAAAGTGCTGCATTTCAGGGCGCGGGTCGATATCGCGGCTGATGGGGCCACTCGGGTGACGGCCGATGAGTCGGTGCCGGTGGCTTTGCGCCAGCCGATCGAGTCGCAGGTGGGGAGCTGGCGTTTCGAGCCGGTGCTGCGGGAGGGGCGGCCGGTGTCTGCGACGACTTGGGTGGGGGCGTTGGCGTGCTTGGTGCCGGAGGGTGACAAGCTGCGCTTGAGTGTGGGCTATGAGAATCATGGGCCGGGGCGACCGCTGACTACACAGTTCTCGCCTTCGATGCCGCCGGGCAGTTTGATGCGTGCCGGGATCAATACGACGTTGCAGGTGTTCTACACGGTGCAGCCGGATGGGCGCGGGGCCTTCGAGCGCGTGGATTTCGATCCTTCGGTGCCTGAGCAGTTCCGGCCGTGGTTCGACAAGACGATGCGGCAGATGGTGAA
>DATCVI010000060.1:0-4474 GCA_036566925.1 Stenotrophomonas sp.
GTCGCCAACAGCCGACGCCGTCCTTCCCCCGCTTGCGGGGGAAGGTGTCACGGCAGGGACGGATGAGGGCGCTCTACTTCTCACGTCACGGGGATCTATCGGGCGTCCGGCGCTGGGCCCTTGCCCGGGGGCGTTGGGCGACAGGGACGTCGCCCAACGAGCCCCGCATGGATGCAGTACTTGGCGTCCCCCGGGCAAGGGCCCAGCCCCGGACACCGCACGGAAAAACAAAGCAACCGACCGCCAGCAACCGCAAAAAACAAAACGGGCGCCGCAGCGCCCGTCCAGTCACTCAAACACAACAAACATCAAACAGACCGCGCCGCAATCTCCGCCAGCGCCGCACGAGTGACCGGATCACTCACCGCACCACCCTGCCCCTGCAGCGCCGGCAGCAAGCCACTCGCCAACTGCTTGCCCAACTCGACCCCGAACTGGTCGAACGCATTGATGCCCCACATCACCGACTGCACGTACACGCTGTGCTCGTACATGGAGATGAGCGCGCCCAGCGCTTCGGGCGTCAAACGGTCGAACAGGATCAGGGTGCTCGGCCGCCCGCCCGGATAATCGCGCGCCGGGTCGTCGCTGCCCTGCCCGTTTGCCAAGGCCTCGGTCTGCGCCAACAGGTTGGCCAGCAGCGCCTGGTGGTTCTCCACGTAGGGATCGTCGTTGATCACCGTGCCGATGAAGTCGGCCGGGATCACGCTGGTGCCCTGGTGCAGCGCCTGGAAGAAGCTGTGCTGCACATCGGTGCCTGCCCCGCCCCACCACACCGCCACCGTATCGCTGTCGACCGGGCTGCCGTCGAGCTTGACCCGCTTGCCCAGGCTCTCCATCACCAGCTGCTGCAGATAGGCCGGCAACAACGCCAGGCGCTGGTCGTAGGTCATGACCGCGTTGGTCGCGCAGCCGAGCAGGTTGCGGTTCCACACCGCGGTCAAACCGTGCAGCACTGCGACGTTCTCGGCCGCCGGCGTATTGAGCACATGCGTATCGAACTGCGCCGCGCCGGCAAGCAATTGCTCGAAGCGCTCGAAGCCAATCGCCAGCGCGATCGGAAAGCCGACCGCCGACCACAGCGAATAGCGCCCGCCGACCCAGTCCCACATCGGCAGCACGCGGCCGGCGGCGATGTTGAACGCCTTGGCCGCGCGCTCGGGATTGGCACTGACCGCGTACAGGCGTTCGCTGCCGCCCAGCCACTCATGCAGGATCTTGCCGTTGAGCAGCGTCTCCTGGGTACCGAAGGTCTTGGAGATCAGCACGCCGGCGGTGGTTGCCGGGTCGAGCGTGGACAGCGTGCGCTGCATCGCCGCGCCGTCGACGTTGGAGACGAAGTGCACGCGGAAGCGCGCGCCTTGGACCGGGCGCAATGCATCGGCGACCAGGCGCGGACCGAGATCGGAACCGCCGATGCCGACGCTGACGATGTCGGTGACGTTGCTACGAGACAACGCCTCGATCAGTTCGCCCATATGTGCACGCACCGCCGCGGCGGTGCGATAGGCGTCCTGCGCGACGGGCGCATCGGTGGCATCGCCGCGCAAGGCGGTGTGCAGGGCGGCGCGGCCTTCGGTGACGTTGACCTGCTCGCCGCGGAACAGGCGCTGGAACGCCCCTTCCACGTCGCGCTCGGCGGCCAGCGCCAGCAGCGCGTCCAGCGCGGCGTTGTCGTATTTCTGCCGCGCGAAGTTGAAGTACAACGGACCGACCCGTTTCGCATACCGCGCCGGCCGGCCGGTGTCGGCGGCGAGCAGATCGGGAATGGAGGCCCCGCGCAGGCGCTGGGCGTGGGAGTGCAGCGAGTCGAATCCGTCGGACTGTGTCATGCGGCCTGTGTGGGGATGCTGTGGTTGGTGTGGGTGATCTTGTTGCGCCCGTCCACGTACACCAGGTCGGGCTTGAAGACCTCGGCTTCGGCGGCGGTCAGGCCGACGAAGGCGGCAATGATGATCAGGTCGCCGACCTGGACGTGGCGCGCGGCGCCGCCGTTGAGCGAAATCACGCCGCTGCCGGCCTCGGCGCGGATCGCGTAGGTGCTGAAGCGGCTGCCGTTGGTGACGTCCCAGATGTGCACCTGCTCGAACTCGCGGATGCCGCTGGCCTGCAGCAGCAGGTCATCGATGGCGATGGAGCCTTCGTAGTTGAGCTCGGAGTGGGTGACGGTGGCGCGGTGGATCTTGGCTTTCAGCAGGGACAGTTGCATGGGGCAGGACGGCACGTAGGAAAGACGGGCAGTTTAGCGGCCGGGGCCGGCGAAAGGTGAAGGCGAGCGGCGCGGCCACGCCGCGCCGGTTCAGAACTCGAGGTTGTCGATCAGCCGGGTGCGGCCCAGCCGCGCTGCGACCAGGGCCACGCGCGGGCCGGCGTAGGCATCGTCCGGCGGCTCGGTCAGGGCGGGCGTGCGCACCACCGCGTAGTCGACCTCGAAACCTGCCGCGGCCAGCTGTGCCGAGGCGGCGGCCTCGGCCTGCGCGCGCGCGGTGCCGGCCAGGCAGGCGTCGCGCAGCGCCAGCAGCACCTTGCGGATCACCGCCGCCACCGGACGCTCCTCGGCCGACAGGTACTGGTTACGCGAACTCATTGCCAGCCCGTCCTGCTCGCGGACGATACTGCCGCCGAGAATCTCGATCGGGAACGCCAGGTCCGACACCATCTGCCGGATCACCGCCAACTGCTGGTAATCCTTCTTGCCGAACGCCGCCACGTCGGGCTGGGCCTGGTTGAACAGGCGCGCCACCACCGTGCACACGCCATCGAAATGACCGGGGCGGCAGGCGCCTTCGAGCACTTCGCTGACGCCGGGCGCGCGCATGCGCATCGCCTGTTCGGTACCGAGCGGGTACATGGTGTCCACGCTCGGCAACCACAGCACATCGCAACCGGCGTCCTCCAGGCCGCGCATATCGGCCTCGGGCGTGCGCGGGTAGCGGGCGAAGTCTTCGTTCGGTCCGAACTGGGTCGGGTTGACGAAGACGCTGGAGACCACGCGGTCGGCGTATTGGCGTGCCAGCATCACCAGGGAGAAGTGGCCGGCGTGCAGGTTGCCCATGGTCGGCACCAAGGCCACGCGCAGGCCCTCGCGCTTCCAGCCGGTGACGAGCTCGCGCAGGCGCGATAGTTCAGTGACGGTATCGATCATGAGGCGTAGGCGTGTTCCGCATCGGGGAAGCTGCCATCGCGCACGGCGGCGGCATAGGCCTGCACCGCACCGGCGATGGAGCCGCCTTCGGCCAGGAAATCCTTGACGAACTTCGGCCGGCGATGGCCGCTGTCCAGGCCCAGGAAGTCGTGCAGCACCAGCACCTGGCCATCGCAGCCGGGGCCGGCGCCGATGCCGATGGTCGGGATGGACAGTTCGGCGGTGATCTGTGCCGCCAGCGGCGAAGGCACGCATTCGAGCACCAGCAGGCTGGCGCCAGCCTCGGCCACCGCGCGAGCCTCGGCGCGCAGGCGCTCGCCCGCCTCGCCCCGGCCCTGGACCTTGTAGCCGCCAAAGCGCAGCACCGACTGCGGGGTCAGCCCCAGGTGCGCGCACACCGGGATCTCGCGTTCGACCAGATAGCGGATGACGGCGAGCTTGTGCCCGGCGCCTTCGAGCTTGACCATCTCGGCGCCCGCCTGCAGCAGGGCGGTCGCGGCATCGAGCGCGCGCTCGGGGGTGGCGTCGGACTGGAACGAGAGGTCGCTGACCAGCAGCGCCCGGCTCAGCCCGCGGGCCACCGCGGCGGTGTGGTAGACCATGTCCTGGGGGGTGACGGGCAAGGTCGAATCGTGGCCCTGGACCACCATGCCCAGCGAATCCCCTACCAGGATCAGGTCTACGCCATTGGCGTCGAAGGCGCGGGCGAAACCGGCGTCATAGGCGGTCAGCATGACCAGCTTGCGGCCATCGCGTTTGGCCTCGGCCAACGCGGGAACCGTCCAGGGCTTGCTGTCGGCGTGGGTGCTCATAAGCTCATGACGTGGGGTGATGAGCCCGGCATTATCTACCCAATCGGGACCAAACCGCCCGTCTCCCGCTGTGCCAATGCGGCCTGCACCGTTCCATGGCCGGGGATCAGCGCCTGCGGCGCGATCTCGGCCAGCGGCAGCAGCGCGAAGGCGCGCTCATGCAGATGCGGGTGGGGCACGCGCAGGCGCGGGCTGTCGATCACCGCATCGCCGTACAGCAGCACATCCAGGTCGAGCGTGCGCGGCCCCCAGCGTTCGCCGTCCAGGCGTTCGCGGCCGTGGCTGCGCTCCAGCGCCAGCAGCTGCTCCAGCAGCGCTTCCGGAGCCAGCCCGGTCTCCAGTGCAGCGGCGGCGTTGATGAAGGCCGGCTGGTCCAGCCGGCCCCAGGCCGGGGTGCGGTAAAGCCGCGAACCGGCGAGCAAGCGAGTTTCTGGCAGCGCGGCCAGGGCGACGAGCGCGGCGCGGACGGTAGCCTCGGCATCGCCAAGGTTTGCGCCCAGGCCGATGTAGGCGATCA